>NZ_CP076723.1:4007500-4307500 GCF_018986915.1 Geomonas oryzisoli
TGGTGATCCTGGCCAACCGGGCTGTCCGGGAAAGCTTCGGCGCCTTCCAGGGGGTGCACCTGAACGACGTACTCCCCGACCTGTGGCCCAAGGTGGCGCAGAGGCTTCTGGGGCACGCGCGCAACACCGAGATCTCCGTGCGCGGCATCGAGTCCAACTTCCTGGTGCGGGTGAGCCCTATGCTGCTGGACCAGGAGCAGGTAGGTGCGGTCTGCGTCTTCGTCGAGAGCACCGAGCTCGAAGAGATGGCCAAGCAGATGGAGTTTTACCAGGGACTTACCCGCGAACTGGACACCATCATCGATTCATCCTCGGACGGCCTGTGGATCTGCGACGCCGACGCCAATGTGGTGCGCATAAACCCCGCCTCGGAGCGGATCAACAACGTCCAGGCTAAGGACGTGGTCGGCCGCAACATGCGTGACCTCATCAACGCCCGCGTCTTCGACCGCTCCGCCACCCTCGAGGTGCTGAGGACACACGGGCGGGTGAACCTCTTGCAACAGCGCGAGGGACGCAAGCTGATCACCACGGCGGCCCCGGTCTTCGACTCTGCCGGCCGCATCACCCGGGTCGTGGTAAGCGAGCGGGATATCACCGAAATCGACAACCTGCAGCGCGAACTGGAGGACCAGGAGGCGATCCGGGACCAGTACCGCAACCAAATGCTGGAAATGCAGCAGGAACAGCAGCTGGAGAACCAGCAGATCATCGCCCGCAGCCCCGCCATGCTCAAGGCGTTGCGCCAGGCGCTCAAGGTCGCCAAGGTGGAGTCGACCGTGCTGATCCTGGGCCCTTCCGGCGTGGGCAAGGGGCTCTTCGCCGACCTGATCCACAAGAACTCGGAGCGCGCCAACAAGCCGCTCATCAAGATTAACTGCGGCGCCATCCCCGAATCCCTCATAGAATCCGAACTTTTCGGCTACGACAAGGGCGCCTTCACCGGCGCTCAGACCGGCGGCAAGCCTGGCTACTTCGAGCTCGCCGACGGCGGCATCCTGTTCCTCGACGAGATCGCCGAGCTGCCGCTCCCCTCCCAGGTGAAGCTTCTGCGCTTCATGGAGGACGGCACCATCATGCGCCTGGGGAGCACCCGCCCCCGCGAGGTGAAAGTGCGCATCCTCGCCGCAACCCACCGTAACCTCGAGCAAATGGTCGAGGAAGGAAAGTTCCGCCTCGACC
Source organism: Geomonas oryzisoli (assembly GCF_018986915.1). NCBI lineage: Bacteria > Pseudomonadati > Thermodesulfobacteriota > Desulfuromonadia > Geobacterales > Geobacteraceae > Geomonas > Geomonas oryzisoli. Next base: position 4,008,683 of record NZ_CP076723.1, read on the forward strand.
TGTACTACCGCCTCAAGGTCATACCGATCCACGTCCCTTCCCTCAAGGAGCGCAAGGAATGCCTGCTCCCCCTCATCCTGCACTACATCGAGTGGTACGCAAAGAAGCACAAGACCAGTAAACGCCTCTCCCGCGCGGCCTGCGACACCCTCCTGGGCTATCCCTTCCCCGGCAACGTGCGGGAACTGATGAACCTGTGCGAGCGGCTGGTGGTCATGACCGAGTCCGAGGTGATCAGCCTGCAGGACCTCCCGGCCGACGTGGCCAAGGGCGACACCAGCGAGGCGACCGCCCCGGCGCAGTGGCCGGAGAGCATGACCCTGCCGCAAGTCATTGAAAGTACGGAGCGTGCGCTGCTGGCCCACGCCATCAAATCCCATGGCTGCCAGGCCGACCTGGCCGAGGCGCTCGGCGTGAGCCAGCCGACCATTGCGCGCAAATTAAAACGCTACGGGCTCGCCTGCTGATGGCGCGACCCTGTATACGACCGTTATTCACATGTGAATAATTTTGCCGCCGACCAGGGGTGCCCCAGCGGGGCCGCACCCCGCTCCTCCGTCCCCTGCATCGACCCGTTCATCGTTCATTGTCAGTAAGCATGCGGAGTTTCACCAAACCCCGTTCTGCAAAATCCTCCTTTGCCGCCACAGAGGGCCATTTGGCATGCTTTCTGCTGTATACGGGCTGCCAGCGCCGCGAGGTGCGGGCACCGGGTTCCCTCGGCCGACGGTAGCCGACGTCGTCCACCGCACCGGCCGCGAACCCTGAATGGAATGCGATGCAGGTTGTTTCAAAAACTTTTTTTGGCACATCAAACAACAGGAGGTAGCACAATGAAGTTTGGATTCGTCAGGGTACTGCTGCTCATCGCAGCCCTCTTCGTGGCCATCCCGGTCCACGCGGAGCAGAGGAACTTCTTCAAGATCGGTGTCATCACCGAGCTCTCCGGGGACCTGGTCACCGGCGGCAACATCACCAAGCGCGGCTACGACCTCTGGGCGCAGGAAGTAAACGCCAAGGGTGGCATCGAGATCCAGGGCAAGAAGTACCCGGTCAAGCTGGTGTACGCCGACGCCCAGTCCAACCCGGCTGCCGGCGCTGCAGCGGCCGAGAGGCTGATCACCCAGGAGAAAGTCGACTTCATCCTCGGACCCTACTCCTCCGGCGTAACCCTCGCCGTGGCCCCGGTCGTCGACAAGTACAAGATCCCGATGATCACCGGCTCCGCAGAGAGCCCGCTCATCTGGAAGAACAAGTTCAAGTACACCTTCGGCACCATCCCGCCGATCAACTTCACCGGCGCTACCTCCATCAAGACCCTGACCGAGATGAAGCCGGCTCCGAAGACCATCGCCATCATCGGCTCCAACGACGCATTCTCCAAGGCGACCGCAGAGGCTTACAAGACTGCCGCCGAGAAGGCCAAGCTGAAGATCGTGAAGTTCAGCATCGTCCCCTCCGGTCAGGACATGACCCCGCTCCTCTCCGCAGTACGTAGCATGAAGCCCGACGTCATCGCCTTCGGCGGCCACGACGAAGAGCACGTGAAGTTCGTGAAAGCCCTCAAACAGATCGGCTACACCCCGAAAGCCCTCCTCATGCACTGTGGCATCACCGACAAGGCGTTCATCGACGCGGTCGGCAAAGACGGCGAGCAGATCTTCGGCACCACCTGCTGGACCGGCACCGCCAAGACCAAGAGCAAGGTGCTCTGGCCGAACGCTGCAGCTTACGCCGCCGCTTCCCAGAAAGCATTCAACAACCCGGGCGACTACACCCAGGGTGGCTGCTCCGCCGCCGGCATCGCCTTCCAGACCGCTCTGCAGAAAATCGGCGCGAAGCCGGGCATGGACGAGGCTACTCGCACCAAGCTGATCACCGCTCTCGAGCAGATCGACGTGCAGACCTTCTACGGCCGCGTGAAATTCGCCACCTCCGGCGAGTTCTACCACGCCAACGTCGGCCTCGACCCGCTCACCGTCCAGATCCAGGGCGGCCATGTCAAGACCGTCGGGCCGAAGGCTTCCGTCGAAGCTCCGGCCATCTACCCGATGAAAGAGTGGAAGTCCCGTTAATAGCTGCATGAAGTATCCCCTGCCGGCAGCAACCGCCGCCGGCAGGGGTTCTCTCCCGTAAAGGGCGAACCACCACGGCCAGAGCGGCCCGGGCGGGTAACCGCCGCCGGTCCAGACGGACCACAAACAACGTAGCTGCCATATTCGCTGGAAACGCAACGCTGGAGGACTTGCTTTATGATGGAACTGCTGCCACAAGCTTTGACCGACGGGATACTGCTGGGGGGGATCTACATCACCATCGCCATCGCATTCTCGCTCACTTACGGGGTCATGCACGTCATCGACTTCGCCGTCGGGGAATGGATCATGTTCGGGGCCTTCACCGGCTACTACCTGAACAAATGGACCGGGCTCGATCCCTTCCTTTTTCTGCCGGTCATTTTCGTCCTCTACTTCGGGGTCGGCTACGTGATCCAGCCGGTGATCCACCGGGTGCTTTCCGGGACCAAGGGTAACCCCTTCCTGATGGGCCTCGTCTTCACCTTCGGTCTGGCCATCATGTTCCGCGGGCTCGCCCTCACCGTTTTCGGCTTCTACTCGAACTCGATCCCGTCCGCCTTCTCGGAAGGATCGTTCGACCTGGAGCCGCTGGGACTGGCCGTGACCATCCCGACCGTGCGCCTGGTGGGTCTCGCCTACGCTCTTGCGATCACCCTGATCCTGCACTACCTCTTAAAAAAGACCAATTTCGGCCTTGGCGTCCGTGCGCTGGCACAGCACAAGGATGCCGCGGGTCTCATGGGAGTGAACAGCAAGCGCACCGGTTCCTACGTGTACGGCATCTATGTCGGCATCTCGGCCATGACCGGCGTGCTTTTGGGCTGTATCCTCTCCATCGGCGCCCAGATGGGCAACGAGTACACCATCTTCGCCTTCTTCGTGGTGGTGCTCGCCGGCATGGGCTACCTGGCCGGCGTGCCCTGGGCGGCGCTCCTTCTGGGCCTGGTGCAGTCGATCTTCATGATCTACTTCAACCCGAGCCACACCCTGCTCGCCGTCTTCGCCATCCTCTACATCATCCTGCTGATTTCCCCGCGCGGGCTGTTCGGCAAGGGGGTCTGACATGAAAAATCGTGGCGCAACCATACTGGCCATCATCGGTGCCGCCCTTTTGATCCTGCCTCTCGTGGTGCACGACACCTTCGTACTGCGTGTCCTCACCGAGGGAGTGATGTGGATCGGGCTCGCCATCGCCTTCGACGTCATCGCCGGCTACACCGGCTACCTGAACTTCGGCCACGGTGCCTTCTTCGGCATCGGCGCCTACACCATCGGCATCCTGATGATGCAGGCTAACCTCCCCTTCTGGGCGGCCCTGCCGGCCGGCGGCGTCGCTGCCGCCATCGTGGCGCTCATCGCGGGCATCCCGACCTTGAGACTGAAAGGGGCCTACTTCGCCATCGCCACCTGGGCGCTCTCCCGTGCGATCCAGCAGCTCGCCCTGAACGTCGAGTTCACCGGCGGCCCGGACGGCATGCGTCTCGAGGCGTTCCTGAACCCGCAGTTCTTCTACTACCTGATGCTGATCACCGTGGGCGCCACCTTCGCCATCCTCTGGTATCTGCTGGAGCGCGCGCCCTTCGGCCTCAAGCTCAAGGCGATCCGCGAGGACGAGGAAGGTGCCAAGGCGCTGGGGCTCAACCCGACCAAGCTGAAGATGCAGTCCTTCATCCTCTCGGCGCTCCCCACCGGCATCCTCGGCGGCATCTATGCCTACTGGATCACCTTCATCGACCCTTCCTCTACGCTGGGTGACATGGTCAGCGACCAGGCGGTGGTCATGGTGGTCTTCGGCGGCATGGGGACCCTGTTCGGACCGGCTCTCGGAGCCATCCTGATCTTCGCCTTCAAGACGATCTTCTGGGCCTACCTGTCCGACTTCCAGCTCCTCTATCTCATCATCCTGGGCGCGCTGATCGCCATCAGCGTCATCTTCATACCCAACGGCCTCTGGGGCACCATGGTCAAGCGCAAGGCGGGTGCCACCAGGCCCGAGCAAAACGCAGAACCGGCATCGGAAACCGCGGTTCTTTCCGCCGTGGCAGCACCGGAAGAGGGGAACTAACTCATGGCTGAACCTATCCTCAAGGTAAATTCGGTAACCAAATGTTTCGGCGGCCTCACCGCGGTCGACGACGTCAGCTTCAGCGTGGAAAAAGGGGAGATCGTCGGCCTCATCGGCCCCAACGGCGCCGGCAAGACCACCCTTTTCAACGTCATTTCCGGCTACTACGCCCCCACCAAGGGGAGCGTCATCTTCCAGGGCAACGACATCTCCGGCAAGCCCCCCTACAACCTGGCGGGAGTCGGCATCGGCCGCACCTTCCAGGTGGTGAAGCCCTTCGCGGGCCTCACCGTGCTGGAGAACGTGACCATCGCCTCCTTCCTGAAGCACCCGAAAAGGGCCGACGCCGAGCGTCACGCCTGGCAGGTGCTGGAGACCACCGGTCTCGCCGACCGCGCCAACGTCTCCGCCGCGGGCCTCACCCTGGCCGGGCGTAAGCGCCTGGAGATCAGCAAGGCGCTGGCCCTGGATCCGTCGTTCCTGCTCCTGGACGAGGTCGTCGCCGGCCTCAACCCGACCGAGGCGGACCGCACCGTCGAGCTGATCATGAAGCTCAAGGCGCAGGGTCTCACCATCCTCATCGTCGAACACATCATGCGCGTCATCATGAACATCTCGGACCGCCTGGTGGTGCTCAATTTCGGCAAGAAGATCGCCGAAGGGACCCCCTCCGAGGTGTCCAGCGATCCGCATGTCGTTCAAGCGTACTTTGGGGAGGAAGCGGCATGAATTTGCTCGACGTCAACGGCATCTCAGTCAATTACGGGGACATCCAGGCCCTGTGGAACATCTCTTTCTCGGTCGCCAAGGGGCAGTTGGTCGCCCTCATCGGCGCCAACGGCGCCGGCAAGACCACGACCCTCAAATCGCTGTGCGGCCTGATCCCGACCGCCAGCGGCACCATCCACTATGACGGCAAGCTGGTCACCGGCATGCCGGTGCACAAGGTGGTCGACCTCGGCATCACCCTGGTCCCGGAGGGACGCCAGCTCTTCCCGAAAATGACCGTGGAAGAGAACCTGCTGGTGGGCGCCTACCTGAAGAGGGCGCACGGCAAAAGGGCCCAGACCCTGAAGCGGATCTACGAGATCTTCCCGCGCCTTGAAGAGCGCCGCACCCAGACCGCCGAGACCCTTTCCGGCGGCGAGCAGCAGATGGTTGCCATCGGCCGCGCGCTGATGCAGGATCCCCAGGTCATCATGTTCGACGAGCCGAGCCTCGGTCTCGCGCCGATCATGGTGCAGGAGGTCTTCAAGGTAATCCAGGAGCTGCACAAGCAGGGTCTCACCATCTTCCTGGTCGAGCAGAACGTGCACCAGACCTTGAAGGTCGCCGACTACTGTTACGTCATGGAAAACGGGCGCATCGTGGGCCAGGGGACCGGCAAGGACCTTGAAGCCGACGAGTCCATCCGCGAAGCCTACCTCGGCTTCTAAGCAGCAACCTGTAACAGACGCTCCATCCAGATCCCCTATTCACCCGCGCAGGGGACAGGCTCCGCAGGTGCCTGTCCCCTTTGCCACTTTTCCGTTGTCATGACGGGAGGTTTCACATGCAGATCAAGGTAAAACTCTACGCGTCCCTGCGCAGGCAGAAGTTCGACGAGGCGGACTGGGAGATCACCCCGGACCAAAAGATCGCGTCGATCGTGGAGCAGCTGGGGCTCGCCAGGCAGGACGTGGGCACGGTCCTCGTCAACGGCCTGCACGCGGGATGGGACGAGACCGTAGCGGAGGGGGACGTCGTTTCCTTCCTGCCGCGCATGGGCGGAGGATAGTCTAATCCTCCTGCTGTTCGGGGCCTGGCTTCGCAGGTGCCTGTCCCCTTGCCTTCACGGCTCCCCCCTTTGCGAAGGGGGGGCGGGGGGGATTTGCCTCTCCACAGCCACAAGCAAATCCCCTAAATCCCCCTTCGCAAAGGGGGACTTTCTATCACCACCTTAAGACCAAGGGGACTGGCACCTGGCGGAGCCAGTCCCCTAAGGTCCATCACCTTATTTTTGCGGAGCTACGATATGAGCGAAAAAACCATCAGCAACAATCCGGAAAGCGTCATCTATAAGCGCTGCACCGTCGACCTTGCCACCGGCACAACCACCTTCGCCCAAGTCCCCTGCAAAAACCTGGAAGACGTGCTGGGCGGCTTCGGCAGGAGCTTCCAGATACTCGCCGAGCGCGACATCGCCGAGGCCTACTGCCCGGAGAACCCGGTCATCCTCAACACCGGCCTCTTGACCGGCACCAGCATCATGACTGGCATGCGCAGCTACTTCTCCGGCTACAGCCCCTTGAAGCAGTCCGGCACCGGGCGCCCCGGCGCCATGTGGTCCACCGGCAGCGGCAACTTCGGCAACAAGTTCAAGTGGACCGGGCTGGACGAGGTGATCTTCGAGAACCGCTCCGACAAGCCGGTCTACGCCCTGCTGAAGGAAGGGGCCAACGGTCCGGAGGTCGAGCTGAAGCCCGCCGACCACTTGGTCGGCCTCACCGGCCACGGCAAGATCATGGCGCTGTACCAGGAGTACCCCGAAGCCCACTTCGCCGCCATCGGCCCCGCCGGCGAGAACTGGCAGAACAACTACATGGGCGCGGTGGTGATGAGCACCGACAATGAACTGAAGTCGGGCGAGCCCAAGAGCCGCTTCGCCGGCCGCGGCGGCATGGGGAGCCTTTTGGGGTACAAGAACCTCTTGGCCATTGTGGCGCTCAGCTCCGACAAGCTGCAGAAGATCACCCCCGAGATCCGCGACGTGAACCGCGACATCCTGAAAAGCGGCGGCAGCGCGCGCTTTCAGCCGGCGAGCCAGGGTGGCGGCGGCGGCACCTGGGCCAACATCGAAGTGCTGCAGGTCTTCCACGCGGTGCCGCTCAACAACTTCCGTCCCAAGGGGAACACCGACGTGGAGCGGCTGTTCCGCGACGAGGTGGAGAAGGAATTCGACATCGCCACCGAGGCCTGCCACCGCTGCGGCATCCGCTGCCACAACAACCTCTTCTACAAGAACGAGGACGGCAGCCGCGGCAAGCTGGCGGCAAAGTTCGACTTCGAGCCGCTCATCCTGTTCGGTTCCAACCTGGGCGTGCACGAACCGGCCAAGGTCTGCGACCTGATCCACCGCTGCGACCTCCTGGGCATGGACGCCATTTCTCTGGGGACCACCATATCCTACGTGCTCGACTATAACGAGCGCCACCCGGACAAGCCGCTCTTCAACGGCGCCACCTTCGGCGACTACGAGAAGATCGCGGAGCTGATCGAGGACGCCGGCCGCGGCACCCTCCCCGGCATCGCCCGCGGCGTGAAGCGGCTCTCCGAGGAGACCGGCGAAACCGCCTACGCCATGCACGTGAAGGGCCTCGAGCTCCCGGCCTACCTCCCGGACACCAACCCCGGCTACATGTTCGCCATCGCCGGCGGCCACATGTCCATGGGGACCCACATGATGCTCGCCAAGGAAGGGAAGCACTCCCTCGAAGAGTGGACCCAGGCCATCACCACCGGCGGACTTTTGCAGGTCGGCTACGACATGATCGGCCTTTGCAAGTTCGTCGGCGTCGGCATCGGTCACGACATCATCGTGCGCGCCTTGAAGGAAGCTGCCGGACTGGAGATCGCCTCGCAGGACATCGTCGCCGCCGTGCGCCGGGCCTACCTGCGCGGACTGGCACTGGAGCTGCGCCAGGGGTTCCACGAGGAGAAGGAGTATACCCTCCCCTCGCAGGTCATGAACGACCCGAACCCCAAGGTGACGCTGCCGAAATTCATCACCAACGAGTTTCTGGGTGAGCTGCGCCAGCGCGTCTGGAGCGTGTTCAAGCCGGAAATGGAAGGACTGCTGCCGGTCCAGGGGGAGTGACATGTGCGCCGCCGAGACGAATGTGCTCGCCTCAGTTGACCGCCTGATCGGGGCCAACGAGGGGTGCACCAGGGACAACCTTGCCTGGCTCCAGGGCCAGATGGACTCCTACTTCTTCATCACCATGCAGGAGGAAGCCGAAGCGGTGCACGCGCTGGCGGTCGGGCTGAGGACACTGGCCCACAACCAGAAGCTGACCGTCGCGGACCGCGCGAGGACGCTGATCCTCGCCCGCCTGAACCAGCCCGGCTCCCTCTACGACACCCTGCGCACGCTGCAGGAGCGCGACATCTCCTACGCCGAGTTCACCCACTCCCGCGGTCTCGTACCGGGGCTCTCGCAGGGGCTCGAGGTGCAGCGCTTCGACTTCGACCGCAAAGAGCATGGCGAGATAGCCAACGCGCCGGCGCCGGTGATCCCCCCCGCCATAAAAGAGGGGATCGTCCAGGCGCTGCAAAGCCGCTATCCGCTCTTCGACATGAACCAGCTCGATCCGCTGCTGCGGCTCCTGTGGCTCAACAACGAGCAGTACGTGCGCATCTCCCCCCCGAACCGGGTGGCCCAGTTGCTCTGGGTCTTCCAGGAGGGCAACCGCCAGGGGGGGATCTTCCTCGACGTCGAGCAAACCGAGGACTCCGGCCCCGATGCCGAGACCCGCGTCCTCTTCGCGGTCGGCAACCCGCCCCAGAACGACTTCCTGCTGCAGACCATGGAGGTCTTCAACCGGCTCGACTTCGGGGTGCAGCGCGCCTACTGCCTGACCATCTCCAACGGCGTGCACCCCTACTTCCTGGGCACCTTCTACGTCAGAAAGCGCGGCGGCGAGGCCCTTCTTTCCAAGGGGAGCGAGCTCTTCGACCGGCTGCAGATGGAGCTCTACAACACCCAGATCCTCTCCACCGCCTCCACGACCTACCGCAGGTTCGTCACGACCCAGGTGATGACCGGCGAGGAGGCGAGCCTGGTGAACGCCTTCATCGCCTTCTGCCACACCAACCTGGCGCATCACCACCCCGACCCCTTCAGCCACGAAGAGGTGCGGCTCGCGTTCCACTCGCACCCGGATATCGCCCTGCAGCTCGCCAAGCTGTTCAGGACCCGTTTCCAGCCGGGGCTTTCCCTGCGCGAGGAGTTCTACAAGAAGACCCTGGAGGAGACGGTCCGCTTCGTCGAGTCGTACAACACCGGGCACCGCTACATCGACGACCTGCGCCGCTCCATCTTCCGCTGCGCCATCGCCTTCATCCGCAACACGCTGAAGACCAACTTCTACGTGCGTGAGAAGCACGCGCTCGCCTTCCGGCTCGACCCGGCCTACCTCGCGGAGCTCGCCCCCGAGTTCACCGCCGACCTGCCGCCCGAGCTTCCCTTCCGCATCACCTTCTTCTTCGGGCGCTACGGCTGCGGCTACCACATCGGCTTCTCCGACATCGCCCGCGGCGGCTGGCGCACCATCATCACCAAGAACCGCGATGACTACGTCACCTCGGCAAGCACCCTGTTCCGCGAGGTCTACGTGCTGGCGCACACCCAGCACCTGAAGAACAAGGACATCTACGAGGGCGGCTCCAAGATGGTGGTGGTGCTCGACGCCGCGCGCCTTGAGGCACACGACCTCTCCACGCAGCGCCTGTACAAGCTGCAGTTCGGCTTCATCAACGCCTTTTTGGACATCTTCGTCACCGACGGCGGCCGAGCCCGCGACCCGCGCGTGGTCGATTACTACGGCGAAGACGAGCCGATCGAGATCGGTCCCGACGAGAACATGCACGACGTGATGATCGAGATGATCGCGCGCCAGTCGCTCAAACGCGGCTACCTGCTCGGCATCGGCCTCATCTCCAGCAAGCGGGTCGGCATCAACCACAAGGAGTACGGCGTCACCTCCACCGGGGTCATGCAGTTCGCCGAGACCACCATGCGTGAGCTGGGGATCGACATCCGGCGCGACCGCTTCAGCGTGAAACTGACCGGCGGCCCCAGCGGCGACGTGGCCGGTAACGCCCTGCGCATCATGCTGGAGCGCTCCCCGCAGGCCTGCATCAAGCTGATCCTGGACGGCAGCGGCGCCATCTTCGACCCGGAAGGGATGGACCACGAGGAACTGGCCCGCATCGTCCTGAAACAAGACCTCGATGCCTTCGACCCCAAGCGCCTGCACCCCGGCGGATTTATCCTGTACCGCAACCAGCGCCGCACCGACGGTCTTCGCGAGCTCTTCAAACGCGCCGTGAGCACGGGCCTCGGTGTCGAGGAGCAGTGGGTCACCACGGACCAGTTCCACCGCGAGTTCGGCAACCTCCTCTTCTCCGTCCCCACCGACCTGTTCATCCCGGCCGGTGGGCGCCCCGAGACCATCGACGCCGAGAACTGGGCCCGCTTCTTCCGCGAGGACGGCACCCCCACCACCCGCGCCATCGTCGAGGGGGCCAACTCCTTCATCACGCCGGAGGCGAGGACCCAGATGCAGCGCCGCGGCATCGTCATCATGCGCGACGCCTCTGCCAACAAGTGCGGCGTCATCTCCTCGTCCTACGAGATCATCGCCAACCTGATGCTCTCCGAGGAGGAGTTCCTGCAGCACAAGGAGCGCTACGTCGGCGACGTGCTCCGGATCCTTGAGCAGCGCGCCCGCGACGAGGCGCAGCTCATCTTCCGGCGCCACCGCGAAGCCGGCAGCAGCTTCACCTACACCGAGATCTCCGAAGCGATCAGCCACGAGATCAACGGGCATTACGCCCGGCTCTTCTCCTTCTTCCAGAGAAATCCGGAACTGTGCGACGAGCCGGTGTTCCAGCAGGCCATCCTGGCGCACCTCCCCGCCATGCTGCGCGAACCCGAATACCGGACCCGGCTGGATCGTCTCCCTGCCAAGTGCCGCTACGCCATCCTCGCCGCCGAGATCGCATCCTCGCTGGTCTACCGCGGCGACCAGGAAGCGGACTTCAAGGAGATGATCAAGGGGCACCTGCTGCGCAATTTCGCCACCTTGGACAAGACTTTACCGACCACATCCGCAGTACCAGCAACCGAGCATGCCAAGCCCGTTTATCAAGGAGGCGCTACCTGATGGAGCTGAAACAGATTCTTGTCTTCATGGATGACCCGGACCATTCCGCCGACCGGCTCGACCTCGCCCTCAACCTCGCCAAGCGGCACCGCGCCGGGGTTCTCGGGCTCAAGGTGCAGCCGCACCACCTGATCCCGCTGCGCCGAGGCCACGACCAGGACACCACCGAGGAGCTGGCGCGACTGTTTAAGGAAAAGACCGCAGCCGCCGACGTAAAGGGCGAGTGGATCACCGTCGACGCCAAGGTGCTTGGGGGGGTGGTCGAGGCCATCAACCACTACGCCACTTTTGCCGATCTGGTGGTGGTCGGCCAGAGCGAGCACGGCTCCTCCGAGCGCCGCGCCACAGACTTCCTCCCTGAAAAGGTGGTCTTCGGCTCCGGTAAGCCGGTGCTGATCGTCCCCTACACCGGCAAGTACAACAGCCTGGGCGACAAGGTCCTGGTGGCCTGGAAAACCGGTCGGGAATCGTCTCGCGCACTTACCGACGCCGTACCGTTCCTGAAGGCCGCCGCGTCGACCCACGTCTTCGAGGTGAATCCGAGCCAGGGTGAAGAGGCTGACCTGGAGAGCCTGCGTCGCTACCTCGCAGCGCACGGGGTCACCGCCGAGATCGAGACCAGTCTCATCACCGAGCTGCACGTAGGCGACGTGCTGCTGAATCGCGTCTCCGACGAGGGGAGCGACCTCCTGGTGATGGGGGCCTACGCCGACCTGCACTTCGGCAACTACGTGCTCGGGGACGTCGCGAAGCACGTGCTGCGCCACATGACCATCCCGGTCCTCATGTCCCACTGATGGAGAGGATCGTCTTTCTGGACCGCGGCGGCATTTCGGTGCCGCTGCGCACCCCATGCTTCCCGCACCGTTGGCAGGAATACCCGGACACGAGACCGGAGCAGGTGGTGGAGCGTCTTGCCGATGCGACCATCGCGATCACGGACCAGGTCGCCATCAACGCGGAACACCTGGCCGAACTGCCGAACCTGCGCATGATCGCCGTTGCCGCCACCGGGGTGGATCACGTCGACGTCAACGCCTGCCGCCACCAGGGCGTGGCGGTAACGAACGTGCGCGACTGGTCGGTGAGCGTACCGGAGCATGTCTTCTCCCTGGTCCTCGCCCTGCGGCGCAACCTGCTTGCCTACCATGACGTGGTCCAGGGGGGCACCTGGCAGCGCTCGGAAGGCTACCTGGTGCAGGTGGAACCGATGCCGCGCTCGCTGTCCGGTGCGAACCTCGGCATCATCGGGGTCGGCGCATTGGGAAGCAAGGTGGCCGCGCTGGGCAAGGCCTTCGGAATGGAGGTGCTTTACGCGGAAAGGAAGGGGGCTACGGAGTTGCGTCCCGACCGGACACCGTTCGAGGAGGTGCTGGCAAAAAGTGACGTGCTGGTGCTGCTTTGCCCGCTCACCGAAGAAAGCCGCGGCATGATCGGCGAGGCGGAGTTGAAGTTGATGCCGCGCCACGCCATCCTGGTCAATTGCGGCCGGGGCGGGCTCCTGGACGAAGCGGCACTGGCCAAGGCATTGGAGGAAGGCATCATCGCCGGGGCCGGGCTCGACGTTCTGACCCAGGAGCCGCCGCGGGACGGCTCACCCCTGCTGGACCTTAAACAGCCCAACCTGATCGTCACGCCGCACGTCGCCTGGATCAGCGACCGATCTCTCGCCACCCTGGCCGAGCAGGTGATCGGGAACGTGGAAGGGTTCGTTCTCGGGCACCCGCGCAACCTGGTGGTGTGAAACAAAAAAAGCCGGGCACCCCTTGGGAGCCCGGCTTCGTCGTTTCGATGCTTTTCCTGTTTATTCGCCGTAGACGTGCAGCTTGTACTCGCCGAAGAGGCCGAGGATGTTCTTGCCTTCCCAGTCGACGGTAGAAACCTTGCTGATGCCGCCGTTTTTCTTGGCGGTTTCGATGCTGCAGTCACCGGTTGCCACGAGCCCCAGCACGCTTTTGCACTCGGCCACACCATGCTTTCTCTCGCCGCCGTTAGCGGTAGCCGCAACCGGAAGCTTCAGCTCAGTGTAGAGGGCGCCCATCGGGAAGGGCGAGGCACAACCGGACATGATCCCAAAACCAGCCAACAGACCTGCATAAAGAATCTTCTTCACTGCTTCCTCCTCATAACAAAATTTTCAATCTCACGCCCCCGAAGCCACCGCAGCGTCAGTTTCCGCCAACGTCGAGCAATGATCTCAAGAACTTAACGGTGGAGACCATAGCACGCGTGAAACATATATTCAAGTTTTTGAAGGTATTTATTCGATTTGCCTGAGGGAGGGGGAGTAATTCAAGGGGCATTTGCGGGGCAGCTTGGAAGATCTACGGGTGTAAATCTTTGGTGCTCTTATCTTTAGTTCTTCGGGGTTTACGCACCACCTTGGCTTTAGCAAAAAAGTCGGCTACCTGTTCCGCATCGTTGGGATCATAGAGATCGGTTTCTGCGTCGTAAAGAACGGGGACATCGGCCACAGCCTCCTGCTTCACGCGCTCCCAGTCAGTCCCTAAATTCTTTTTCGAGCCAGTCATGATACCTCACACCTATCTTGTTCGATTGTTGCCGCTGCACGTGGTCGCCCACCTCTTATTGTAGGTGCGATCAGGAGTTGCGGTCAACGGCTGCGCTCGCGTCGCTAGCTCCCCATCTGCACATACTTCTTCACCGTGCGTCGATCGAGCTGGGTGCGGCGGGCGACTTCTTCGTAGGTGCCGTGGGTGTCGTAGAGAAGCCCGCAGTAGGCGGCTAACACTTCTTCGGCGTTGAGCGCGCCGTCCCTGAGCCCCGCGGCCAGACGCTGGACCGCGTCTCCACTCCCCTTTTCCCGCTTCACCCCCTGGTACCGCCCCGTCAGAATGATCCGCTTCACGGCCTGTTCCAATTCCCGCACGTTGCCCGGCCAGTCGTACTCCCGCCCCACATCGCGCTGCAACACCTTCTGCACCAATTGCCGCTCGCGCGCGGAAACAGGCTGTCCGGCGATGCGGCGCAGGATGGCCTCCAGCAGGGACTCCAGCTCCTCTGGCTCCTCTTTCAGGCGCTGGCGTAGCGGCGGGATGATGATTTCGTCGGAGCATAGGCGGTAATAGAGGTCGTCGCGGAACTTCCCGTCGAGGAGCATCTCGTCGAGCGGCCGGTTGGTCGCCGCCACGATGCGGCCGCTGAAACGCCTGGGTTCATGGCTTCCGACCGGGAAGAAGACCCGCTCCTGCAGGACCTGCAAGAGCTTGATCTGGACGGGAATGCTGACGTCGCCGATCTCGTCCAGGAAGATGACACCGTGCGGCGCGCAGCGGCTGAAAAGCCCCTCATGGTTTTCGACGGCGCCGGTGAAGGAGCCCTTCTTGTGCCCGAACAGCTCGGACTCGAGCACCCCCTCGGAATACTGGGACAGGTTGATGGCGACAAAGTTGCGGGTGAAGCTCTCGGTGAAGCCGTTTCGGGCAGGATCGTAGGGGATGAAGCCGGAGCGCCCGATGGCGGCGGCCGCGGCCCCCTTGCCGGTCCCGGTCTCACCGAGCAGCAGGATGGAAAACTCCTCCATGCGGTTCCACAACCCCGCTTCGAACCAGCGCACGTCATGGGTGAAGACGCAGTCCCAAAGGTGGCGGCGCAGCGCCTTCATGGAAGGGGAGCTCCCGACCAGCCCGTTCCTGATGAAGTAGAAGGCGCGGCGCAGCTGGTAAAAAACGGCGAAGGTCCGCTCCGCCTCCTCCGCGGTGAGGCCGAAACCGGACAGCTCCTCCAGCGCCTGCCGGGCGAAGCCGACGCGGCAGGGCTTGTCCCCCTGTTGCAACTGCTCCTGGATGAGCCGGTCGAAGTGGTCGACGTAACGATGGAAGACGTGGAACAGACAGAACCTGCGCAGCACCTCGCGCCGGTGTCCCCCCTGTCCCTGCAGGTCCGCAAGCCCCCGGCGGCGCAGGCTCTCCACTTGCGTTGCGACCCGGGTCAGTACCGAGTCGAGGATCTCTTCAGACGAAGACCCGCGCGGCGCGCCTCCGATGGCAAAATCGAGATCGTCCCTGGTCTCGCCAAAGGGATTGGCAAAGGCAGCCCGCGCGACTGTCTCGAGGAAGGCCCATTCTTGATCTGTCATTTTTGTAGCAGTCATACATTATATGTATTATCAATGTACAAATAATGTCAAGTTGCCTTTTGAGTGCGCGGCAAAACTCAGCGCACTAACAACACGGAATCAGCATGTTACGCCTACACTCTTAACGGATCTACAATTGGCATAGTACCTGTAATAGTAAAGGCATCCGACTCAGGGGAGACCGACATGGACGCTACCACCACAGCAAAGGGCATCATCGACATCCACTGTCACACCGCCGGCATCGGCGCGGGAAACAGCGGCTGTTTCATCTCACCGGCAATGCGCAGGAGCTGGAGATACAGAGTGTTCCTGAAAGCCTTCGGCGTGACGGAACAGGAACTGCTCGATGAAGGGGACGGGCTGGTCATGCGGCGCACGTCGCAGAGCCTGGCCACCTCGGAGCGGGTGACCGCCGCGGTCATCCTGGCCATGGACGGTGCGGTGGACGACAAGGGTGAACTGGACCGCTCCCAGACTGAGATGTTCATCCCCAACGAATTCGTGGCGGCGGAGTCGGCCAAGTACCCGAACCTCCTTTTCGGCGCCAGCATCAATCCCCTGCGCCGGGACGCCCTGGAGCGCCTGGAGCGGGCGGCGGCTGACGGAGCGGTGCTGGTCAAGTGGCTCCCTTCCATCCAGCACTTCGACCCCGCCGACCGGAGCCTGACCCCGTTCTACCTGAAGCTGAGGGAGCTTGGCTTGCCGCTGCTCACCCACACCGGCTCGGAACAATCCTTCACCGCGGTCCGTAACGAACTGGCTGACCCGGAGCGCCTGAGGCTGCCGCTCAGCCTCGGTGTGAACGTCATCGCCGCGCACGCCGCCAGTAACGGCCGCAACCACGGGGAAAGCAACCACCGCCGCTTCCTGAGACTCTGCGGCGAGTACCCCAACCTGTACGCGGACATCTCCGCGCTCACGCAGTTGAACCGCCTGACGCACCTGCAACGCCTGCTCAAGCACCCGGAACTGTTCGATCGGCTCCTCTACGGCACCGACATGCCCATCCCCAACACGGCGGCGGTCACTCCGTTAGGGTTCCCGAACCGGCTCTCGCCGCGGCGCATGCTGCAGGTCTCGCAGATCACCAACCCGTGGGACCAGGACGTCGCCCTCAAGGAAGCGCTGGGCGTCCCGGAGCAGATTTTCTTCAACGCCAACGCCATCATCAGGCTTTAAGCCACCAGGAGCACCGCAATGAGCACCGACACCACTACATCAAAATCCTTCGCCTGGCTCAACACCACCCAATTCCTCGGGGCGCTGAACGACAACATCCTGAAGCTGTTGATCATCTTCTTCCTGATCGGCAGCCACGGGCGCGCCCATGCCGGCGCCGTCACCGCTGCGGTGGGCGGTGCCTTCGTGCTCCCCTTCCTGCTCTTCTCGGCACCGGCCGGCTGCCTCGCCGACCGTTTCCCGAAAGCGAAGCTGATCGTGAACGTGAAGCTGGTCGAAGTCCTGGTGACGCTCCTGGCGGTCGCGGCCTTCGCCCTGCGCCTGGAGCAGGCCCTCTACCTGGTCGCCTTCCTGATGGCCGCCCACAGCACCTTCTTCGCTCCCGCGAAGTACAGCATCCTCCCGGAATTGGTGGCCAAGGAAGAACTCTCCCGGGTCAACGGGGCAATGGAATCCTGCACTTTCATGGCGATCATCGTCGGCACCGGACTGGCCTCCGGATTGGCCCAACTGGTCGACGGACGTTTCTGGGTGGCAGCGCTTTTCTGCCTCGCCATCGCGGTCGCCGGTCTCTGCTCGGCCCGTGGGATCGGTAAGAGCGAGCACTGCGACGCCAACCACCCGGTGGCGCTGCTCCCGACCGAGATCCTGCGCACCATCAAGGGCGTGAGCCGCGACCGCCACCTCATGCTCGCTATCATCGGACTGGCCTGGTTCATGTTCATCGGTGCCTTCGCCCAACTCAACCTGATCGGCTACGGCATGGAGCGACTCGGGCTCTCGGAGACCCATAGCGGTTACCTGTTCCTCGCCGCCGCGCTCGGCATCGGCCTGGGGTCACTGCTCGCCGCGAAGCTCTCCGGCCGCGACGTCGAGTTCGGCATCGTGCCCCTGGGCGCCGCCGGCCTCACCCTCTCTCCGTGGCTGCTGCACGCGCTCCCCGCCAGCCTCCCGGTATGCCTCGCCGTCATCGTCTGCTTCGGCATCTCCGCCGGCGTTTTCAGCCTGCCGCTGCAGACCTTCATCCAGCTGCGTGCCGACGCCTCCATGCGCGGCGAGGTGCTGGCCGCCTCGACCTTCATCAACTGGATCGGCATCCTCTTCGCCTCCGGGCTCACCTGGCTCTTCAGCGGTCCGCTGGGACTCTCAGCCGCCCAGGGCTTCAGCATCATCGGCGCACTTACCCTGGTGCTCACCATCCTTTCATTCCGGATCCTGCCGGACTTCCTGCTCCGCTTCATCGCCCTGGTCACCATGCGCATCTTCTACCGCCTGCGCATCATCGGTCGGGACAACCTGCCGGTGGAGGGGCCGGCCCTTTTGATCCCGAACCACGTCACCTGGGCGGACGCCCTGCTCCTCACCGCCACCTGCCAGCGCCGCATCCGCTTCGTCATGGAGCGCAGCATCTACAACACTCCGGTCCTGCGCGGCCTGTTCCGGCTCATGGGGGTCATCCCGGTTTCCTCGGCCGATGGTAAGCGCGAGATGCTGGAATTCATCAAAAGCGCCCGGGCCGCCCTGGACGAGGGGTACATGGTCTGCATCTTCGCCGAAGGCGCGCTGACCCGAAACGGCATGCTGGGCGAGTTCCGCGGCGGCTTCGAGCGCATCGTGAAGGGAACCGACTACCCCATCATCCCGGTCTACATCGGCGGTGCCTGGGGGAGCATCCTCTCCTATGCCCACGGCAAACTCCTCTCGCGGCTGCCGGCCTTCTCGCCGTACCCGGTGACCATCCTGTTCGGCACCCCGCTGCCCGCCACCAGCCCTGCCGTGGAGGTGCGTCAGAAGGTGGCCGAGCTCTCCTGCGACTACTTCGCCTCACGCAAAGAACAGCGCAGGCCGCTGCCGGAGTACTTCATCCGCACCGCGCGCCAGAACTGGGGACGCCGGGCCGTCGCCGACACCTCCGGCAAGAACCTGAGCTACGGCCGCACCGTCACCGGCGCCGTGGCACTGGCGGACAAGCTGGAGGGGCTGATCGGAACTGAGGAGCACGTGGGACTACTGCTCCCCGCTTCCGCCGGTGGCGTACTGGCGAACCTCGCGCTCTCCATGCTGGGTCGGGTCACCGTCAACCTCAACTTCACCGCATCCGAGGCTTCCCTGCGGTCCGCAATCGATCAGTGCGGCATCCGTACCGTGATCACCTCGCGCGCCTTCCTGGAAAAGATCCCCACCCTGCCGCACCTGGAAGGGATGATCTGCCTGGAGGACGTCGCCCCGACCATCTCGGGCCTGGACAAGCTCGTCGCCCTGTTCAAGGCACGGCTCTACCCCACGTCGCTGCTGTGCCGCTGCAACGGCTTCCACGCCGACAGAAGCGCCACGGTCATCTTCTCCTCGGGGAGCACCGGCGAGCCCAAGGGGGTGATGCTCAGCCACCACAACATCATGTCCAACATCGAGGCGCTGCGCATGGTGTTCCGGGTGGACCTGAACGACAACATCTGCTCCGCCCTCCCCTTCTTCCACTCCCTGGGCTTCACCGCGACGCTCTGGTTCCCGCTCACCAGCGGCTTCTCCGCCGCCTATCATCCCAATCCGCTCGACGGCGAAAAAATCGCCCAGGTGGTGCGCGAGCACAAATCGACCCTGCTCCTGGCGACACCAACCTTCCTGCTTTCCTACCTGCGTCGCGCCAAGCGCGAGGATTTCGCCACGCTGCGGCTGGTGATCACCGGCGCCGAGAAGCTGAGGAGCAAGCTGGCCGATAGCTTCGAGGAAAAGTTCGGGGTGCGCCCGATGGAAGGGTACGGTGCTACGGAGCTTTCCCCAGTAATCTCGCTGAGCCTGCCCGACGTGGAGATCGACGGCGTGCGCCAGCTGGGCGCCAAGGAAGGGAGCGTAGGGCACCCGATCCCCGGCGTTGCCATTCGGGTGGTCGACCCCGAGAGCGGCACCGTGCTGAGCCCGGGACAGCCCGGGATGATCGAAGTGAAAGGCCCCAACGTCATGGTCGGCTACCTCGGCAAAGAGGAACAGACCGCCGCCGTGGTGCGGGACGGGTGGTACGCGACGGGGGACCTGGGCATCATGGACGACGACGGCTTCATCAGGATCACCGATCGCATCTCGCGCTTCAGTAAGATCGGCGGAGAGATGGTGCCCCACGGCGTGGTCGAGGACGAGTTGCACGGGCGGCTCGGGCAGACCGGGGTCCTGGCGGTGACCGCGGTCCCGGACGAGAAGAAGGGGGAGCGGCTGGTGGTGGTGTACACCCGCGGCGCCACCGACGCTGCCACCTTATCGCGGCTTGTCTCGGAAAGCGAGCTCCCCAACCTCTGGAAGCCGGGACGCGACGGCTATGTCGAGGTGGAGAGCCTTCCCATTCTCGGCACCGGCAAGCTGGACCTGAAGGGGCTCAAGGAACTGGCGCTCGCGGCAACAAATTAGTTGTCACGGCAGTGAAGTGCCGGTATCTTTTGCGCGTTTAATTCAATGCCAACACGGAGGCTGCCATGAAACTTCGGCTCTACATCCTGCTCTCGCTCCTTGTCACCTTTTCCTGCGCCCTCCCCGTCCAGGCCGGCGACTCGCTCAAAGACCTGGCCCAGAAGGGGCTTTGCAGCGAAGGCGAGTCCAATAAAACCTGTGCCGGGCACTTCCTGGCCGCGCACGGCTGCGGCAAGGCGTCGGTGGAGCAGGGGCTGACCAGGGAGCTGACGGAGTTCCGCACCTTGGCGGAAGAAGCGCTTTCGCTGCGGGCGGAGACCATCAAGACCGGCCTGCGCATCAAACAGGAGATGGACCAGGGCAAGCCGCTTACCGGGGACGACCTCGCCATGATCAACCAGGGGATCATCCAGCATATGGCGCTGCGCCAGAAGCTTCTGGCCCTGGCCGAGGCGCACGAATGCTGGCTCGACGCCGGCGACAAGGAGCTGACCGCGCTGGGGGTGACCCAGGAGAGCCGGCTGAAAGGAGTCATGCTCTCGCTCTCTTCGGCCCTGGTTCTCTACGACAACTACCTGCTCGCTGTTTCCCTGTTCGAGGGAGACAGCAAGTTGCGCCGCATCCTGAACGAACGTGACCCAGGCTACGCGGTGAGGAGCGCCGAGCTCGCCAAGGTGACCATGAGCTACGACTCCATCTCCAACCGGCAAAGGGTGCGCAAGGCCATCAAGTTCTACGAGAAGCAGATCCGCAAATCCCCCTTCTCGTCCGACACGCTGGCCATGGACTACGTCTCCACGCTGATCAAGCAGAGCCCCTCCTACGACATGGTGAAGAAGTGGTCGCCGTTTTACGTGGTGGGTCGCAAGCTCGGTTTCTTCGGAGCCGTGACCACCGACACGGTGCTCGGGCTGGAGCGGGAAGGGACCAGCCTGTTCAGCATGATCTTCGGCAACGCGGTGGGACTGGTCGAGACCCGCAAGGGGAAGCTCTACGGGCGCGAGGACGTTCGGGCGGAGGTGCAGAAGACGCTGCAGGCGGGTGACATCCTGCTGGAAAAGACGCCGTTTAGGCTGACCGACAAGCTGATCCCCGGGTATTGGGGGCATGCTGCGGTCTGGACCGGGAGCGAGGCGGAGCTGAAGGAATTGGGGATCTGGGATCACCCGGTGGTGCGTCCCTACCAGGAGCAGATCAGAAGCGGGCATGAGGTGGTCGAGGCGCTGCGTTCCGGTGTCGAGATGAACACCATGCAGCACTTCCTCAATATCGACAGCATCGGCATCCTGCGCAAGACCGGTGCCACCCGTTCCGACCGTGCCAACATGGTGATCCAGGCGTTGCGCCAGGTGGGCAAGCCTTACGACTTCAACTTCGACGTGGAGTCCAAAGGGCGGGTCTACTGCTCCAAGCTCGTTTACCTGAGCTACAGCGGGATCGACTGGCCCACCAAGAAATCGCTCGGGCGCACCACCTTTACGCCGGACGACGTGGCCATCAAGGCGGTCAAGGGGGGCTCGCTGCAACTGGTCACCTTCTATCACGAGGGGAGCAGGGTTACGGGGAACCAGCTGGATACCATGGCCAAGCTGATGGGAGTCAATAACGGGAGTCAGGCGGCACGATGATTCCCCCTCCCCAGCCCTCCCCCTCCGGGGGCGGGAGTTGTACCGCCGATCCTCCCTCCCCCGGAGGGGGAGGGTCGGGGAGGGGGAAGGTCTACGAAGGGAATAAAAGAAAAAGGGGACAGGCACCTGCGGAGCCAGCCCCCTTTTTGGTGGGTGTATGTGGTTGTAAAGGGGACAGGCACCTGGCGGAGCCAGTCCCCTTTTCGCGCCGGGGGATTTGGCTTACTAAACCCGGTGAATCAGCGCCCCGCGGTGCTGCACGGTACGGGCGTACTGGACGGCAGGCTTGCCGAAGGCCATGCAGTAGCCGAGGGTATGATCCTCCGGAAGACCCAGGGTTGCCTGCGCTTCCGGCACCAGGTCGGCTATGGCGATCTTGGCCAATCCATCCCAGACGGTCCCGACGCCGTTGGCCTGGGCAAAAAGCTCGAAGTAGCTGAGCGCGATTATGCAGTCCTGCAGCGGCGATACCGCCTTGCTCGACACCGACGCCACCAGCAGGTGCGGCGCCCCACGGAACAGCACGTCCACTCCCTGCTCCTCCCAGAGCTTCACGAAATCGGCGAAGAAGGCGAGTCCTTCGGGAAGGGCGTTCTCCCGCACCAGGCGCTTGATACCTGCCAAGAGCTCGTCGCGGAAGGCGGCCAGTTTTTCGCGATCGTCGATGACGGTGAAACGGACCTGCCGGGTGTTGACCCCGGTCGGCGCGTGCCATGCCACTTCGAGGAGCCGCTGCATAAGTTCCGGCTCCAGGTTCTCCGGCTTGTAGCGACGCACCGAGCGCCGCCCCTTGATCAGGGTCTCCAGTCGCGCCGAGTCCGGGCGCCAGTCGCCGGTGAGCGGCGTGCTCTCCCCCGGGTCCAGGCCCAGGATGGAAACCGCGCCGGTCGGGCAGACCGCGAAACAGTGCTCGCAGCGGTAGCAGCCGGCTTCCTTCTCTGCCGTGATCAGCGGATAGCCGTCCGCCGTGTCGATCACGTGGGCCGGACAGTCGGCTACGCACAGCCCGCAACGGGTACATTTATCCTTGGCAACCTTGAAATCGAGCATGGTCTCTCCTCAAAATTCTACGTGCATTAAGTCAAAAGCAGTTACGCAAAGCACACGAAGGGTGCGCGAAGAACGCTAAGAAAGCGAAAATCAACTACCCGGGTTCAAGATTTTGCCTTTTCCCTAAAAAGATTTTCCTTTGCGTCCTTCGCGGATACCCAGCGTTCTTTGCGTAACAGCTTTCAGGTTCTTGTTTCTCGGCTTACCTGATGAAGTTGGTCATTACCTTCGCTTCACGCTCCGGCTCGGGTACGACGCCTTTGCCGTTTTCCAAAAGCTTCAGGAGCCAGACCATGTTCTTACCCAGCACGCGCATGATCTGCACCCCTTCGCCGTCCTGCAGCGCCTCGCCCGGCGTCCTGCCGTGGATGACATTCCAGTAGTTGGAGGTCGGCAAGAGCATCTCGGAATAGTTAAGGAAGTGGTTCAATTCGTCGAAGGTGGTGACCCCGCCGGAGCGGCGCACCGCCACGACCGCCGCGCCCACCTTGTGACGCAACAGGCCGCCGTTGACACCGGCAACGAAGAAGGCACGGTCCAGGAAGGATTTCATGGTGCCGCCTACGCCGGAGTAGTGCACCGGGGAGCCGATGATAATTGCGTCAGCCTCCTTCATCTTCTGGACCCACTCGTTCACCTCGTCCTTGATGGCGCACTGCTCGTCCTGATTCTTCACGCACTGGTAACAGGCGATACAGCCGCGGATCGCCTTGTTGCCCACGTGGACGATCTCGGTCTCGATCCCCTCTTGCTCCAGTTCCGCCGTCACAAGCTTGATGGCGTGATAGGTGTTCCCTTCCTTGTTGGGGCTGCCGTTGAATGCGACGACTTTCATATCTGCTCCTCCCGTTGAGCCGGTCTGGGGTGAACCGGACGCTTTTCTTTTTTGGCCGGATGCGCTATATAGGACCATTAGTTTCGAATCGTCAATAACGAACTTTTTCGAAACGTAGTACCCGTATCGAAACACAGTACCTTTTTGGAAACCATGACAAAGGCAGGGGACGTGATGCAGCACAATCAATCGGCGGCAGAACTTATGACGTTTCGGGACAGGGAGTACAAGTGTGGCATCGACGTGACGCTGGCGCTGGTCGGGGGGAAGTGGAAGGCGTCCATACTCTGGCACCTGGCACAGGAGACCATGCGTTTCTCCGATCTGCAGCGCCAGTTCTCCGACACCACCAGAAAGATGCTCACCCAGCAGTTGCGCGAACTCGAGACGGACGGACTCGTTCACCGCAAGGTCTACCCGCAGGTTCCGCCCAAGGTGGAGTATTCGCTGACCGAGCAGGGGCGAACCATCTTCCCCATCCTGGAGATGATGTGCGACTGGGGACGCAACTACGCCCAGGCCGGTAATCCGCTCTAGCGGTTCTCAAAGCCGATACAAAAGAAGAGCCCCTTCCCATAACGGAAGGGGCTCTTTGCGCTTCTGATAAAGTTGCCGAAGCGTTCCCGCCCCCGGAGGGGGGAGGGACAGGGAGGGGGAGCGTAGCGGCTCGATCCGGCTTCCCCCCTCCCAGCCTCCCCCCTCCAGGGGGAGGTGCGCTTTCTCGCCGACAAGACACCGCAGCAGGCGGGGTCGGGGGCTAATCACGTACGGCATCAACGGCCGCGGCCTTCGTCTCTATCGGGGCCGCGTCCACGCTCCGGACCGCCGCCACGCTCACCGCCTCCACCTCTTTCCATCCTTTCCATCGGCATGCGCTCCTGCATCCGTTCCTGGCGCTCCATCCGGTCCATGCGCGGCTCATGCCTGGGCTCCATCTGCCGTGGCTCAACGCCCTGCGGCGCCCGCGGTTCCATCCTCATCGGCGCCTGGCGCTCGTGCTCCGGCCCGCGATGCATCGGTGCCGGTGGCGCCGCTGCCGGCCCTCTCATCTCAGGACGTTCCTGGCGGGGCGCCGGTGCCGGCGGGCGTTGTTCAACAGCTCTCATGTGCCGGCGCACCGCGGGGTTGCGCGGCTCGTAGCGATAGCTTTCCCTGTTCAGCCGGCGCTGTTGCTCGACGCCCGGGTAACGGTCGCCAGAGTAGCTGCGCTGATAGGTGGGCAGCGGTGCCCGTCTCGGTGCACGGCTGCGGTCCCAGCGGTCCCAACCGTGACGGCGGTCTTCCCAGCCGCGGCCCCAGTGCTGGCCCCAGCGCGGGGGTCTATCCGGCCCCCAGCCCCGGAAATACGGAGGCGGTTCACGGTAATAACGCACCGGAACGCGCAGGATGTACAACGGAACCACGTACGGGTCGACCAGCGCCCAAGGGCCGTTGTACCAGGAGCTCGCATACCAGGCATCGTTCCAGAAGACCCAGTACATGCCATCGTAGAAGAAATAGTTTCCGTAGACGTTGGGGGCGTAATAGACGGGATAGCCGGGGATCGGTCTCAGATCGGGGTATCCCCCAAGGTTGATGCCGATACTCACATTGGGAAGCCCGATG
This sequence comes from Geomonas oryzisoli, assembly GCF_018986915.1. NCBI lineage: Bacteria > Pseudomonadati > Thermodesulfobacteriota > Desulfuromonadia > Geobacterales > Geobacteraceae > Geomonas > Geomonas oryzisoli. The sequence continues at coordinate 4,033,550 of NZ_CP076723.1, forward strand.
CCGATGCCGACGCTGACTGAAGCAGTTGCAGTAGTCGTCAGACAGAACAACAACCCCAGCACAATGAAGCCGTAACGCAATCTTCGCATGTCGTCCTCCATCTCTCAGTAGGTGTTGTAGATAGCTTAAAACCGGCGCTGCCGCTAATCTTGGTAGCGCGCGTCTATCAATATACCACAAACTGACTGATGCAGCCAAAGCAGCGGCGTCTGAGTCAACGCGTGACCATTGTAGGGGGAATAACCCATTCGCCCTGTTTGCACCTTGACCGATCCCGCCATTGACGGTGATCGTAGCACCTGCGGCAGGGCGAATGATTATTCGCCCATACGGATCGGCCACACCAAAAAGGAAAAGCCACCCGGATGGGTGGCTTTTCGGTGCTACTGGCGCTACAGGATTCGACCTAAGGTCTAGTGCTCTTCAGTGTGTCCGCCGGTCATGCCGGCGCTGAAGGTGTGGCAGTTGCTGCAGTCATACCCTTTGCCCTGAACGTGCCTGCTGTGGACGGAGTTGGCGCTGGTGAAGGTCTCCCTGCTGTGGCAGTTGTCGCACAGCGTGGTGACCGGCTCTTTCAGCGGGTAGCCGGTGCCGTGGCAGGCCGCGCAGTTCTTGCGGTCGCGGTGGTTGCTGTGCAGGCTGGTGAAGCTCGTATAGCTCTTGAGCGAGTGGCAGACATCGCACATCTGCGCGGTGGTGCCACGGCGGGTGTAGCCCAGGGTCGAGAACGGAATCCTGTTGGCGCCGGTGGTGATCTGCGGATGGCAGCCGCCGTTGGCGCAGGAAACCGCGGTGGTCTTGGGACCGACGCCGTGGAAGATGCCTTCGTACTGCTCGGTCGGGATGAAGGTGTGGGCGTTGTAGGTCATCCCCTGTGCTGCGGCGCCCAGTTGGATGGCGGTGGTCACGTCGCCGGTCTCAAAGGCGTACTTGTTCTTCAAAGGCAGCAGCTGTTTGGTGGTGGTCTCCATCGGCTGGGAACCGGTGTGGAGCTTGAAGGGGAACAGTTTGGAGTACTTGCCGGCCGGGTCCTCGAAGGCGCCGTCGGGCTTGCTGATCACTTGGACTCCGCGGGCATCGAGGCTGGCCGGATCCTTGAACTTGTAGAAGTGGCTGAAGCCGTTGAACCAGGCGTAGGTCGGCATGACGTTGGTGGCCTTGATCATGGTCGGATCCCACAGCGCCTTGGCGGTATCGATCTCCATGACGGACCAGTCACGGTTCATGTCGGTGGGGATGGTCTTGGCGAAGGTCGGCACGTGGCAGACCGAGCAGTTGACTTTGTCGCTGTGGCGGTTCAGGTCGGTGTAGCTCACGTTGGTAGAGCGGTGCGGGATGCGGGAGTGGCAGTTCTCGCAAGAGAGCGGCGTGGTGCTGTCGAGGGCGCGCATGTCGGAGCCGCGTCCGGCCATCTTGTGGTTGGTGGTCCGGTGGCACTCCTGGCAGGGGAAGTTCTGCCCGTCGCTGCCCATGTGCACATCGTAGGCCTTGGTGCAGGTCTTGTTGGTGGACTCGATGTCGCCGCGCTTGTAGTTGTCGCCGCCGCCGGACTTCTCATGGCAGCGCATGCATGCCGCACGGGTCGGACGGATCACGTTCTGCGCGATGGACAGCACGTTGAGGCCGTCGGCCGGGGCCATGGAGAAGGTGAGGTCGGCGTTCTGGACCACCTTCCTGGAGTAGCCGTTGCCGTGGCACATGAGACAGTCGATGTTCTCGAGCTGGGCCTGGCTGGAGGTGGTGGAGGGCTTGAGACCGTTGCCGGCATGGCAGACCGCGCAGCCGCCGGGGCCGGTGGTGCCGTCGGTCTTGGCGAAGATGGTCAGCCAGTTCATGTCCGGCTGGATGCAGAAGTTGTTGATGCCGCCCAGCTTCGAGGCCTTGGAACCGGAGGCGGCCAGCTCGATCGCTTTCTGGTTGTCACCGGTCCACTGGTAATGTACGGAACCGAACATCGCGGTTGCCTGGGCAGCGTGGCAGGCGCTGGTGATGCAGGTGGCGGGACCGTTGTACGCGGTCACGTAGCTTACGTGGCTCGGCACCGGGAGCTGCACCTTGAAGGTGGTGGAGCCGGTACCGGTGTTGCCGCTGGTGTCGGTAAAGCTGACCGTCGCGGTGTAGGTCCCCTTGGGCGCGGAGCTGGAGAGGGTGTAGTTATAGTAGGCGAAGCCGGTGTAGGGGTCTTTGCTCATGGCGACGCCGTTCAAAAGCGTGGTGCCGCTGGGATTCTTGATGGTGACGTTGGCGTAGCGGATGCTGCCCGTGGTGATCCTGGTGGTGCCGTTTTCTGCGTTGGCCTTGACGGTGACGACGGAGCTCTGGCCGTAGTTCAGCTTGTTGGTCGCCGTCTGCACCGACAGCGTCGCGCCGAAAGCGGTCCCGTAGAAGGATGCCAGCAGCACGCCCCCTACCAAAACGGATTTCTTCATGTCTGCCTCCTTGGAATTATTCCCTGCAGTGATGAATCGACAGTCTTCCGTGGCCACGGTTGCTGTTTTCACAAACCTCCGCCAATAAGCAACCCTTATACCAACTCGCTTCGCGGTAATAACTGCCCGTTTTCTCTAATTAATTTTTTGACGACTCGCATCAGGCGACCGGCACTAGGTGGGGCTCCTCACCTTTTTGGGTGTTTTACACCACAAGTTAGGGTGAAATGCCTATCAGAACTGAAACGTTGACATGCCAAGGTAAATTTCATACAAAAGCAGGCGGCTCAAACAGCCTGACAACGTCCCCCAAAGCGAGGAACCCAATGAAGAAGACCATCTGCCTGCTCATCGCATCCCTGCTGATCGGCTCCTGGTGCAGCGCCCAGGACATCCCGGTCAAACAGATCAGCTCCGGAGTAGGCACCAGGCAGTTTCCCGACGTCTACGGAAACCGTGTGGTCTGGCAGGATACCCGCGACGGCAAGGCCGACATCTACCTCTATGACATTGAGACCGGCACGGAAACTCGGATCACCCAAGGTGGGGACAACCACAAGAAGCCCCGCATCTACGGCAACAGGATCTACTGGCAGGATTACCGCAACGGGACGTCGGACATCTACATGTACGACATCGCCGAGGGGAAGGAAGAGCCGGTAGTGCTTTCCGCCACTCCCAAGGTGGACCTGGCCGTATCGGATCGCTACCTGGCCTATACCGAGATGAACGAAGGCAAGGCGACGGTCTGCCTCCTTGATCTGATGACCAGGAAGGAAAAGCGCATGGAAGCCGGGCAGGCAGGCCAAGGTTTTGCCGCACTTGGAATCGACTACCTGGCCTGGAAGGATGAGCGTAACGATTCAGGAGATATCTACCTCTACGATCTGCCCAAAGGGAAGGAGCAGCGGGTGACTTCCAATCCGGAGGCCCAGTGGTCCCCCTCGGTCTACGACAACCTGGTGGTCTGGGAGGACAACCGCAACAAGGACGTGCTCCCCAACTACGACATCTACCTCTACGACATCAACAGCAGACAGGAGCGCAGGCTCACCACGAGCGACGCCAACCAGCGCTTCCCGCGCATATGGGGCACCAAGGTGGCGTTTGTCGACAACTCAAAGGGTGAACTGGAGAACATCCATGTCCTGGACCTGGTCACCGGAAAAGAGACCCCGCTCGCCGGCTGCAGCCAGGACCGGTACACGCCCGCAATCTACGGCGACTACGTTGTCTTCAGCGACTTGAACGGGATCTACCTTGCTGACATAGGCAACTCCAGGCGCTGACACCGTCACCGGTCGCGACTTCTCAATCGCTGCGGTGCAGCGATGGTCTTGCCCAAACATGAAATGATCAGGCGCAGCTTCAGGGGACTGACAGGTGGGCCGCAGCTGCCTAAAGTAGCCGGTTGTGTTTCCGCTGCAGATGCGCTATAACCCTCTGGTTCGCTGCAATCTTTGCGCAGACACAGAGCTATGATCTACAAGAACCTGAGCCATAGAAGTCTCCTGGTGCTGGTCACCTGCCTCACTTCGATCTGCATCCTTACCTTCGGGATGCGCGGTCCGGACCTGTCGCGTCCGAACCGCCCCAAACCAAAGCCTCGCGCGTACCTTGAGGAGCAGTTCAAGAAGTCGCAGGAGACGGTTGCCAAGAAGTCCCTGGACCAGATCCATGCGGAGCCGGCGCCGAGCTGCGAGCCGGTTCTGCATGCCGCACTTTGCACCGTTTTCCCGCCCATTACCCAGGGCGTGGGCGCCTCCCCGGTTTTCTCCAACCTTTCGCGGGCACCTCCCGTCACCGCTGCCTGACATCCCCTATCAGGCACCACAACGCCTGTCATCACCACTGTGCATGAACAGCGCTCGCTTGCCGCCCGCGCGCGCTTTGTCGCGCTCGAACAACCAAACCAACAAGGGAGGAACTCCATGAAAAAAACTCTGAAACGACTGGCACCGGTCCTTTGCACCGGCGTATTCATCTTTAGCGGCTGCGCTAAACAGCAGGCGGTCAAGTCCGACCAGCCCGTCGCACCTTCGGCGACCACCCAGCAGGCGGCGCCCGCCAAGGTCCAGGCACCCGCTGCGCCGCAACAGGCAATGCCGATGACGACCGCGCTCCCCGCTACCAGCATCAAGGCGGAGCCGATCCAGTCGCAGCCCGCGGCACTGACCAACAACGAGGCCGCCCTCGCCGGCGCGCTGGAAAAAATCTACTTCGATTTCGACTCCGACGTGCTGAGCGATGCCGCCAGGAAGACCCTGACCGAAAACTACGCCAAGCTGAAGGCGACGCCCAACGTGAAGATCCGGATCGAGGGGAACTGCGACGAGCGTGGCTCGGATGAGTACAACCTGGCACTCAGCGAGCGCCGCGCCCAGTCTGCGATGAAATACCTGGTGTCCCTGGGCATCCCCGCCAGCCGCCTCTCCACCATCGGCTACGGCGAAGAGAAGCCCGCCGTGGCCGGCCACGACGAGGCCGCCTGGGCCAAGAACAGGCGCGACGAGTTCAGCATCAACAAATAGATAGAACGGAAGGAGGGGCCGCATGTCGGCCCCTCAACGTTTTAAGGTCATTAACATGAGCCAAATATTTTTACGCCGGTCCCTACAGGCCGGCCTGATCCTGCTCGCCTTTCTTTGCATGGGCTTCACTTGGGGCGGCAAGGATAAGTGCACCGAAGCGCGGGAAGCCGTTGACAAAATAGCACCCGAAACCCCGGCAGCCGAGCGGGCCGAAACTGAAAAGAAGGTCCACGCGCTTTGCCGCGACGGAGCAGCGGCACTGTACCTCAAGGCGGTTTCCCTTGAGGCAGACGGAAAAAGTGACGAGGCAATGGCTGCCTACCGCGACGCTTTTGCCAAGGATCGTCAACTCCTCCAGGCCCAGGGGCGCCTCGGGCTCTTGCTGCTGGCCAAAGGGAACCGCGAAGAGGCATCGGTACCCCTTTTCGAGGCGTCCAGGCAGTCCGGCGACCCGCGCTACACCCGCGCCCTTGCCGACATATTCCTGGAAGGGAAGCTGTACGCGCTGGCCCTGAGCCAGTACCTCGCGGCCCAGCCTGCCTTTGCCGACGACGTCAACCTCTTCCTCGGGCTCGCCCGCAGCTACACCGGCCTGGGCGATCAGCAGCACGCGCTGGCATCGCTACAGGAGGCCCTGCGCCTGCAACCAACCAACGTAACGGTCCAACTCGAATTGGCCGCCCTGTACCAAGAGACTCGCCATTACGACCAGGCGGCTGCTCACCTGCGCGAGGCGATCCGCGAGGATCCGGGCAACGCCAATGCTCATTTCAGGCTGGCACAGCTTCTGGAGGTGACGGGCAAGCGGGAAGAGGCCGAGCAGGAATACGCGCGAGCCGGGGTGCAGCGCACCGTCACGGTAGCCGACCACCTCAAGCGGGCCGCGAGATACGAGGGTGCCGGCGACCTCGCGCTGGCCGCCGCCGAGTACACGGCGCTGCTGGTTAAGAATCCGGACACGGCGGGGGTACGGGAGAAGCTGGGTGACGCCCAAATGGCGGCCGGTCGGGATGCCGAAGCGATCTCGGCCTACGAAGACGCCCTGCGGCGGAAGGAGGATTCCACCCGGCTGCGCTACCACCTGGGCACTCTCTACGAGCGCAAGGGGGATCTCGATGAGGCAGTGGCCAACTTCGCAGCCGCGCTGCGGCTCGACCAGGGCAATAGCGAGGCCCGCAGGCGGCTGGCAGACATCCGCACTCTGCGCGGCGAGTTGGATGAAGCCATCGCTTCCTACCGCGAACTCGTGTCCCGGCAGACGGACAACCCCATCAACTACCTGAAGCTCGCCCGACTGCTGGAGAAACGACACGCGTACAAGGAGGCGGCGGCCGCCTATGACAAGGCGCTCTCCCTCGACTCGTCCAACAGCGAGGCCCATCGCAGCGTCGCGTTCCTGCTACTGCGCATGAAGCAGCCCGAACCGGCGGAGCACCACCTGCGCGACGCCCTGAAGCTCGACCCGGCTAATGCACAGGCACGCGACGCGCTGATCTCGCTCCTCGTGAAACAGAAGCGTTACGATGACGTCGTCGTTCTGCTGGAAGAGGATGCGCAGCTCAACCCGCAAAGCGCCGACAGCCAGTACCGCCTGGGGGTCGTCTATGCTTTCAAGCGGCAAGACGACAAGGCTCTGCAGCAGTTCGACGCCGCGCTGAAGATAAAACCCGATCACGCCCGGGCACTGAACGCGCGAGGGAAGATCTTCCTCAAGCAGGGCGACCAGGAAAAGGCGAAGGAGGCGTTCGCTGCCGCCAGAGCGGCCGACCCGGACCTACTGGAGCCGGTCGAACTGTGGAGCAAGCTGAACGTTACCAGCAAAAAGCACATCGAGAAGAAGAAATCACATGAAGGGAAGCAGAGGGCGAGATCCAGGAAGAAGAGCGAACCCAAAAAGATCAGCTCGAAGAAAAGATCGAAGTCCAAACGGTGACGTGCCGAAGCGGCAGGAACCAATGAGGGAGGCGCCGGGCCGGCGCCTCCTTTTTCTCACCTTCATCTCACCCTGGCCCCGGTCCCGTTCCTCAAAATCAGGTAGCCGGTCCCGCCTGCCAGCACCGAAGCCACCAGGATGCTAAGTTTGGAGCCGATCAGGAGTTGATCGTCTTCGAAAGCGAGCGTGGTTATGAATATGGACATGGTAAAGCCGATGCCACCAAGCATCCCCGCCCCCACCACATGCCTCCAGCGTACGCCGGCCGGCAGCGCGGACAACTTCCATCTGACCGCCAGGTAGCTGAACAGCCATATCCCTAAAGGCTTCCCGATCAGCAACCCCATCATGATGCCGAGGCTGTTGGCCGTCACCACCGAATCCAGCCAGCGCTCCGGGAGCCTAAGCCCTGTATTGGCCAAAGCAAACAGCGGCATGATGACGAAGCCCACCGGCTTGTGCAGGAAGTGCTGCAGCCTGTATGACGGAGATGCCCCGTCCCCGGAGCGGAACGGAACCGCGAAGGCGAGGAGCACCCCCGCGATGGTGGCATGAACACCGGATTGCAGCATCAGGTACCACATGAGCAGCCCAACCGGCAAAAAGATGGAAAGCCTGCTCAATCCAAAACGGTTCAGGGCCAGTAACAGCGCGAAAACCGCCAAGGCCGCCACCAGGTGCGGTATCGACAACCCCGCTGCGTAGAACAAAGCGATCACCACTATGGCGCCGAGATCATCGATGATGGCCAGGGCCACCAGGAAGACCTTCAGCGTCGAGGGGATCCTCTTTTTCAGAAAGGACAGGATCCCTATGGCGAAGGCGATGTCGGTCGCGGTAGGGATACCGGCCCCCTTTGCAGTCGCGGTGCCGTGATTGAGGAGGAAGTGGATCACAGCGGGGACCGCCATGCCCCCAACTGCCGCCACTATGGGAAGCAAGGCCTTTTTGTGGTCGGTAAGCTCCCCGACGTACAGTTCCCGTTCTATCTCGAGCCCGATCAAAAGGAAGAAGACGGCCATCAGCCCATCGTTGATCCAGTGCTGCAAGGTATGCCCAAGGAATTCGGCATGCCAAAGACGGCCATAGGCGTCGGCCAAGGGAGAGTTCGCCAAAGTGATGGCGACAACCGTGGCCAGGAACAGGACCACCCCCGAGGACATCTCGCTCTCCAGGAACTCGGCGAACAGCCCGGCAAGCTTTCTTTTGCCTCTTTCAATGGTCATGTTCGTCCCCTACGGGAGGTTGATTGTGCCATCAGGCCGGGCTCGACGGAAAAACCGAACTCCAGGCGAGGGCCGGATCGTCGCCCAGTGCCTTGTACCAGACATTGACGCTCTCAAGGGTACCGTAAATATTGGTGCTGTTGGTGAGGGTACCGCCGTAACAGTACCCCCCCCTGGCAAAGGTGATGTTGATGCCGGGGGCGTAGGCGCGCACCGCCGACCACAGCAGCCTGACCCCCAGCGGACTCAAGGCCTGGGCCATGCCCTGCAGCAGCAGCAAGGCATGCCCCCGGCCCCGGTGCTGCGGGTGAACCGCAAAGTGGGCCAGTTCGCCGCTGCCGGAGGCGGCGTCGAGGTGTGCCGCGCACATGGCGACGGGGGCCTCTGCGACCCACACCCCCAGAAAAAGATCCCCCCTGTTCAGGGCGGCCTCCAAAAAACGGGGGTCGTGGACGGCGGCAGGCTTGGCCACCCCCACCTCGCCGTAAAGGGCGGCCACCCGGTCAACGTCCGCCGCTTGGGCCAGCCGCAGCGTCCCCCCTTCGGCCAGCGTCACTGCAGGGGCCGGGGGCTGCAACTCGGTGGTAGCCAGGACCGCGTTGCGCAGCATCGGCGCCCGCTCCAGCATCTGCTCCTTGACGAAGAATCTGGTCATGAAACAGCCGGTGTCGCCCTCGCCGTAAAAGTGCGGGATCGCCGCCTCCAGCTGGTAACCGGCTGCGACGAAATGGCGGGCGTGGGCCGCCGCAATCCTGGCGCATACCTTGGTGTACCCTCGGGAAATGGCCACCCGCTCCAGGTCGGCGACGATGCCCGGTGCGTCCCCCGGATCGAGGTGCACAAGGACCGCCTGTCCGTCACGGCGGTCATGGCGCAAAAGCGATTTCCCCATCTTTTCGATCTCGTCTGTCATGCTTTTCTCCCGTCCACTCAGCCGTCCGCGCATTCGGGCCCGCTTTCGCAGCACGACTCCAGGACACCTACGATGGAATTGAGCAGTCCCAGTATCTCGGACTGCTGGTTGAGGTAATAGGTCGCGGCCGACTGGTCGTTCCTGCCGACATGCACACCGAAGATGTCGCCCCGCGCCATCCTGAAGACATCCTCGTCGGTTTCGTCGTCGCCGAAGTAGATTGCCCTGGAGCAGCCCAGTTGCTCCAGGGCAGCCGCCAGCGCCTCGCCTTTGCCCAAGGCCTCCGCGGGAACGACGTTCACCACGTATTTCCCGCCAATGGTGCGTGGTGCCGGATCGAGGTCCTCGATGGCCGCATTGATCATCATCAATGCGCGCTGCGGGTCCTCGCTCTTGCGGTAATGCAGGCTCAGCGACTCCCCCTTGAACTCGATCTCCACCCCCGGCTCGTAGAAAAGCGCCGTGTGCAGGCGGTCCCGCCACTTGAGGCAAAGCTGGACCAGCTCCCAGCGCCGCCCGCTATTTTGTCCCGGCCATTCCGCCCCATGGTTTCCGATCACGAGGTGCGGCTGGAATCCGAGGATGCCGATGGCATCCTGGCGCGATCTACCGGTGATGATCGCTACCTTGGCCAATCCCATCAGGCGCTGCAGGACCCCGCGCACCGGCTTGGCAACCCTCGCTTGGCCGTAGTCCGCGACGATGGGGGCGAGGGTGCCGTCCAGGTCGAAGGCGAACAGGGTGTCCGCCGCCACGTGGTGGGTGAAAGCTGCGAGTTCTTCAAACTGGAAGAGGTAACTGGGCATTACTGGTTTCTCCTGATGCGGGCCGAGAGTTTCTCGCGCTGGCGTACGCGGGCGGCGTCGAGAAGCATCCGTCCGGCCCAGCGGTACACGTTGAAGTCACGTACAAGCGCGCGCATGCTGCGCATCCGCTCGCGCTGCTCGAACGGTGGCATGGTGAGCGCGCGGAAGATGGCCTCCGCCGTCTGCTCGATGTGATAGGGGTTGACGATGAGAGCCTCGTGCATCTCGTGGGCCGCCCCCGTGAACTGGCTCAGGATGAGCACTCCCTGCTCGTCGTCCCTTGCGGCCACGAACTCCTTGGCCACCAGGTTCATGCCGTCGTGGAGGCTCGTCACGATGCAGACGTCGGCACCTCGGTAATAGCGATTCACCACCTCGGGTTCATGGTGCTCGGCCTTCAAAAGGATCGGTTGCCACCCCTCGCTTGAAAAGCGCTGGTTAACACGCTGGGCCAGCGCATGCACCTGGGCATCGAAGGCCTGGTAGTCGTCCAGAGCGGAGCGGGAGGGGGCCGCGATCTGGACGAAGGTGAAGCGTCCTGAGAGTTCCGGGTGCTGTTCGATCACCTTCTCAACCGCCCGGAACCGCTCCAGGATACCCTTGGTGTAGTCGAGACGGTCCACCCCGATGCCGACCAGGTGCTCCGGTCCCGCCCCAAGCTCCCTCCTGAGTTCATCCCGGCACTGCGCCACCGGGGGCTGCCGCCCCTGCCACGGCGGGGGCCACTGGATCGAGATGGGATAGCTCTCCACCATGGTAAGGCTCCCTCCCCGGCTGATGGTGGATGACTCGTGCTCGATGCGCGTCTCCAGGTAGCGGTCCACCGTCTCCAGGAAGTTCTTGCGGTGGAACGGGGTGTGGAAGCCGAGGATGGTCGATCCCAGCATCCCTTCCAGGAGGTCCTCGCGCCAGGGACAGATCCCGAAGGACTCCGGGTTGGGCCAGGGGATGTGCCAGAAGGTGATCACGGTCGCCTTGGGGAGCGCCCTGCGGATCATGCCCGGCAGCAGGGCGAAATGATAGTCCTGCACCAGCACCACCGGATCGTCACTGTCGGCCTCATCGACCACGGCGTCCGCGAAGCGCTGGTTCACTTCCCGGTACTGCTCCCAGTCGCTGGAACGGAAAATCGGGCGGACGTGGGCTATGTGGCACAGGGGCCAGAGTCCCTCGTTGGCGAAGCCGTAGTAGTAGCCGTTTTCCTCCTCCTTGGTGAGCCAGATACGCCTCAAGGTGTACTCGGGCGTGTCCGGAGGGACGGCGACCCGGTCGTGCCGGTCGGTGACCATCCGGTCGGCGCTGCCGCTACCGTGGGCGATCCAGGTTCCTGAGCAGGCCCGCATCACCGGTTCGACGGCGGTGACCAGCCCGCTGGCCGGGCGGTGCACCTCAATGCCGTCACCCTTTTTGCTGTGGATGTAAGGTTCACGATTGGACACCACGATGATCCGCTCGCCGGTCAACTGCTTGTGCAATAGGTTGCGCAGGGCGTCCGGGCTCCAGGAGATGGTGGCGTCGTCGGCCATGCGCCTCTCGCTGTCCAGAGCACGAAGCAGTGACCGCAGGTCACCAACCAGGGGCTGCAGTTCAGGCTCGACCGCCGGTTGGGCGAAGGGCCTCACGATCCCCTCGCCCCGGAGCATGGCCCGCACCCCTTCCAGCCAGCCGCGCCAGCTCAGGTGGGCCACGAAGACGGTGATGGCGGAAACGACCACGCCGAGCAGCGCAAAGAAGGCGATGATGTAGTTGCGGGTGTCCTCGCTGCGCCGCTCCACGAAGCTCATGTCGTGCACCAGGATCAGGGAGCCGGCGCCTGACGACGGTACCCCGACCGGGTGCACCGCCACATGCACCGCCCCCTGGGGAAGGTGGAGTACCTGCCCCTTTTCGGTATCCGCGGCCGGAGGCGCCGGACAGCCGAGCGCCTCCGGAAAAGCGGGGGTTTTGTACAACAGCTTGCCGCGGCGATCGCAGTACCCCAGGGCCAGAAGCCGCTCGTCCTGCACCGCCCTGTTCAACAGCGACCGGACCTTGGCGGCGTTCTCCTGCTGCAGCAATTCCACCAGCTGATCGTGCAGTGTGTTGGCGATCAGGCGCGACCGGATGTCCATGTCGCGCATGAACCAGTGCATGGTGAGCCGGTCCACCAGGGGAACCGCCGCGATGGCCAAAAGCCCGAGGGCCGCCGCGAGCGGCACGATGAATCTGAGGGAGAGCCTGAGCGATTTGAGGGATGAGCCGGAAACCCTTTTTTTCATGCGAGCCTCGCTGCGGTCGGCGCGCTAAGCCGCCTGAGCCGATCCCGCGTTGAAATAGGGGAGCATGAGATCCTCCATGCTGTAGAGCCCGGCGCCCCTTTCATGCAGATGCTTCGCCGCAAAGAGCACGCCGTTGCCGAAGGCCTCGCGGGTGATGGACTCGTGCTTCAGGCGCACCGTCTGGAAGGGGAAGCCGAAGAGGATCTCGTGCACCCCGATGATGCCGCCGGCACGCACGGTCTTGATCGCTTCCTCTTCGAGCCCCAGGGACGAGGCGATCTTTTTGGCCGTCCCGGAGACTTCGGGCTTGGCCTTGAAATGTTCCTCCACGACCTCGATGTCCGTGTAGGGCGCGATATTCTTGAGGATCTTCGCCGCGATGATGAGAAAATTGATGCCGATGGTGATGTTGGGAGACCATAGCACCCGAGTTTTTTGCGCCAGGTGTTTCAGATACGCCACCGTCTGCTCCGAATACGAGGAGATGGCACTCACCACGGCGACGTTGCGGTCACGGGCCGCCTCGCCGTAGTATCTCACCCCATGCTCGGAGGAAAAGTCGATGATGACATCCACCGGGAACCGCTCCAGCAGTTCCGCCCCGGAAAATTCATCCGCGGAATAGATGTATCCCGGCTCCTCCGAATCGATCCCCAGGAACTCCGGTACCGATCTATGTTCGAGGTTGTGCGACTTGCGCAGCACCCACTGAAGGTTGGTTTCCTTGCTCTGCAGCAGCACCGATGCCACCGCCTTGCCTGTCTTGCCGAATCCCATCAATCCTACTTTCATGTTCACCTCACATTGTCATACCGCACGACGCGCAGCGTCACCGCGCCTCCCCGACCGCGGGATGTGACCGTGGTGACAGCCTGTGCCGGAACGTCCAGTTGTTGCGCGAGATAGCGCCCAAGGAAGCGCAGCCTGCCGCCGCTCTCCTTCGGCCCGGCCACCTCGAAACGGAACGCCGATGGCCCTTCGGGCAGGTGGCGCAGCATCTCCAGTTTGCTTTTGCTTTCGGGGGCAAGGGATCCGTCCCCGGCGAAAACGATGGGCGGCAGCATCGGAGTCACGCGGATTTCCACCCGCACCGGGACCCCCAGTGCCTGCTGCAGCTGCCGGCTCAACAGCAGGCGCTCATCGTCGCGTACCTCGTAATCCCTGCCCAGCGTGGCGCTCACCAGCAGAGGCCCTCCCTCTCCGCCGAACGCCACCGTGGTGTGCGAAACCTCGAAGGGGACGAGGGCACCGGTAAGTTCCTGCTCGACCCTCGCCACGAGCGGCCCCATCTTCGCAGCGAGCTCAGCCGGGCTCTCCTTCGCAGGCTGTGCCCCAACGCCCCCCCTTTTTGCCGTTACATCCCCGAGCTGGCTTTCCGAGGCAACGATCACCTGCTCAAGCTCCAGCCGCACCGGGCGCCCAAGCCCCTGGGCCAGTTCCTGCTCGATCGCTTGTTGCGCCGGTTTGGGAACAAAGCGCACCGTGTTCACCGATGCCATCACCAGCACCGCCTTGCCCTCCTGCCGAAACCGGTACCCGGTCAGGCGCGACGCGAGCTCACGGTCCAGGCGGCTTTTGAGCACCCGCCCGATGCGTTTTTCGTTCTTGATCCTCGTCACATCGCTGCTCAGCGTGTAGACGAGCGGCACGGAAATAAGGGTCAAAACCGTGGTGATAACGGCCAGCCTGGTCCGGTGCGAGTGCTGCGATGCCTCCACGTGGCTGGTCCTGAATCCCATGATGAAAAAGACGATGTCCGAGCTCAGGATGATGGCAACGAAGTTGGTGAAAAAGAGCAGGAATCCGCCCAGGGCCAGCATCGGCTGCCAGGTCCCCAGGCCATAACCGGCCACGCTCAGGGGGGGGATGACGGCGGTCGCGACTGCCACCCCGGTCGACGTGATCAGGTAGTTGCGCTTGGTGCACAGGGCCACCGCACCGGCGACCCCGGACAGCGCCGCAATGAACAGGTCCAGGATGTTAGGCCGCACCCGGGACAGGATCTCCGCCGTGGGCTCCTTTAACGGAGACACGAGCGTTATGAGTGCGCTGACCGCCACGGTGAGCGCGATGCTCGTGCCCAGGGTCCGGAATGTCCGCCGCACCAGGGCAAGGTCGCCGATGGTGAAGGAAAGACTCGCCGAGATGATCGGTCCCATGAGCGGAGAGATCAGCATGGCCCCGATTACCACGGCTACACTGTTCAGAAGCAGTCCCAGCAGGGCGATCACCGCGGCGAGGATGAGCATCACGTAATAGACCCAGGAGCCGTCCACCGAAGCGGCGACCTCCCTGATCACCTCGCGGTGCTGCACCATGTCAGCCTTCATGGCCAGATAGGCTTTCATCCTGCCCCGGTAGAATGGAGTGCCGGTTCCTGCCATCTCTATCCTTCCTAAAACGCGGTGTCCCACCTTTTCGAGAGGCGGATGGCCGCGTTGATCAGCCCGACCATGCTGTAGGTCTGCACGAAGTTGCCCCACTGCTCCCCGGTCGCCACGTCGACGTGCTCCGCCATCAGGCCGTGCCGGTTGTGGCGCGCCAGGAGATTTTCAAAGAGCCGGCGCGCTTCCTCGGAGCGCCCCAAGGCCACCAGGGCGTAGATGTACCAGTAGGTGCAGACGATGAACGCGTTTTTGGGCGTGCCAAAGTCGTCGTCCTCGACGTAGCGGAAGATGTAGTCGCCGCGGCGCAGATCGCGCTCGATGGCGGCGACGGTCGAGGCGAAGCGCGGGTCGTCGGCAGCAAGGAAGCCTACGTCGTGCATGAGCAGGAGACTTGCGTCGAGGGTATCCCCTTCGAATGCCGCCGTGAAGCTCTTCTTCTCCTCACTCCAGCCACGCCGGCACACCGTCTCGTGGATGCGCTGCGCCTGGGCCTCCCAGTATGCGGCCCGTTCCCTGAGCCCAAGTCGGGTTGCTATCCTCCCCAGGCGGTCGCAGGCGGCCCAGCACATGATGCTGGAGAAGGTGTGAACCCTGCGGCTTCCCCTGAGCTCCCAAAGCCCGGCGTCCGGCTGGTCGTGCATCTGGATCGCCATCTCACCCAGCGGCTCGAGACGGTGGAACAGGGGCATATCGCCGCGCTGCATGAGGCGGTGATCGAAAAACACGTGGGTAACCGCCAGAACCGCAGAACCGTACACGTCGTGCTGCACCTGCAGGCAGGCCTGGTTGCCGACCCGCACCGGTCCCATGCCGCGGTAGCCGGGCAGCGACGGCATCTCCTTCTCTTCCAGGTTGCTGCTGCCGTCGATGCCGTACACCGGTTGCAGATAGCCGCCTTCGCTGCCGGCAACCACGTTGACCAGGTAGCGCAGGTAGCGCTCCATGGTCTTGGTCGCGCCGAGGCGGTTCAGCGCGTTGACAACGAAATAGGAGTCGCGCAGCCAGCAGTAGCGGTAATCCCAGTTCCTTCCGGAATCCGGGGCCTCGGGGATCGAGGTGGTGAGAGCGGCGGCGATGGCGCCGGTGTCCTCGAAGGCGTTCAGCTTGAGTGTGATGGCCGCCCTGATCACCTCGTCCTGCCACTCGTACGGGATGCCCAGATCCCGCACCCATTCCTGCCAGTAGGCGATAGTGTCGTTCCTGAAGCGGTGCGCGAGCTCGGAGACGTTTTCGTGCACGGTTTCGTCCGGGCCGAACACGAGGTTCACCTCGTCATCAAGCACGAACGGGAGTTCCTGCAGGATGGCGGTGATCGAGGCGTCGGTGGAGAGGCGCAGCACCATGTACGGCGAGACGTAGCGGATGTGGTGGCTGCCGTGGGTAAATTCGCCGCGTTCCGCGCCATAGTTGCGTGCCGGCCGCACCCTGATGACGACCCTCGGCGTCCCCTGCACCCGGCGCATCTGCCGGACCAGCATGATGGGGGTGAACATCCTGCCGTACTGCCGGAAGCGGGGGGCGAAGTCGCTGATCTCCACCACGCCGCCCCGGGAGTCGGTCATCCTGGTGACGAGAACCGCCGAGTTGGTGAGGTACTCCTGTTCGCTCGCCACCTGGTCCATGAGTTCTACGGAGCAGTAGCCAAGCCCCTCTCCCGGTTCGTGCTCCTGGAGCAGGGAGCAGAATACGGGGTCGCCGTCGAAGCGGGGTAGGCAGTACCATACGATCTCCGCCTGATTGTCGATCAGCGCGCCGATCTGGCAGTTGCCGATCAATGCGAGGTCAAGGGAATGCTTCATGACTGGCTCCTCCCTTTCAGCCGCGGCCCGCGGAGGTCAGCCGCGCAGCGGCTGCGGCATCAGGTGTTCGGCTCCCAGTATCCTCACCATGTGCCGCATCCCTTCCAGGACGCTGTCGAACTCCTGCTGCGTGAGCGTGGACAGGCCGTTCACCAGCATGACCTGCGCGACCTCGGGAGCCTTGGCCACAAGCACCCTGCCCGCGCCTGTCAACTCCAGGTCAACCGCGCGCCGATCCTGCTGCGACCTGGTGCGGGTCACCAGCCCCTTGCCCTCCAACCGGTCCAGAATCCCCACCACGGTGGCAGGGCGCAGGTACATCTGCCGGGCTAAATCTGAGACGCGAAGAGGTGCCTGCCGGTCGAGGATCTTCAAAGCCCACAGCTGTGGTCCGGTTAGCTCGGTCTCTCTCTCGGCGCTGCGCGAATACTCACTCACCGCCTGAAAGATCCTCCTCAGATTGTCTATGATTTCTGGTGTCTGCTCACTACGTCCCATGTTGCGC
This sequence comes from Geomonas oryzisoli, assembly GCF_018986915.1. Taxonomy (NCBI): domain Bacteria; kingdom Pseudomonadati; phylum Thermodesulfobacteriota; class Desulfuromonadia; order Geobacterales; family Geobacteraceae; genus Geomonas; species Geomonas oryzisoli. Next base: position 4,050,337 of record NZ_CP076723.1, read on the forward strand.
TCCAAATACCTTGACAACAAGATTAGCAAGGCGAATAATTAGCCCCACAAACTATATCAACTATCAGCAGGTCCGTCAAGGTAGTCCCGGAACACCTTCCCCTCAGGCTACTCCCTGCAACCATGAGTGCACGTCTATCATCGCAATCAAGAAGGCCTCTCAACGCTAAGTTGACGATGCAGCCGTAAAAGCTGGCACTGCCATCGCGCACTCTGTCGTGATAGCTCACGCTGCATCGAGATAGAAAGGATACAACCAGTGAACCGTAAAATAGTCGAACAGGTGACGCTTTTGGCAAGCGTGATCAAGTGGGCAAGCTACGCCTCCGCCGTTGGGGTGCTGGTCGGCGGCGGCACCACCGCCTTTTTGAAGGCGCTCGCATGGAGTACATCCCAGTATTCAAAGATGCCCGACTACTACCTGCTGCTCCCAGTCACACTCGTCGCAAGCGCCCTCTTGGTCAGGTGGTTCGCCCCCGACGCAGCCGGCCATGGCACGGAAAAGGTGATCGAGGCGGTGCACCAGAGAATGGGGAGAATCCCGGTAATGGTGGTCCCGGTGAAACTGGCGGCGACGGTCATCACCCTGGCTGGTGGCGGGTCGGCGGGAAAAGAGGGCCCCTGCGCCCAGATCGGCGCCGGACTCGCCTCCTCGTTCGCGTCACTGCTGCGACTCAACGACGTCGACCGGCGCAAACTGGTCATATGCGGCATCAGTGCGGGGTTCGCTACCGTCTTCGGTACCCCGATCGCGGGGGCTCTTTTCGGCGTGGAGGTGCTCGTACTCGGGCAGGTGTTCTACGACGTGCTTTTTCCTTCATTCGTGGCGGGCATCATCGGCTTCCACGTGGCAGGGAAGCTCGGGGCGAGCTACCCGCATCCTGCGGCCGAAATCATCCCCGCCGTCACCGGCTGGAGTTTCACCGAGATGATCCTGCTCGGCATCTGGTGCGGTGTCGCCGCTTTGCTCTTCATCGAGTTGATGCAACTGGGACACCGGCTGTTCGCACGGCTTTCCTGGCATCCGGTGGTGAAGGCACTGTTGGGAGGGGTGCTCCTGGTCCTGATCGGCAGGTTCGTATCGCTGCGCTATCTGGGGCTTGGCCTGGACAGCATTGATGCCGCGCTCAACGGCGCGGTGCTTCCCGCCGGGGCCACTTTCATGAAGATGATTGCGACCTCGATCACCCTGGGCAGCGGCGGCAGCGGCGGCGTGGTCACCCCGATTTTCTTCATAGGAACCGCAGCGGGGAACCTCTTCGCCTCGCTGTTCCACGAACCCCTGGTCGCCACCTTCTCGGCCATCGGCATGGTTGCCCTTTTGGCCGGTGCAGCCAACACCCCCATAGCCGCCTCGGTCATGGCCATGGAGCTCTTCGGGGCCGGCATCGCCCCGCACGCCGGCGTCGCCTGCATGGTGAGCTTTCTCATCGTGGGATACCGCAGCATCTACCCGAGCCAGATCCTTGGCATCCAGAAGAGTTCGTCGCTGAAGGTGGAAACCGGGCGGCCGCTCGGACAGTTGAATCCGGAGAAACGGCAGGACCACCTGGCAATTTCTCTACCGTCATTCGTGGTGAAGGGGGCCAAGGTCCTCGGTAAAAACCGTAAGAGGTATAAATGAAATCAGTCATTTTTTGGACACCTTCACTATTACCACGATCAGCAGGACCACCAGGAGTACCCCGGCAATCCCCCAGATCATCATCGACCCCATCATCCAACCCATCATATCCTGATGCATCATGGCTCATCCTCCCGACCGGCCGCTTCGCTTTCCCCTAGCGGCCGCTACTGCTCCTGAGACGCACCGCCCCCTCACATCCTTTCCTTGATCCCCTTCTTGATCAACCACCAGTTCACCGGGAAGGAGGTCATAAGGCCGAACCACATGGCGATCTGCATCATGAACCAAAAGACCGGGTTGGTCTTGGGGATCTCGTGCCGGAAGATTACGAACACGGCGATCGCCATCCAGCCATACATCCCGACCTGCCAGGCCGTGAGCGACAGGGCGTCGGCCTTGACCGCTGCCCAGACCCCCTTTCCCTTGGGGAGGTTTTTCATCGGCACGATGGTGAAGTACTGGAACGCCACCCCGAAAAGGAAGGCGAGGATGTAGTCGAGAAGCCACGCGCCGAAAATCTTCTGTCCCAGTACGGCAAAGGGGAAGGCGACGATGAGCCATTCGGCGGCGATGTCCCCTACCGTGCAACCGCTGCCACAGTGAGAGGCGCCCAGGGCGGTTATCTGCCAGAACGGCTTCTCCTTGCCCGGAGGGGTCTTCCCCTGACGCTTCGCCTCCTCCACCGCATTACGCGTTGAAAGACGGCCCGCCCTAAAGTAGGCCCACAGCGCGAAGGCGCTACCGTAGAGGGCGGTGATGGGCCAGACCACGTTCATGATCCACATGTGCTGCCGGTGGTCTCTGGCAATGTCGATCACGATTATTGCCGAGCACAAGACTGCCAGCGCCAACGATGTCCATGCCAGTGCTACCAGCCATGCAGGGTAGACAATCGCTTCCATGTGACCTCCATTTTCCTCAGCCGCCGTTGCCCCGTTAGACTGCAACCGGCACACTACCGACTTACCGCGGCTCCTTTCGGCGCCTTTAAAAGCTGTGCTGCACCCCGATGGTGACCCGGTAGCGCTCCGAGGCATCGCCGAAGCCGGCTCCGGCGCCGATCGATCCGATCGTGTACGGGGTGAGTTGCCGCCGCAGCCCCGCTTCCACCACGTTGGACTCCTCGTGCTTCTTTTCCTTCTGCTCGCGTACATAATCGAGGACCAGGCTCTGGTCCTTCCCGGCGCGGCAGCTGAACCCGATGATGCCCTTGAACTGGACATGGCGCTCGGTCGCCCGGTCGCGCCCTGCGTTTCTCTTCCAGATCAGGTTCGCGTGCAGACGGTGCAGCCAGGTGGTCCGGACGTAGGGCATCTTGGACAGGATGACTTTTGTGGTTACATCCACTCCCGCTGACCGCTCGCCGGTCGGAAAGTCTGCGTTCACCGCCAGTGCGAACGCCGGGAGGTAGAGCGATTCCGTGTTGAAGTTGTAAAGGACCTCAGCGCTCACGTCGCCGCTCCCCGTGCGGTCGGTGTTGCCGCTGTAGAAAGTCCCCTGCACGGTGAATTCCGTGTTGGGGAGCACGCCGAACTCGAAGCGCGGCTGGTACACGAAGCGGTTTCCGGGATCCTCATCTATGTAGCGCACCACACCCTGCACCTCCCTGTTCCGGAAAGGCGTGGCATACGCGTCCTGAAGTTCCGTCGGGAGATTCTCGTCCAGGTTGGTGTGGTCCGAGGCATAGGCAGCAGTGCCAGTAATTATCAGCAAAGACAGGCAGAGAAGTGTGCGTTTCATAGCGACCCTCCTTCAGGCAGTGCGCGCGGCGCGGCAGGTTCCTGCTCCATCGGCATCGGGGCGACATCGGGCATGGCGCCGTACTTGTCCTGCCACCCTTTCATCATCACATCGACCATCTTTTGCGGCGTCTGCCCCGGCTCCATTGACTCCGGGCTCATCTGCATCTGGGGCATGACCTTCTTCAGCGCGTCCATCAGGGAACCCGGCAGCTCTCCCTCCTGCATCCCGGGCGTCATCTTCTTCTTGAACTGTTCCATCATCTGCGCCTTCATCAGGGGATCAGGCTGCCCGGGCATCATGAGCGGCATCATCTCCTCCATCATCTCCATCATGATCCGATTCATCTCCCCTTCCGTTCCCTTCATCCACGGCTCGTAGAGCCTCGGGTCCATGTCCGGGTGCGGCGTCGAGAACTTCCGCGCCAGCTTCTCGTCACCGGGGTGGTAGCTCATGGCCTTGATGACCCGGTACAACTCGTCCCGCTTCTGTTCCACAGTCCATCCCTCGTACGACAGGAGATCGTAGGCGATACCGTGCAGCATGTGCAGGTTGTCGAAGATGTTGGCGGACTCCGGGGACATGCGGCTGTACCGTGGCATCATCTCGCGGGACAAGAGCATACGCTGGGGGCGCTCCTTGAGAACCTGGGTGAAGAGGGTGCGATCGGTGTCACGCACCATCTCCTCCTGCGCCTTGCCGTTGCCTCCGAGCATCTGGGCCTCGTAGATGGCGGGATGCCACCAGTGCGCGGCGAAGAAGAAGTTGTTCGACTTGGGATAGTTGTTCCGGAACAAGGTGGCATACGGCTTCATCATGACGGCCGCGCGCCGCAAGGTCACGTCGAGGGGCGCGGGGCTGCGGGGGATATCCAACTTCTCCAGGTAGTAGGCAACGGCCCGGTCGGTCCAGCGTTTCTTCCGATCCCAGGGTATGTCCCGGTCGGCCAGGATGTCATAGGTTTGCTCGTGGTGCATGTGGGTCCAATCGATGGCCCGGTAGAGCTGCCACATCGTGCGCGCCGTGTAGGGGCCGTAGAGTTCCATCTTCGGCTCGGTCTGCGGCGGGTTGTGGATCATCTCCAGGTACGCCAGATCCGCCTTCCGGTCGGTCTCTTCATGCTGCGCCAGAGGCTCCAGTTGCAGGAAATCGTGCTGGATGCCGTGGGCGAAGTGGATGGCGGCACCGACCCTGAAGGCCCCGTTCTCGCGGTGAAAAAACGCCGCATTATACGGCCCTTTCAGGTTGGAAACTTCTTTGCGCTGCTCCAGCGCCGCACCCGCCTTTGGCTGCAGGGCAAGGGCAAATAGCATTGCCGCCGACAGGGCAGTTCCGATTCTCATGACCGCCTCCTTTAATTTGAAAGGTTAAAATTTTCACATCTGGTATTCTAATGGGCATTGCTCCGATGGCAACTTATGATTTTCTCTAAGTAGGCTCGGAGTAATCCGAACAGGAGGTCTAATGATGGATTCTATTGCACACAGAGTAGTAGTCATTACCGGTGCTTCAGCAGGGTTGGGACGGGCGATAGCACAGGCGTTTGCGCGCGAGGGGGCCAGCATTGGGCTTGTCGCCAGGAACCGCGAAAGACTGGAGGCGGCAAAAGTTGAGGTCGAGCAGTTGGGAGGGAAGGCGCTGGTATTGGTCGGAGACGTGGCGGACGCGCAGCGCGTCGAGGAGGCAGCGGCGGAGGTGGAAGGGGAGTACGGCCCCATCGACGTCTGGGTGAACAACGCCATGACCTCGGTCTTCTCCCCCTTCAACCAGATGACCGCGGAGGAATTCAGGCGGGTCACCGAGGTGACTTACCTTGGCGCGGTGCACGGCACCATGGCTGCGCTGAAGAGGATGCTGCCGCGGAACCGGGGCATGGTGATCCAGGTGGGCTCGGCGCTCTCGGATCGCAGCATCCCGCTGCAGTCCGCCTACTGCGGCGCCAAGCACGGCATGAGGGGCTTCACCGACTCGATCCGCTGCGAACTGATCCACGAGAAAAGCCGGGTGCACATCACCATGGTGCAGCTCCCGGCCATGAACACGCCGCAGTTCGACTGGGTCGAGTCGCGCCTTCCCAACCGGCCCCAGCCGGTCCCCCCCATCTACCAGCCCGAGGTTGCTGCCAACGCCATCGTCTGGGCCTCGCACCACCGGCGCCGGGAGATCTACGTTGGCTTGCCGACGGTCAAGGCGATGTGGGGCAACAAGTTCATCCGGGGCCTACTCGACCTCTACCTTGGCCGCACCGGGTACACGTCGCAGCAGACCGACGAACCGGAGCGCCCGGAGCGCCCCGCCAACCTCTGGCACACGGTGCCCGGCCCCTTCAGCGCGCACGGACGCTTCGACGCCCGTTCCAAGGCCTTCAGCACCCAAGTCTGGCTCTCGGAAAACAAGTGGGGGCTAGGCATATTGCTGGCCGGCGGCCTCACGGCGGCCACCCTTTTCTTCAAGTCCAGCCATGACCGGCACCGCCGCGGCAAGTCCGGTCGATGAGCGGCAGCCCGAAGAAAGTCATCTGGGCGGCCATGGCCGCGAACCTCGCCATCGCCGCGATCAAATTCTTCGCCGCCTGGCGCACCGGGAGCTCCGCCATCCTCTCCGAGGGGATCCATTCCGTGGTCGACACCAGCGATCAGGTGCTCCTTCTGTACGGGTTGCACCGGGCGGCGCTCCCGCCGGACCGCGACTTCCCCTTCGGGCACGGCAAGGAGATCTACTTCTGGAGCTTCGTGGTCGCCATGCTCATCTTTTCGCTGGGCGCAGGCGTCTCTTTCTACGAGGGGGTGCACCACCTGCTGCACCCTGCCAAACTGGTCGATCCCAAGGTGAACTACTTCGTCATCGCCGCCGCCATGATCTTCGAGGGTATTTCGTGGACCATATCGGTGCTGGAATTCAGGAAACAGAAGAAGCCCGGGCTCGGTTACCTGCAGGCGATCCACAGGGGGAAGGACCCCACCCTGTTCCTGGTACTGATGGAGGATTCGGCAGCACTGCTGGGCCTTCTTACCGCACTGATAGGTATCGGGCTGAGCCAGGCCACCGGTCATCACTTTTTCGACGGGGCCGCCTCCCTCGTTATCGGCGCCATCCTGGCCGCTACCGCCGTCTTCCTTGCGCGGGAAACCAAGGGGCTGCTCATCGGGGAAGCGGCCGATCGTGAGGCGGAGCAGGTCATCAGGGGGATCGTGCAAAAGGGGCAACACGTGGAACGGGTCAACGAGGTGCTCACGCTGCAGATGGGCCCGGAATACGTCCTGGCCACGGTGGCCCTCGCTTTCGCCGATGGTATCACCGCGGATCAGATCGAGGACGAGGTCGCAAAACTGGAAACGGAGATAAAGAAGAGCCTGCCGACGGTGAAGAAGGTGTACATCGAGGCGGAAGGGGAGAAAACAGTATAGAGGGCAAGGGGGTGGAACTATAACTGAAAGGGGGACGGCTGCTGCCGTCCCCCTTTTTGCGTCACTCTTTGCTCTTCTTGAAGTAGGCCAGGAACTCCTGACGGGTGAGCCACTTCTTGCGCACCAGGTGCTCGATGCTGCGGCTCATGGCCTGGCGCTCGCCGTCTTTCATCTCCCCCTTGAGCAGCACGAAGAACGGGATGTTCCTCGTCTGCGGGTAGAGCCGGAAACGCTCCAGGAGCTCGAAGGCCGCCTGGTCCGGGAGCATCAGCGCGCAAAACATCATGTAGGGATGGATGATGGTGCCAAGGGCGACAGCCTCCTTCCCGGTATAGGCGTTCACGACCTCGAAGCCGAGTTTGGTGATTGCGTGCTGCACCTGCTCCTCGCCCTTGCGGGTCACCAGCATCACCTGCAGGTCGTAGTCATCCGACTCGTCCGTGAGACCCAGTTGCTTCAGTTTCCGGGTCATATAGGTCGTGTCGACGGGGAGAGTGAAGAAGCCCGCCACCGGGAACACGGCCCCCACCTGCCCGATCTCACTCAGGTACATGGGGAGGATCGGGATCTCCCGTGTCGCCGGGTTCTCCTTCAGGGCCAGCAGGACTCCCCAGCCGTCGTCGGACCAGGGGGAGAGGTCCAGCAGGATCGCCCTCGGAGTGCAACCTGCCAATTCCGAAATCTTGGCGGTCCTGGCGCGGTGCCCCCCTTCGGCGAGATAGCTGCATGCGATGGCGCCTCGCTCCACCCTCTCGCCCAGTCCCATGATCCAGAGTTCTCGCTCGTCACATTCGATCATCGGTACTCCTTTATCGTACCCGGCGCTGCAATCGCCCTCCCCTTTTCAGGTGGAGGAGAGGCAGCCCCGGGGCCGAATTTTTAATGGTTTGCAGGGCGTCACCGTCGCGGGCCCGGCCGGCCGCCGTCAGCCGCGATGCCGCTCCTACAGCGTCGTTTCAACTCTTGCCCAGCCGAGTACACTGAGAATTTTTAATAAATAACATATTTTACCCGCAGAGCAAGAAAAAGTTGCGAGCTGTTGTATTGGCCTGCGATATATGATACCAATCGCTGGTCGTCTGTCAGGCATGTCTATAGGAGGGAAGCTATGAAGAGCAAGGTATTTTTCGCGGATATGAGGGCAGGGGCCAAGGAAAACCTGTTCGGCAAGATCGGTCGGCTGATGCAGCAGGCCGGGTTGGCGCAGAGCGTCGCGCCCGGGGACCTGGTCGCCGTGAAGGTCCACTTCGGGGAGCGGGGCAACCATACCTTCATCCGCCCGATCTTCCTGCGCCGTGTGGTGGACGAGATCAAGGCGCTGGAAGGAAAGCCGTTTCTGACCGACTCATCCACCCTCTACCCCGGCGAGCGCAAGGAGGCGGTTTCCGCCCTGGCCTGTGCCGTCGAGAACGGCTTTGCCTACGCCGTGGTCAACGCGCCGCTCATCATGTGTGACGGCCTTAAGGGGCATAACGCCAAGGACGTGCAGGTCGACGGCGAGATACTGAAGACGGTCAACATCGGAGCCGAGATACTGGAGGCGGACGCGCTCATCGCGGTTTCCCATTTCAAGTGCCACGAGCTGACCGGGTTCGGCGGAACCCTGAAGAACCTGGGCATGGGGTGCTCGAGCCGCACCGGAAAGATGCAGCAGCACTCCACGGTAGCGCCGAAGGTGGCTGAGCGTTTCTGCAACGGCTGCGCCGTCTGCCTTAAGTCCTGCGCCCACGCCGCCATCACCATCATCGAAGGGAAGGCCCACATCGACCCGGCCGCCTGTGTTGGGTGCAGCCGCTGCATCACCGCCTGCCAGAAGAAAGCGATCAACATCCAATGGAACGAGAGCGCGTCGCTGGTGATGCGCAAAATGGCCGAATACGCCAAGGGTGCCCTCCACGGCAAGGAGGGCAAGACCCTCTTTTTGAACTTCATCACCCAGGTCTCGCCGGCCTGCGACTGCTACGGGCACGCCGACGCCCCCATCGTCAACGACATCGGTATCTGCGCCTCGGCCGACCCGGTGGCGCTGGATCAGGCCTGCGCCGACCTGGTCAACAACGCTCGCGGCAACCAGGAGACCGCGCTCGCCAGCGGCCACGAGCCCGGCGGCGACAAGTTCCGCGGCGTCCATCCCGAGATCGACTGGGAAGTGCAGTTGGAGCACGCCGAAAATATCGGCGTCGGGACCAGAGCGTACGAACTGGTCAGGATCTGAAAGACAATTGAGCGAGTGCTTAACGAGAACGCCCCGGCAGAGTGAACCTGCCGGGGCGTTGTCATGTGTGGTGTGAGTGTTGCTTTCCGCCGGCCGCGAGGATGCGGCCCCGGGTGCGGCCTACTTCAGGAAGCCGAATTTCTTCATCCGGTAACGGAAGGCGTCGATGCCGAGGTTGAGCTTCTTGGCCGCCTTGGACTGGTTCCAGTCGGTCATTTCCAGGGACTGCTTGATCAGCTCGCGCTCCACCTCTTCGATGTCGATCCCCTCGGGGGGAAGCTTGAAGGTGGTGAGCGGCACGGTGACCTGCGAGGCCTTGGCCACGATCTCCAGCGGCAGGTTCTCCAGGAGCAGGTTCTCGTCGTTGCCAAGGATGATGGCGCGCTCGATCACGTTCTTCAGCTCACGGATGTTGCCGGGCCAGTTGTACTCCACCAGGAGCTTCTCCGCCATACTGGAGATCCCCTTGGTCGGTTTGCCGAACTCCTTGGAGAACACCTCGATGAAGTAGTTGGCGAGCACCAGGATGTCCTCTTTGCGCTCGCGCAGGGCGGGGAGGAAGATCGGGATCACCTGGAGCCGGTAATACAGGTCGTTCCTGAAGGTCTTCTCCTCGATGGCCTTCATGAGATCCTTGTTGGTCGCCGAGATGATCCTCACGTCCACCGGGATCACCTTGCCCCCGCCGATGCGCCGGAAGGTGCGGTCCTCGAGGAAGCGCAGCAGCTTCGCCTGCATGCCGATCTCCATGTCCCCTATCTCGTCCAGGAACACGGTACCGCCGTCGGCGAGCTCGAAAAGGCCTTTCTTGGAGGTCTTGGCGTCGGTGAAAGCGCCCTTTTCGTGGCCGAACAGCTCGCTTTCCAGCAGCGTGGCCGGGACCGCGGCGCAGTTGATGGCAACGAAGGGCTTGTCGGCGCGGGCGGACTCGTAGTGGATGTACTTCGCCACCAGTTCCTTGCCGGTCCCCGATTCCCCCTGCACCAGCACGGTGGAGGCGTCGCTCTTGGCAACCTTGGCCATCATCTCCAGCACGTTCTTCATGTGCTTGGAGTTCCCCAGGATCTTGGGCGGCCCCTGCTTCTTGTGCTCGCTGCGTAGCTGTACCACCTCGCGGCGCAGCTCGGAGGTCTCCAGGGCCTTTCTGACCACCAGCCCCATCTCGTCCAGGTTGAAGGGCTTGTTGATGTAGTCGTAGGCTCCGTGACGCATGGTGTTCACGGCGGTTTCCAGCCCTCCCTGGGCGGTCACCATGATCACCAGGATCTCTTCGTCTATTTCTTTCAGCCGCTGCAGTACCTCGAGGCCGTTGATGCCGGGGAGATGGTAATCCAGCAGCACCAGCTCGGGCTGCTCTTCCCGGGCGATCCTGAGCGCATCCTCGCCCGTCCCAGCGGTGCAGACCTCGTATCCTTGCTTCTTGAGGTTCTGCTCCAGGGACCAGCGGATCAGGTGCTCATCGTCGACGACCATTATTTTTGCTCTGCGCATGGCGGCTCCTTAGGATGTGGTGCCGGGCTTTTTGGCCCGGGGTGGTCGGGGTCTGCCGTACTGCTCATTACTGCGATCGCTCAACCGATTATGCCGGCGCTCAAGTGTGCTTGTTCGAGTTCATCCTGGCTCGGGCAATAGGCGGGAAGCTCCACCGAGAAGGTGGTGCCGACGCCGTCCTGGCTGACGCAGGAGAGGCGTCCGCCGTGCTGCTCGATGAGCCGGTGGCTGATGGCCAACCCGAGGCCGGTGCCCTGGGCCTTGGTGGTGAAGAACGGGGTGAAGATCTTTTCCAGGATCTGCGGCGGGATCCCGGGGCCGGTGTCGTTGACCTGTACCCGCACCATGTCCATGCCGTCGACGTGCGCCAGAGAGCTCGACACGGTGAGGATCCCCCCCGACTGCATCGCCTGCACCGCGTTCAGGAACAGGTTCAGGAACACCTGCTGGATCTGCTTGGGATCGACGTAGACCGGAGGGAGGTCCTCGGCGAGCTCCAGCTTCTTCTCGATGTTCTTGCCGCCGCGATGCTGCGAGGCGAAGATCAGGATCTTCTTCAGGGCGCTGTTGATGTCGGTGCAGGTCGGTTCCGCCACGGTGGGCTTGCCGAAGAAGAGCAGATCGTTGACCGTCTTGTCCAGCCGGGAGATCTGCTCCAGCACCTCGCCGATGATCAGGGCGCGTCCGTCATCGGGGGCGAAATCGTCCTTCAACACCGTGATGGCGGCGGCGATCCCGGTGAGCGGGTTCTTGATCTCGTGGGCGATGCCGGCGGCCATCTCCCCCACCGAGGCCAGCCGGTCGGCACGCTCCATCTGCTGGAAGTGATAGGTTTCCAGCTCCTTCTTGGCCCGGTCCAGCCGGTCCACCATCGAGTCGAACGAGACGATCAGGCGGCCGATCTCGTCCTTTCCTTCCGGGGTCATGCGTACCGAGAGGTCCCCCTCCTCCACCCGGGCCATGTTCTTGGCCAGCTGGTTCAGCGGCTTCTTCACGAACTTCAGCATGACCAGGGAGATGGCCAGCGACAGGAAACCGATGATGGCGACGGTGGACATGACGAAGAGCTTGGTCAGCTCGACGATGCGCCGCCTGGTCTCCACCAGCGAGTAGTTCACGTTCAACAGGCCGATGATCCTGCTCTTGGCACCGTGACAGAGGTTGCACTGGCGGTTGTTGTAGATCGGCTTCACCATGCCGAGCACCTCGCCGTGCCCGTCCAGGGTGAAGACCCCCTCGCGTTTGTTGTCCAGGAATAGTTTGAAGTCGTGCTGATCCACGACGCGCCCGACCTCGGAGGACTGTGAGGACTTCAGGATGACGCCGTGGGGATGGAAGATACGCACGCCCACCAGGTTCTCGCTCTGCCCCACCATCTCCAGGATCACCTTCACGTCCTCGGTGTTGCCGTGGCGCATGGAGTTGTACAGGGAGCGTTCGATGGTGTCGAGCAGAAGCTCGCTGGATTCACGGGCGGAGTTGACGAGCTGCATCTGTTCGCGCCGCAGCGTCAGGAAGGCGAAGGTCCCGATGCCGAACACGAGCAGACAGATGGAAAGCACGATAACCCGCGATGTGAGACTCTTGAAAATCAGGGTGCCTCCGGTTTCGGGCGCTGCTCCCCTCCTCAGAGGGGCCATCTGCAGCCTAGGGGTTGGTGTTTCCTCTGGTGAACCTCGACCTTCTGGTCGCTTCGTCCGAGCCGCCCGACGTATCCGAGGTGCCGCCCGAGCCGCCCGAGCCGCCCGAGCCGCCCGAGCCGCCCGAGCCGCCCGAGCCGCCCGAGCCGCCTGAGCCGCCTGAAGTGAAGGGGCTCGGGTTGTTGCTCGTTTGCACGCCCGTGATGGCCCCTCCGGTTACGGTGACCGGCGGGACGCGGTCATAGACGAATTCCCATTCGCTGTACTTTTTCTTCTTCTCGAAGTCGGCGGGGGGAAGATCGAAGGGGAAGTTCCCCTGCTTGAGCGGCACCAGCTCGCTCTTCGACTTGACCCCGACCAGTTTCCCGTCCTTGCGGATCTCGTCCCACTCCTTTTGGGTAATGGGGTCGACCAGGCAGTATGCCCTCAGGTAACGCAGCTTGCCCGGGGTGTTCGGATCCTGGAGCAGCGACTTCAGCTCGGCGGGCCCCGTCACCGGTACCGGGGCGGCGGTGACGTTGCCGGCGTTGGCGGGAGTCTGGCTCGACACCAGCTTCCCGTCCACGACCTTGACCTTGTACCATTTGCGCAGGGCGTCCCGGATCTGGGTGCCGCGGGAGATCAGCTCCTCCTCCCGCTCGCGCTTCATGGCGGTACTCCAGACCACGGCGGCGCGGCTGGCCATGATCCCGACGATAATGGCCATGACCAGGGCGCCTATGTAGGTGAAGCCCCCGTTGGACCGGAGCACCCGTTGCATCATTTCTTCCTCGAAACGATCTCCCTGGCCTCTTCGATAAGGGTTTCGGCATTGAGCCCGAAGTACTTGAGCAGTTCGTCGGATTTGCCGGAGGTACCGAAGCGATCGTGAATGCCGACCCTCTTCATTAGGGTCGGGCAGGTCTCACCGAGGAATTCGGCGACGGCGCCGCCCAGGCCACCCACCACGGAATGCTCCTCGGCGGTGACGATGGCACCGGTCTCCTGGGCCGCCTGCAGCACCAGCTCCTTGTCCAGCGGCTTCACGGTGCCGATGTGCAGCACGCGTGCGGAAATCCCCTCGGCCTTGAGCTTTTCGGCTGCGGTGACCGCAGCGGCGGTCATGAGGCCGGTGGTGATGAAGGTAAGGTCGGTGCCGGGCACCACGACCACGCCCTTGCCGATCTCGAACTTGTGCCCTGCCGGGAACACGCTGGGGACCTTGTTGCGCCCCAGGCGCACGTAGACCGGCCCCTTGTAGGCGGCGGCGGCGCGGATGGCACCCTTGGTCTCTTCGCCGTCGGCCGGCACGATGACGGTCATGTTCGGGATGGCGCGCATGATGGCCACGTCCTCCACCGACTGGTGCGAGCCGCCGTCCTCACCGACGGTGACCCCGCCGTGGGTGGCGACGATCTTCACGTTGGCCTTCGGGTAGGCGACCGACTGGCGGATCTGCTCCCAGCCGCGGCCGGCGGCGAAGATGGCGAAGGTGGAGAGGAAGGGGATCTTCCCCACCGCGGCAAGGCCCGCTGCGGTGCCCACCATGTTGGCCTCGGCGATGCCCATGTTGAAGAAGCGGTTCGGGAATTTCTTCGCGAACACCGCGGTCTTGGTGGACCCGGAGAGGTCGGCGTCCAACGCCACTATCTTATCGTTCTCGCCCCCCAGCTCGGCCAGCGCCTCGCCGTAAGCGTCCCTCGTTGCGATCATAGTCTTATCCTTTCGTTAAGGCGCGCGGTGACGGTTCGGGGTGACGGTTTGCACCGGTCCCCAGCCCCGAGTCCCTGGCCCCTGGTTTTTAGTCGCAGCACCCCAGGCAGCGAAGCGCCTCGGGAAGCTCGTCGTCGTTGGGCGTAACGCCGTGATAGGAGGCCTTGTTCTCGAACAGGTGCACCCCTTTGCCCTTCACCGTCTTGGCGACGATGGCGGTAGGAGCGCCCTTGTGCGCTTCGGCCTGATCCAGGGCGGCTATGATCTGCCCCATGTCGTGCCCGTCGATGTCGATCACGTTCCAGCCGAAGGCCCTGAACTTGTCGGAGATGGAGGAAACGTTCATGACCTTGGAGACGTCGCCGTCGATCTGCAGACCGTTGGAGTCGATCAGGGCGCAGAGGTTGTCGCTCTTGTAGTGAGCGGCAGCCATGGCGGCCTCCCAGACCTGCCCTTCCTGAAGCTCGCCGTCGCCGAGCACCGCGTAGACGCGGTTTTCCTTGCCGTCCAGCTTGAGGCCGAGCGCCATGCCGTTGGCCATGGAGAGACCCTGGCCGAGGCTTCCGGTGCAGACGTCGACACCCGGGGTTCCCTTGCTGTCCGGGTGCCCCTGCAGATGGCTTCCCAGGCGGCGCAGCATCATCAGGTCCTCGGCGGGGAAGTAGCCGCACTCGGCCAGTGCCACGTAGAGCGCCGGGGCCGCGTGTCCCTTGCTGAGCACGAAACGGTCCCTGCCCTCCCAGGCGGGGTCCGCCGGGTTATGGCGCATCTTGTGGAAGTACAGTGCGCACACCATGTCGATGGCGGAGAGCGAGCCGCCGGTGTGGCCGGACTGCGACTTATGCAGCGTCTTCACGATCGCGACGCGCAGGCGCCTCGCCTTTTCTTCCAGATCTGCAATCTTTTCTTTCACGAAGGTTCCTTTCAGGCTGGCTTTATTTTTCCTCGCCGGTGATGAGGTAATCGAGGATCACCTCATCCAGGCTGCGATGGGCTGAAGATGCCGGGGGCACGGTAGGAGGCGGTTGTGCCGGGGGGTCCTGTTTCGGGGGTTGCACCGGAGCGGGCTGCACCGGTGCCGCCTGCGGCGCGGGGGATGCGGCGGGCGTTTCGGCGGCAGGGGTCGGCTCTTCAGCCGCGACCGCCGGCACTCCGCCGGGAAAGATGCGCGCGTCGAACTCGCCGTTTTTCAGGCGACGCATCATGTCCTTGTGCTGCTCTTTCATGATCGACTCGACCACCGTCTCCAGCTGCTCCACCTTGATGATGTCGGCGTAGCTGGTCTTGGCGGACGCAAGGATGACGCCCCCGCGGTAAAGCAGGGTGATGATATGGGGATTGGCTACGCCGCTGTCCTCGGTCTGGACGTGGAACAGCTCCCCTTTGTATCTGATATTGTGGTTGAAACCCAGGACCATGCCTAACCTCTACGCCAAATGGCGGACCCGTCGCAAAGTAGCACAGCGGGAGCAGCGTTGCAAGCGATATTCGGGGCTCGCCCCGCTCCCGTCTCCGCAAAAAAGCGTTTATTTTGCCAGCAGTTCCTTGATCCGGGCCACGGCCTCCATGGCGTCCTTGGCGTAGAGGTCCGCACCGATCTCGTCGGCGTACTGCTGGGTGACCACAGCGCCCCCTACCATGGTGAAGCTCTTTACCCCTTCCGACTTCAAAAGGCTCACCACCTTGTCCATCTGGGCCATGGTGGTGGTCATCAGCGCCGAGAGCCCCACCGCGTCCACCTGGTGGCTGCGCGCCGCGTCGAGGATCTTGGCCGCCGGGACGTTCTTGCCGAGGTCGATCACCTCGAAACCGTTGTTTTCCAGAAGGGTTACCAGGATGTTCTTGCCGATGTCGTGGATGTCGCCCTCGACCGTGGCCATCAGGATCTTGCCCGCGCTCTTCAGGGCGCCGCCGGAAAGCTCCTGCTTCAGCCGCGCGAAGGCCGCCTTCATGGTATCGGCGGAAACCATCACCTGCGGCAGGAAGAAGGAGCCGTTGCCGAAACGCCGCCCCACCTCGTCCAGGCCGACCAGGAGCGCCTCCGAGCTGATCTGCATCGGCGAGAGCCCCTCGGCGAGGGCCTCCTCCACCAGCGGGACCACCGCCTCGAGCTCGCCGTTGATGACCGCCTTGGCGAGGCGCCCGCGGATCCCTTCCGGCTCGGCGGCTTCCGGCTGGGCGGGGGAAGCGCTGCCGGCGGCAACGGCGGGCTGCACGGTGGCGCCGACGGCCTGCCCGCGGTAGGCGTCGATGTAGCCGGCCGCGTTGACGTCCTTGCCCAGCAGCACCATGGCGCTTCTCCAGGCGGACATCATGGGGGCCTCCTTCACGTTGACGATGGCCGAGGTGAGACCGGCGGCCATGACCATGGAGAAGAAGGTGGACGAGATGAGCGGCCGACAGGGGAGACCGAAGGAGATGTTGGAGACGCCGAGGGTGCTGTTGAGACCAAGCTCGCTCACCCGGCGCACCGCCTCCAGGGCGACCAGGGCACCTTTTGGCTCCGCGCTCACGGTGAGGGTGAGGCAATCGACGACGAGGTCGCTGCGCTTGATCCCTGCCGCGGCGGCGAGGTCGGCGATCTTCTGTGCCACGACCACCCTCCCCTCGGCCTCGGCCGGGATGCCGGCGTCGTCGAGGGTCAGGCAGACCAGGGCCGCCCCGTATTTTTTGGCGAGCGGCAGCACGGCGGCGAGGCTCTTTTCTTCGCCGTTCACCGAGTTGATGAGCACCTTGCCGTCGGCGGACTTAAGCCCCGCCTCCAGCGCCTCGGGCGAAGAGGAATCGAGCACCAGCGGGGTCTGCACCGCGCCGGTGATGCAAAAGACGGCGCGCTCCATGGCGGCGGGCTCGTCGATGCCGGGGGTGCCGACGTTCACGTCGAGCAGGGTCGCGCCCAGCTCGGTCTGTTCCAGCGCCTCGCGCCGGATGTAGCTCACCTTCCCCTCGCGCAGTTCCTGCGAATAGAGCTTCTTCCCGGTCGGGTTGATGCGCTCGCCGATCAGGGCCACCGGGTGCTTCTTGCCGATGGCGGCGAAGGAGCCGCGGCTGGAGATCCAGGTGGTGCCGTCGTCCTCCCTGGCGGTGAACGGGGTCTGCTTCCCGGACAGCGCCTCTTTGATGGCGGCGATGTGGGCCGGTGTGGTGCCGCAGCAGCCGCCGATGACGCGCACGCCCAGGCCGAGCATGCGGTCGTGGTAGGCGGTCATCTCGTCGGGGGTGCCGGGGAAGACGGTGACGCCGTCCTTCAGGATGGGAAGCCCCGCGTTCGCCTGGGAGATGAGCGGCAGGGAGGTCACCTTCCTCATGGCGCAGAGGATGTCGTAGATGCCGTCCACGCCGAGGCCGCAGTTGGAGCCGACGATGGAGGCGCCCGCCGCCTCCAGGGTGATGGCGGCGGCCTCCGGCGGCGAGCCGAGCACGCTTCTACCCTTCTCCTCGAAGGTGAGCATCGCGATCACGGGGATGTCGGCGGAAAGCTCGCGGATGGCGATCAGCGCCGCGCGGATCTCCTTGATGTCCAGGAAGGTCTCCAGCGAGATGACGTCGCAGCCGGCGTCGATCAGGGCCTTGGCCTGCTCGGTGAAGAGCGCGTGGGCCTCGTCGAAGCTCATGTCGCCCACCGGCTCCACGAAGCGTCCGGTCGGTCCGATCGAGCCCGCCACGTAGGCGTCCTCGCCGGCCACCTCGCGGGCGATCCTGACCGCCTCGGCGTTGATCCGCGCGACCTGGTCCCCCAGGCCGTAGTGGTCGAGCTTCGCCTTGGTGCCGCCGAAGGTGTTGGTGACGATGATGTCCGCGCCCGCCTCCAGGTAGGCGCGGTGTACGCCCGCCACCACCTCAGGGGCGGTCAGGTTCATCTCCTCGGGCGACTGACCCGCCTTAAGCCCGCGCTCCTGCAGCATGGTTCCCATGGCGCCGTCCAAAACCAGCACCCGCTCTCTCACCGCCTGCATAAACGGCATCTTCATCTCGACCCCCAAGAAAACGTTCAACGTTCAACGTTCAACGTTATAAAAGTTTTTTCCCTCCGGCCCGCCCCAGAGGTACTGATGCAGCGCTACAGGTCGGGGCAGGCGCAATCAACTTCGGCGAACGTTGAACGTTGAACGGCCGTTAAGGTTACTTCTTCTCCATCGTGAAGTCGGCCGGGATGGGGGCGGAGACATCCAGGTGCCCCTTCAACTCCTTCACCGGCACGCCGTCGACCAGGAACTGCACCGCTTTCACCTGCGGGAAGTTGGCGACCACGGTGTCGACCACGGAATAGACGGCACTCATCTCGGCGGAGCTCCCCTCGGGCAGGCTTTCCACCAGATCCCTGGAGAAGTCCACCTGCACCACGTCCCCCTTCAATTGCGCCCCGAGGACCCGCGCGTTGTGCGGCAGGGTGGGCGCCAGATCCCCCAACGGCCCGACCACCAACTCGTCCACCACGCTGGCGATCATGTCGTCGGTGGTGTCCTCCACTGCGATCTCGCGCCCTTCCCGGGCCAGCGAGGCGCCGTCGGGGCTGGAAAAGAACAGCGTCACCACGCGGGTGTCGACCTGCTCGGCCGGCGCGGCCGGCGGCGCCACCTGGGTCGCGGTCCGGTATTTCCGGAAGACCAGCAGCCCCACGACCACCGCGAACACCAGGAAGGCGATCAGCAGGACGCCCTTCGCCCTGTTAGTACGTCTCTTCACCTTCCCCTCCTTCCTGGTCCTGCTCCAGGCTCACCTGGTAGACGTCCCCCAGCTCGCCGCCGAGAAAACGGTTGCCGACCCTGATGAAACCGGCCGGGATGTCGGTGACGTAGTAGTGGTGGTTCCCCCGCTCGGCCTCCGGACGCAGGAGCCCCTGTTCGGTGAGGATCCGGGCCACGGTGCGGGCGGTTTCCGCCGCGGAGTCGACCAGCGTCACCTCCGGCCCCATCACCTGCGCGATCACTTCCTTGAGAATGGGATAGTGGGTGCAGCCGAGCACCAGGGTGTCCACACCCTGCGCCTTCAGGTCCTCGAGGTAGATGCGCGCGGTCATCCTGGTCACCTCGTTGTCCACCCACCCCTCCTCGGCCAGCGGGACGAAGAGCGGGCAGGCGCGGTTCACCACCTCGATGTCCGGGTTGATCCTCTTGATGGCCTTGGTGTAGGCGGATGAGGCAACGGTGGCGGCGGTGCCGATCACCCCGACCTTGCCGGTCCTGGTCGCCGCGGCGGCGGCGCGGGCGCCCGGCTCGATCACCCCCACGATCGGGATGTCGAACTCCTGCTGCAGCGCCGAAAGGGCCACGGCGGAAGCGGTGTTGCAGGCAACCACGAGGAGCTTGATATCGCGGTTCAAAAGGTAACGGGCGATCTGGCGCGAGTAGCGGACCACCGTTTCCGGCGACTTGGTGCCGTAGGGGACCCGGGCGGTATCGCCGAGGTAGATGGTGTCCTCCTGGGGGAGGGTCTGCACCACTTCTTTAAGGACGGTCAACCCGCCCACGCCGGAGTCGAATATCCCGATTGCTTTCCAGGCCAAAATCTTTTCTCCACACACAAAGTTGATCAAGCGACTGCCTTGTCGGAGCAGATGCAAAAGCTGTTACGCAAAGTACGCAAAAAGAACCCACGCAGAGCACGCAAACTGGCGTTCGAGGTTTTTCACCTCGAAAAGCTTTCTTCGCGTACGTTGCGGATACCCTGCGCCCTTTGCGTAACAGCTTTTAGTCTGTCTGCAGGCGCGGAGGTGGGAAGTATCGCATGTTATTAAATTCTCAAAGGGAATGTCAAGGTTTACGACACGAAGAGCATCACCAGGGGAGGCGCCAGGAAAACGGCGGGAAGCAGGTTGCCCACCGGGACCCTCTTGACGCCCAGCATGTCCAGCCCGATGGCGAGGATCAAGAGCCCTCCCACCGCGTTCATCTCCTGCACCACGACCGGGGTCAGGATCTGCTGGGCCAAGGTGGCGGAGAGGGTGATGGCGCCCTGGTAGACGAACAGTGGCAGCGCCGAGAAGAGCACGCCGGCGCCCAGGGTGGAGGCGAGCGCCACCGAGGCGATGCCGTCCAGGGCCGCCTTGGCGTAGAGGATGTCCGGGCGGGAGCCCAGCCCGTCCTGGAGCGCCCCCATGATGGCCATGGCCCCGACGCAGTAGAGCAGGCTCGCGGTGACGAACCCTTCGGAAATCCTGCCGCTTCCCTTGAAGCGGTCGCCGATCCAGTTGCCAAGCGCCTCCAGGCGCGCCTCTATGCCGAGGAGCTCGCCTATGATGCCGCCGCCGATGAGCGAACCTATGATAATCATCGGTTGCTGGCTTTTGAAAGCGAGCTGGATGCCGATAAGTAGTACGGCAAGCCCAAGGCCGGCCATGACGGTGCCGCGCACCTTGCTGGAGATGAGGTGCCCCGCCTTCAGACCGAGCGCACTGCCGATGACTATTGCCGCTGCGTTTACCGCCGTTCCTTGCATGATCATCGGGCAAAGATAGGAAGTTCTCGGCGCCAAGGCAAGCAAAACCTTATCAAGGTGGTAGCCTTTTCTGGTTTGAGGAAAGTATACAAAAATATAACATGATTCCAGGATTGACATTCCAAAAGGAATCTGCTTTTATATGCCTCCCTTTGAATACACAATTAAACCCTCAAAACATAAGGGAAAATTGGTTTTACCAATATGGCGCGTCGTGTTTTAAAACGGCGATAAAATTTCCACCATTTGTTTTAGTCTCGGTAAAAAAATACCCCCACTAAAGGAGAGGAAATGGAAGCACGGAAATTCAGGAAGGTGATGGCAGCTAACCGCGGGGAGATCGCGATCAGGATCTTCCGCGCCTGCACCGAACTCGGCATCAGCACGGTTGCCATCTATTCGGAAGAGGACAAGCTCTCGCTGCACCGCTACAAGGCTGATGAAGCGTACCAGGTCGGCAAGGGGAAAGCCCCCATCGACGCCTACCTCGGCATCGACGAGATCATCGCCCTGGCCAAAAAGCGCGATGTCGACGCCATCCATCCCGGTTACGGCTTCCTGGCTGAAAACGCCGAGTTCGCGGAGAAGTGCGAGCAAAACGGCATCGCCTTCATCGGCCCCACCGCCGAGATGCAGCG
Source organism: Geomonas oryzisoli (assembly GCF_018986915.1). Lineage (NCBI taxonomy): Bacteria > Pseudomonadati > Thermodesulfobacteriota > Desulfuromonadia > Geobacterales > Geobacteraceae > Geomonas > Geomonas oryzisoli. The sequence goes on from NZ_CP076723.1 coordinate 4,071,224, forward strand.
CGCCCTGGGGGACAAGGTGGCCGCGAGGAAGGTGGCCAAGGCCGCCGGCGTCGCCACCGTTCCCGGCACCGAGGAGCCCATCGTCCACGAGGAAGACGCCCTCATCTTCGCCAAGAACCACGGCTACCCGATCATCATCAAGGCGGCGGCGGGGGGCGGCGGGCGCGGCATGCGCGTCGCCACCAACCAGAAGGAGCTCCTGGAGGGGCTGCAGTCCGCCTCCTCCGAGGCGAAGGCCGCCTTCGGCGATCCTTCCGTGTTCCTGGAGCGCTACCTGAAAAACCCCAAGCACATCGAGGTGCAGGTCTTAGGCGACGGCTACGGCAACCTCGTGCACTTCTACGAGCGCGACTGCTCCATCCAGCGCCGTCACCAGAAGGTGGTCGAGTTCGCCCCTTCGCTCGCGCTCCCCGGCGACACCCGCCTCGCCCTGTGCACCGACGCGCTGAAGATCGCCAAGCAGGTCGGCTACCGTAACGCCGGCACCGTCGAGTTCCTGCTCGACGAGGAAGGGCGCTACTACTTCATCGAGATGAACCCCCGCATCCAGGTCGAGCACACGGTGACCGAGATGATCACCGGCCGAAACCTGGTCCAGGCACAGATCCTGATCGCGGAAGGTAAGCGGCTGTGCGACCCGGAGATCAACATCCCCAACCAGGGCTCCATCGAGATGCGCGGCTTCGCCATCCAGTGCCGCATCACCACCGAGGACCCGACCAACAACTTCGCACCCGATTTCGGCACGCTCACCACCTACCGCTCTTCCGCCGGCTGCGGCGTGCGCCTCGACGCGGGCAACGCCTTCACCGGCGCCCAGATCACGCCGCACTACGACTCGCTGCTGGTCAAGGTCAGCTCCTGGGGCCTCACCTTCACCGAAGCCGCCCACATCATGGACCGCAGCCTCCAGGAATTCCGCGTGCGCGGCGTGAAGACCAACATCGGCTTTTTGGAGAACGTGATCACCCACCCGGTGTTCCTGGCCGGCGAGTGCAACACCTCCTTCATCGATCAGCACCCCGAACTGCTGGTCATCCCGGAGAAGAAGGACCGCGCCAACAAGGTGCTGAACTTCCTGGGCGACGTCATCGTGAACGGCTCGGCCGGCGTGGCGAAGCCTTTGCGCTCCGCGGATCTCATCGAGGCGGCCGTGCCGCAGGTCGATCTCTTCGCGCAAAAGCCCAAGGGGACCAAGGACATCCTGCGCGAGCAGGGGGCCGAGGGGCTCGCCAAGTGGGTCCTGGAGCAGAAGAAGCTCCTCCTCACCGACACCACCATGCGCGACGCCCACCAGTCGCTTTTGGCCACCCGCGTCAGAACCTATGATCTGTTGAAGATCGCCGACGCCACCTCGCACCTGGCCAGCGACCTCTTCTCACTGGAACTGTGGGGGGGCGCCACCTTCGACGTTTCCATGCGCTTCTTGAAGGAAGACCCCTGGCAGAGACTGCACGCCCTCACCGAGGCGATCCCCAACGTCCTGTTCCAGATGCTGTTGCGCGGCTCCAACGCCGTCGGCTACACCAACTACCCCGACAACGTGGTGCAGCGCTTCGTGGCCCAGGCGGCGGAGTCCGGCGTGGACGTCTTCCGCGTCTTCGACTCGCTCAACTGGACCCGCGGCATGCAGGTGGCCATGGAGGCGGTGCAGAAGTCCGGCAAGATCTGCGAGGCCGCCATCTGCTACACCGGCGACATCTCCGATCCCGCCCGCACCAAGTACCCGCTCTCCTACTACGTCTCCATGGCCAAGGAGCTGGAGAAGATGGGCGCCCACATCCTGGCCATCAAGGACATGGCGGGCCTCTTGAAGCCGTACGCCGGCTACCAGCTGGTCAAGGCGCTCAAGGAGGAGATCGGCATCCCGGTGCACCTGCACACCCACGACACCTCGGGCAACGGCGGCGCACTGCTCTTGATGGCGGCGCAGGCCGGGGTCGACATCGTCGACGCGGCACTCTCCTCCATCTCCGGCCTCACCTCGCAGCCCAACCTGAACGCGCTGGTGGCGACCCTCAAGGGGACCGAGTTCGATCCGCAGGTTAACGAGCGCGGCTTGCAGCAGCTGGCCAACTACTGGGAGACGGTGCGCGACTACTACGCACCGTTCGAGTCGGGGCTGAAAAGCGGCACCGCCGAGGTGTACCACCACGAGATCCCGGGGGGGCAGTACTCCAACTACAAGCCGCAGGTCGCAGGTCTCGGCCTCATCGAGCGCTGGGAAGAGTGCAAGGAGATGTACCACAAGGTGAACCTGCTCTTCGGCGACGTGGTCAAGGTCACCCCCTCCTCCAAAGTGGTGGGGGACATGGCCATGTTCCTGGTGAAGAACAACCTGGAGCCGGACGACGTCTTCACCCAGGGCGCCGACCTCGCCTTCCCCGAATCGGTGGTCGGCTTCTTCAAGGGGATGATCGGCCAGCCCTACCAGGGCTTCCCCAAGGAGCTGCAGCAGATCATCCTCAAGGGGCAGGAACCCATCACCTGCCGCCCGGGTGAGCTTTTGGAGCCGGCCGACTTCGAGAAGGAGCGCGCCGCGGCGGAGGCCAAGGCGGGGCACCCGGTGAACGACGAGGAACTCATGTCCTACATGATGTACCCGAACGTCTACGTGGAATACGCCAAGCACCGCCAGGAGTTCTCCGACGTCTCCGTCATCCCGACCCCGATCTTCTTCTACGGACTCGAGCCGGGGCAGGAGACCTCCATCGAGCTGCAGCCGGGCAAGACGCTGATCGTGAAGCTCAACGCCATCGGCAAGACCCAGCCCGACGGCACCAAGAAGATCTACTTCGAGCTCAACGGCAACGCGAGGAGCGTCACCGTGCGCGACCAGTCGGTACAAAGCGACGAGAGCGGCCACGAGAAGGCGGACAAGTCGAACCCGAAACACGTCGGGGCACCGATGCCCGGCAAGGTGATCAAGTTGAACGTCAAGGTCGGTGACGCGGTAAAGGCGGGGGACATCCTCGCGGTCACCGAAGCCATGAAGATGGAGACCAACATCAAGGCCAAGGAGGACGGCACCGTCGCCGAGGTCAAGTGCAAGGAAGGGGGCAAGGTGGAAAAAGAAGAGCTCCTTTTCGTAATGGCATAGTCAGATTCACCACTGTCACAGGGGGGCTTCGGCCCCCCTTTTTTTGTGTATGACCACCGGCGCCAAATCGTTGGCGCCCCCTGTAATCACACCAGGTTCAGCTGCGTAAAATTAGTGCAATTTGCTGGAGACGTCCCCATTACGTCGTTTTCATGCCCGGAACCCCGATTTCTCCACATGGTTTTCCACAGCTGCGGTGGATAGAAGAACTACTGCCAGCAGCAGTCTACACCGTAAACGCTGCTAAGACCTTGATAGTTGTCCACTTTGGCCCGTTTCCGGCCTAAAACGACAGAATCTTGACGTTTCCCACCCCTCCCGATCCCATCCGACGCCCTCCCCCCGGGGCGCCATCCAGCGAAAAGCGCCACCATTACAGATACATACAGTACACACCTCTCATAAAATTAAAATTTACTGTCAGAGCGGGACTTTTTTCCATGAAAATCTGCCATAAGATTGGCAAATACAAATAATAAAAAGACATGTGCTAAGTTGTTATTTAGCCAGGAAGGTTTATAAGAGTTTTGATGACTCACATAGGCTGCCTGCTCTAGCAGCGGTACCGACCAGAGACCGTGAGGAGAAACAGGGGACCGGGAACCAGCAGCCACCGGAGCGTTCGTGCTTTTCACCAGCATGAAAACCAAGATGACCTTGGCGGTGTTCCTGCTGGTCGGGGTCCTGATGACGGCCTCTGCGGTCGGGTCTTACCTTTTCTTCGAAAAGACCTTCAAGCAGAGCATTTCTCAGCAGCAGGCCGTCCTGCTGGACTCGCTCGCCGCCCAGATCGATGACCGCATCTTCGATTTCACCAGGGAACTGCACACCCTCTCCCGCCGCCTCCCGCCGGATGCCGCCATTCACCCCGAGCAGACCCAACGCCTGCTGGATACCGAGCAGAGACAGCGGGCTTTTTTCGACAACTCGCTGTTCCTGTTTTCCCCTTCCGGCAAAATGGTCGCGGCCACCCCGCGGGAACTGAACTTCATCGGCGGAGACTTTTCCTTTCGCGAGTATTACCGGGAAACGGTGAAGCGCGGCAGCACCTACATCTCCCCTCCCTTCGCCTCGCTGCAAAAGCAAAGCCGCCCCATCATCATGTTCACCGTGCCGATCTTCGACGCCAGGCACCAGCTGTCCGGCATCCTCGCCGGGAGCATCGACCTGCGCGAGCAGCACTTCCTGCGTTCGCTGGCCGCCCTCAAGCTGGGCAAGAAGGGTTTCCTGTCGCTCTACGACAACCGGCGCAACGTCCTCATGCACCCGGACAAGCGCCGGGTGCTGCGCCAGGACCCGCCCGGGACCAACGAGATGCTTGATCGCGCCCTGCAAGGATTCCAGGAGACGGCCGAGACCAGGACGCGCACCGGGATCCCCGTCTTGCGCTCGGTCAAGCGGCTGCAGTCGACCGGGTGGGTGCTGGCGGTCAGCTACCCGATCGACGAGGCCTATGCCGCCGTGTACACCGCCAGGAACTACTTCGCGGCCGGCTCCCTGGCTGCCGCCCTCCTTTCGCTGTTCCTGATCTGGCCCTTCATGCAGTACCTGACCAGGCCGCTGGCCTCCTTCACCAGGCACCTGGAGCGGCTCCCGGCCCAACAGGACCTCGCCCACAAGCTGGCACCGGTCACCTCCGACGACGAGATCGGCCAGATGGCCCGCACCTTCAACACCATGCTCGTGGAGCTGGAGCGCTCCGCCGACTTCTACCTGACCCTGTTCGAGAACTTCCCCGCCATGATCTGGCGTGCCGGCACCGACAGCAAGGTGAATTACTTCAACCGAACCTGGCTCGACTTCACGGGGCGGGACTTGTCCGAAGAACTCGGGGACGGCTGGGCCACCGGGGTGCACGCCGAGGACCTGGATTACTGCCTGAAAACCTACCGCGACGCTTTCTCGCAGCGGGCCCCCTTCCAGATGCAGTACCGGCTGCGCCACGCGGACGGCAACTACCGCTGGATCATCGACATGGGGAGGCCCTTCAAGGGGCTGGACGGCAGGTTTGCGGGGTACATAGGGACCTGTTACGACGTGACCGAGCGGATCCAGGCCGAGGAGGAGAGAAGGGCGCTGGAGCACCAGTTGACCCAGTCCCAGAAGATGGAGGCGATCGGCACCCTGACCGGCGGCATCGCCCACGACTTCAACAACATCCTCACCGCCATCATCGGGTACGCCACCATGATGCAGGTCCAGTTGGAGGAGGACCATCCCCTGCAGGCGAAGGTGAGCGAGGTCCTGCGGGCCTCGGAGCGCGCCGCGAACCTCACCCGGAGCCTATTGGCCTACAGCAGGAAGCAGGTGACCAACCCGGTGCCGATCGGGGTGAACGCGATCCTGCTGAACCTGGAGGTCATGCTGCGCCGCCTGATCCCCGAGCACATCGAGCTCAGGATGCAGCTCTTCGGCGCAGAGCTTTCGGTACTGGCCGACTCCGGGCAGATCGAGCAGGTGATCATGAACCTCGCGGTGAACGCCCGGGACGCCATGGCCGCAGGCGGCATCCTCAGCATCGCGACGGATCGGATCATCCTGGACCAGGAGTTCGTGGCGGCGCACGGCTACGGTCTCCCCGGGAGCTACGCCCTGATCACGGTCGCCGACACCGGCGTCGGCATGGACGAGAAGACGCGCGACCGGATCTTCGAACCCTTCTTCACCACCAAGGAGCCGGGTAAGGGAACGGGCCTGGGGCTCGCCATGGTGTACGGCATCGTGAAGCAGCATTGCGGCTTCATCAACTGCTACAGCGAGCCGGGGCACGGCACCGTGTTCAGGATCTACCTCCCGCTGATCGATCTCCCGGCGCGCAGCGAGACGATCCCCGTCGAAGATGCCGTGCACGGCGGGGAAGAGACCCTACTGCTGGTCGAGGACGACGCGGTGATACGCGACATGGTGCGGGAGCTTTTGCAGGATTTCGGCTACCGGGTGATCACCGCGGTGGACGGGGTCGATGCCGTGGAGAAGTACAAGGGGGCTGCGGGGAGTGTGGCGCTCATCATCATGGACGTGATCATGCCGCGCATGAACGGCAGGGACGCCTACCAGGCGATCTCGGCGATGGCGCCCGGCGCGAAGGTCATCTTCATGAGCGGCTATACCGCCGACATCATCACCGACACCCTCACCATGGGCGACCCGCGTCATTTCATATCGAAACCGATCAAGATCAAGGAACTGCTGGCCCGGGTGCGGGAGCTGCTGGACGAGTGAACGGCGAAGGACGTTCAACGTTCAACGTTCAACGTTCAACGTTCAACGTTCAACGTTCAACGTTCGGCGTTCGGCGGACGGCGTTCGGCGTTCGGCGTTCGGCGTTCGAAGTTATTGAGTTGAATTGCAAGGAGGGGCACCCTCTCCCCTGGAGGGGAGCTGCTCATGTCGGGAACGGGGCTGGTGATGAGGGTTGGAAAATGCCGGCGACTGCCCAGAGATATCGATCCCTGCCGCAGCAGCCGCCGGCAACGTTGAACGTTGAACCTTGAACGGGTTCTAGATCTTTTTGACCTCCGCCAAAAGCTCGGCCAGGGTGAGCCCCTGCTGCACCGGCTCGGCGAAGGCACCGGCTCCGGCCCGGTACAGGTCGAAACGCGGGGTGCGCCCGGCCTGGTCGCTCACCAGCCGCGAGGCGACGATGCCCGCCTGCGCGAGCTGCGGCTGGGCGCAGCAGTTGGGGCAGCCGGAGATGGCCCAGTTAAGCTTAAGTGCCTCTTCGCCGAGTTCGGCCACCACTGCCGCCGCGACGTCGCGGGTCGCCGCGAGTCCCATGAGGCACTCGTGGTTGCCCGGGCAGACCCGGAACACCACCCGTTCGGCGGCAGCCTCGTTGGCAAAGCCCGCCTCGGCCAGAGCCTGGCGCGCCTCTTTCCGGTTACTCCCCTCGACCACGTGCATCACCACGGTCTGGTTCCCGGTCACCATCAGCATCCCGCCGCAGAACGTGGCGGCTACGGCCGCCAGCGCGGCCAGCCCGTCGGCCGCCAACTCGCCCGCAAAGACATGCGCCTCCAGGCGGTCCTCATCCGCCGCCGGCACCGGCACCAGGCTCGCGGTCAGGGTGGGCGCCGAAACAGGCAGCTCGGCGAGCCCGTCCCCGAGCACCCTGCGCCGGAACTCCTCCTGGCCGATCTGCCCCACCAGGAACTTCAGCCGCTTGGGCGGCGGGGTGTTCGCTTCGTACTCCACCAGTACCCGCTCCACCAGGGGGATGATGGCTTCCTCGGCGACGCCCTGGGCCAGCAGAAAGCCCGGCACCGGCTCGCGCCCGAGCCCCCCCGCTGCATAGACGTCGTAACGGGACCGGCCGTCATCGGAGGGAGCGGGGACGAAGGCCAGGTCCTGAATCAGGTGCCTCTTGCTGGAGGTGTCGGCCTCGACGCCGATCTTGAATTTCTTAGGGAGCTTTTCATAACGGGGATTGCCGGTGAAATGCCGGTGGATCTTCCTCACCAGCGCTTCGAGGGCCGGGGCGCCCGCAGCGGAGAGGCTGCCGCAGATGACGCCGCGCACCGCGCCGCCGCAGGCGCCGCGGTTGTACAGTCCCACCTGGGCCAGTTGCGCGGCCACCACCGGGAGGTCCGACTCGGTGAGCCAGTGCAGCTCGATGCTCCCCCTCGTGGTCAGGTGGACCACGCCGCGCGCGTGCCGCCTGGCCAGCTGCGCCACCTTGAGGGCCTGGACTGCCGAGATGATGCCGGCGGGAAGCTTGACGCGCTGCATGAAAAATTCCTTCTGGCGCTGGGGGTAGATCCCCTCGAGGCGCAGGTTCTTGTCCGTCATGGTATGTCTCTCCTGGTTGTTCCTGTCTGCCCGCGGCAGCCGGCTTTCGATACTACCTTTTTTGGCCGGCTCCGTCATCTGGAAAAGCTCCCTGCCGAAAATCGCTTCAGAACCGGGCCGCCTGCGCCGATGAGGTAGCAGTGCCTCCGGACCGGTTGACCGACCCGTGCAGGCGAACCTATCGAAACTGCGCGGACCGATGCACCATGAACGAATTTTCCGAGCAAGCTGAAATACTCGTCGTCGACGACAGCGCCGCCATCCGCTGCTACGTGACCTCGCTGCTGGAAACGGCGGGGTACCGGGTCCGTGAGGCGGTCGACGGGGCCGGCGCCCTCGCCGCCCTGCAGACGGCGCAACCGGACGTGATGCTCCTCGACGTGGAGATGCCGGAGCTTTCCGGCCTTGACGTCCTGCGCACGCCCGCCCTGCACGACCGCATCTACTCCGTCATCCTGTTCACCACGCAGTCCGCCCAGGACCAGATCGCCCTCGGGCTCGACCTCGGGGCCGACGATTACGTGATCAAGCCCTTCAACGAGGTCGATCTCCTGGCCAGGATCCGGGCCGCCGTGCGCAACACCCGCCAGAAAAGGGCCCTCGCCCGCGCCAGGCAGGAAATGGAACAGACCCTCGCCAAACTGCAGAAGACCCAGCGCAAACTGGTCGAGCAGGAAAAGGTGGGCGCCGTGGCGCGCCTTGCCGCCGGTGCCGCCCACTACATCAACAACCCGCTCGGCTTCGTCATGAGCAACCTCTCCACGCTGGAGCGCTACGCATCGGCCCTGCAAAAGCACGCGGCTTCCCTCACCGAGTTGCTGCGCGCCGCCGCCCCCGACTGCCAGGAGCAGGTCACCGAACTGGAGAAGAAGCACCGCCTGCGCCAGATAAACCTGGACCTCCCCGCACTGCTCCAGGAAACCCGGGAAGGGGGGGGGCGCATCGCGCTGATCGTGCAGCAGATGGCCCAGCTCGAACTGGGGCTGGCCAACCAGGGGGTGCAGGAGCTGGACCTGATCGGCGTGATGAAGCCGCTGGTGAACATGATCACGGTCCTCGCCCCGCCGGGAACCGAGGTGCACTGGTCCCAGCCCGAGGGTAGCATTCCCGTGGAAGGGTCGCTGACCCTGCTGAACACGGCGCTGGTGGCGCTGCTCAAAAACGCCTGCGAGGCGCTTGGGAGCACCCCGGGCACCATCAGCGTCTCGATCGGCGTCCAGCAGGATCTGGCCGAGATCACCATCTCCGACAGCGGTCCCGGCATCCCGCAGGACCAGATCCCCTCCCTCTTCGACCCCTTCTTCACCACCAAGTCCCCGGACAGCCACGTCGGCCTCGGGCTCACCATCGCCCAGCGTTTCATCGCCGGCCACGGCGGCCGCATCCTCATCTCCAGCGACAGCTCGGGCACCTGCGTCCGGGTCGAGCTCCCCCTCGCACCTGCGCCCCACCAGATTAACACACACTAATAACGTAAATACGGCCACTTAGACGAAGATTCCTCTCAAGAAGGGGGTGGTTGCTCCGATAGGTGAAGCAACACCCCCTGGTGTCGAACACGCTGCGGGACAAGGTCCCGGCGTTTGACACGCAACCTTTTGCAGACCGGCATTGACATGAGGATCAAGACCAAGATATCCGGGCCGATTTTCCTGCTGGTGGCTCTCCTGATGGGGGTGCTCACCTTGGCGGGATACCAGTACCTCGCCCATGCCCTGAAGCTGAGCGTGGCCCGGCAGCATGCGGCCATGCTCCGGATGGCCGGCAGGTACATCGACGACGAACTGCTGCACTCCAGGCAGATGCTGGAACTGCTCGCCAAAGGGCTCGACCCCGCCCGCATGGGCGACCCTCGCGCCATGCAGCGTGCGCTGCAGCAGATGCAGATCGCCCGCACCTTCTTCAACGGCGGCCTGGAGATCCTCGACGACCAACGCCGCAGCACGGCCACCAGCCCCCCCGAAAACGGCAGCCCTACCAGTCGCGGCAACGGCTATGCCGCGATGGCCCTGGCAACCGGCACAACCTCCGTCTCCCCCCCCTACCTCGCCGAGGGGACGCATCGTCCCACCATCAGTTTCTGGATCCCGGTCCTGCGCCCCGACGGCTCCGTCGCGGGCCTTTTGGCGGGGCACCACGACCTCACCCGGGACAACGAGGCAGACCGGGCGCTGCACACCGTGGGGCAGCGCGGACGCCTCATCGTCCTGGAACGCAACCGCACCATCATCTGGCACCCCGACCCCGCGCGGGTCATGGGGCACCTGCCACCGGGCGAAGACCAGGGGATCGACGACGCCCTGCAGAAAAACAGGCTGGCCGAAGGAGAGATCCGGGATGCCATGGGCGAGACCTGGATCACCACCGCGCTCCCCCTGTCCAACGCCAACTGGATCGTGGCCGTGCAGTACCCGGAGTCGGAGTCCTACCAGCCGCTCCGGCAGGCGCGCGTCATCTTCGTGGCCGCCCTGGGCGTCCTCCTGCTGCTGACCCAGTTAGCCCTGTGGCGCCTGATCCGGCACATCACGCAACCGCTGGCTTCCCTGGTGGACCATATCCGCACCCTCCCTCTGAAGGCCGGCGCCGACCGGCGGCTCACCCTGAACACCGGCGACGAGCTCGAAGGCCTCGCCTCGACCGTGAACGTCATGGTCGAGGAAATGGACAAGCGGCAGGAGGCGATGAAGGAGAACCAGGAGCTGTACCGGATCATCGCCGAGTTCACCTCCGAAATCGCCATCGTCTGCAACCCGGACGGGTCGCTGCGCTACATCTCCTCCAACTGCCAGGGGGTCACCGGTTACCAGGACCGCCAATTCCTCGAATCCCCGAACCTCTTGAACGACATCATCCATCCCGAGGACCGCGACCTCTGGCAGCAGCGCAACCTCTGCGCCAGGGACGGCAGACCGGCTCCCCCGGTGGAGCTCAGGCTGGTCACGCGTCAGGGCGAGACCCGCTGGTTCAAGTACGTCTGCCGCGACGTGACCGGAACGGGGGGCGAGTACCTGGGGCTGCGCGGCAGCTTTAGGGACATCACCCAGGACCGGCTGCTGGAAGGGATGCTGGAGGCGGAGCGCCGCTTCGCCGAGAACCTTCTGGAGAACACCTCGACGCCACTCTTCGTCATCGACAGCAACCACCGGGTCATCGTCTGGAACCGCGCCATCGCGGAGATGACCGGCATGGCCGCCGCCGACATGCTCGGTACCGACCGGCAGTGGCAGCCGTTTTACCCGGAAAAGCGCCCGACCCTGTGCGACGTGGTCCTCGACGGCAAGACGCAGCAGATAGCCGACTTTTACCCGACCTACAGCAGCGACGTGGTCATGAAGGGGATCATCAGGGCGGAAGGATGGTACCGCAACCTCAACGGCCAGGACCGCTACCTCTGCTTCGACGCGGCGCCGGTAATCAGAAACGGCGAGATCGTGGCGGTGGTGGAGACGCTGTACGACATCACGGACCGGGCGCGCGCCGAGGAGTCACTGCGCCTGTTCTCGCAGGCGGTCGAGCAGAGCGCGAGCTCCATCGTCATCACCGACGCCGGCGGCGTGATCCAGTACGTGAACCGCAAGTTCTGCGAGGTAAGCGGCTTCGAGAAGGAGGAGGCACTGGGGAGGAGGCCGAATATCCTTAAGTCGGGGCGGCTCCCCGAGCAGAGCTACCGGGAGCTCTGGGAGACCATCACCGCCGGCAGGGAGTGGCACGGCGAGTTCTACAACAAGCGCAAGGACGGGAGCTATTTCTGGGAGAGCGCCCTCATTTCCCCCATCTGCGACCAGTACGGCACGGTGACCCACTACCTGGGAGTGAAGGAGGAGATCACCGCCCGCAAGAACGCCGAGCGGCAGCTGCTCAAGAACCAGGCGGAACTGGTGCTCAAGCACGAGCAGCTCTCGGAGCTGTTCCGTCAGGTGGAGAAGGGGAAGCGGGAGTGGGAACAGACCATGGACTGCGTCGACGACCTGGTGGCGATGGTGGACGCCCAGGGGAAGGTGCGTCGCTGCAACCGCGCCTTCAAGACGTTGACCGGCACCTCCTATTCGAGGCTGGTCTCGGCCAACTGGCACGACCTGCTGAAGGGGGCGGGCATGGACCTGGACCCGCTGACGGTCGGCCAGAGCGAGCTCTACCACGAGGCGAGTGGGCGCTGGCTCACCCTGCGCATCTACCCCTACGGCGACCAGGGGTGGCAGGTGATCATGCTGCACGACCTGACCGAGATCAAGCAGGTCTCCGAGGAACTGGTGGCCGCCTACCAGGAGTTGAAGGCGACCCACTCCCAGCTTTTGCAGCAGGAGAAGATGGCCTCCATCGGGCAGCTCGCCGCAGGGGTGGCGCACGAGATCAACAACCCCATGGGGTTCATCTCCAGCAACCTGGGCACCATGGTGAAATACCTGGAGCGGCTGGAGGGCTTCCTCGAGGTCCAGTCCGCCGGCATCGCCGAGACCGCGCCGGAACAGATGCGCCAGGAGATCGCGGAGGCGCGCAAGAAGTTCAAGGTGGATTACATCCTCGGCGACGCCAGGAGCCTGTTGTCGGAATCCCAGGACGGGGCGGAACGGGTGCGCGGCATCGTGCAGAACCTGAAGAGCTTCTCCCGGGTCGACGACGCCCAGGCCAGCTACGTCGACCTGAACGAGTGCCTGGAAAGCACCGTCACCATCGCCTGGAACGAGCTTAAGTACAAGACCACGCTGGTGCGCGACTACGGGGAGCTCCCGCCGGTGAAGTGCCGCCCGCAGCAGCTGAACCAGGTCTTCCTGAACATGCTGGTGAACGCGGCCCACGCCATCGAGAAGCAGGGGGAGATCACCATCCGGACCCGGCGCGATGGGGACGAGGTCCTGATCGCCTTCTCCGACACCGGCGCCGGCATACCCGACGAGATCAAGAGCCGCATCTTCGAACCGTTCTTCACCACCAAGGAGGTGGGCAAGGGGACCGGGCTCGGGCTTTCCATCAGCTACGACATCATCAAGAAACATCAGGGGAGCATCGAGGTGGAAAGCTCGGTCGGCGAAGGGACCACCTTCACCATCAGGCTCCCGATCGAGGGGGTAGCCTCAGATGAGTGACCAGACAAGGATACTGTGCGTCGATGACGAGCGGAACGTGCTGCGTGCACTGGAGCGGATCTTCCTGGACGACGATTACGAGATCCTGACCGCGGCATCCGGAGAGGAGGGGCTGCAGTTGCTCAACGAATCCCCCCAGGTGAAGGTGGTGATCTCGGACTTCCGCATGCCGGGGATGAACGGGGTGGAGTTCCTCAAGGAGGTGTGCGCGCGCCACCCCGAGACCATCAGGATCGTCCTCTCCGGCTACGCCGACACTGCCGCGGTGGTGGCGGCGATCAACGAGGGGAAGATCTACAAGTTCATCCCGAAGCCCTGGAACGACGACGAGCTGAGGGTGACGGTAGCCAAGGCGCTGGAACACTTCGAGATCCAGCGCAGAAACGAGCAGCTGGCCGAGGAGCTGCGGCGCAAGAACCAGGAGCTGAGTCAACTGAACACCGACCTGCAGTTACGGGCGAAAGCATGCAGCTGCGGCTTCATGCAGGAGTACGGCTCGCTCCTGCATGCCGCCGTCGCGCTGGACTACCTCCCCCTGGGGGTGCTGACCATCGACGCCGGCGGCACGGTGCTGCAGATGAACCGGGAGGCGGCGCACCTGCTCCAGGTGGGATGCCACGAGCTGGTCGGGAAACGGCTGGCCGAGGCACTGCTGCCGCAGTTTACCGAACTGGCCGCGGCAGTGGCCCGCCCCGCTCCCGGGTCCCGGACCCTGCAGGCGGGGGGGACTCAGCTCAGGCTGGAGGCGGTCCCGCTCAACCAGGAAGAGGGAGAGCTGCTGATCACCATAGCGCGGGAGGCGTGAGGCGCGCCGCCCCCGCCGGATATCACCCCGCCGGCTACCGCCCGGCGGCCGCAAAGGATGATGCACATGGACATACAGTCGCAAAGCGAACCACATAAAGTGCTCCTGGTCGACGACGAGGAGAACATCACCCGTTCCATAGCCCGGCTCCTCATGGAGCAGGACCTCGGGCTGGAGGTGCTGCGCGCGGTCTCGGGGGCCGAAGGACTGGAGCAGCTCAAGGCGCACCCGGACGTGGCGCTCATCCTCTCGGACCAGCGCATGCCGGGGATGAGCGGGGCCCAGTTCCTGGAGCAGGCCAGGACCCTGGCCCCCGAGGCGGTGCGCATGGTGCTCACCGGCTACGCCGACATGGCGGCCACCATGGACGCCATCAACAAGGGGGGGGCGTCGCGCTACCTGCTGAAACCCTGGGACGACGAGGTGCTGGTGCGCACCATCCGGGAGGGGGTCGAGCAGTACCGCCTGGTCCAGGAGAACCGGCGCCTCACCGCGCTGGTGGAGCAGCAGAACAGGGAGCTCTCGGCCTGGAACGACAACCTGAAGAGCCGGGTCCTCGAGCAGACGGCGACCATCCGGCGCCAGAACGAGGAGCTCAAGGAGCGCAACCGGCGGGTCACCGACTCCTTCCACGAGACCATCCTCGCCTTCTCGCGGCTGATCGAGCTCCACTCCAGCCGGCTGCAGGAGCACACCAGGAACGTCACCGAGCTCTGCGTCCGGATCGCCCGCGACCTGAAACTCTCCCCCGCCGAGGTGGAGACCGTGCGCACCGCGGCTCTTTTGCACGACGTCGGGGTGATCGGCATCAGCCAGGACATCCTGGCCAAACGGATGTCGGCCATGAACCGGGAGGAGCTGGGCATCTTTCTGCAGCACGCGATCCGGGGCCAGGCCACCCTGGACGCGGTCGAGGAACTGCGCGAGGCGGGGGTCCTGATCCGGCACCACCACGAGCGCTACGACGGCAGCGGCTTCCCCGACGGCCTGACGGGAAGCGGGATACCGCTGGGCGCCCGGATCATCGCCATGGCCGACTTCGTGGACCGCGAGCTCACTGAGCTTGGGGGCGACGACCCGCTCGCGGCGCTCTTCGCGCGCATGGAAAAGGAGCTCGGGCGGGGGCTCGATCCCGAGATCTTCCCGGTCGTCGAGCAGCACGTGCGGGCCCTGTACCTCCCAACCTACTCGCGCCGCGCCGAGGTTGCCGAGAAGGAACTGCGCCCCAAGCAGCTCCTGGAGGGGATGACGGCGACCCGGGATCTGCATACCGCGTCGGGGGCCCTGATCCTGGAGCGTGGCACGGTGCTCGACGCCGGGCGCATCATGGCCGTGGCGCGGGCCTACCAGGTCGATCCTCCCTCCGGCGGCATCTTCGTCAGCTGGGCCCCCTCCGGGACGAGCGAGGGGAGCGCGGCCCGGTTCACCGCGAGCGTGCCGGTAGCCGAGCAGGAGGTGGCGCCCAACCGGCTCGTGGAAGGGATGAAGCTCACCCGCAACCTCTACAGCGGCACCGGGCTGTTGCTCCTCACCGAGGGGACGGTGCTCAACGGCGGCGTGATCGACGCGGTGCTGCGCTACTACCGGATCGACCCCCCTTCCTGCGGGGTATGGGTGGTCGAAGAGAAGCGGAAATGATCGAGTACAGCGAAAAAGAGGGGCGCATGGTGCTGAAGCTGGTCTACTACGGCCCGGCCCTCTCCGGCAAGACCACCAACCTCCTGCAGCTGCACGACCTTCTTACCCGGCAGGGGCGCGGTGAGCTGATGGTCTTGGACACAAGCGGCGACCGCACCATCTACTTCGACCTGCTCCCCTTCTTCCTGACCGCGCCCAGCGGTCTGAAGATCAAGGTGAAGGTGTACACGGTGCCGGGGCAGGTCTGCCACGACGCCACCAGGAAGGCGGTGCTGCAGCGGGCCGACGGGGTCGCCTTCATCGCCGACTCAAACCCGTCCGAGTCGCACAGCAACTTCGCGAGCTTCGACAACCTGGAGCGTAACCTGGCGCTGGTGGGGCTCGACATCGAGACACTCCCCCTGGTGATCCAGTTCAACAAGCGCGACCTGCCGCAGGCCGTCCCGGAGCGGGAAATCCGCGCCACCTGGGACCCCACCGGGGTCCCCGTGGTGCTGGCCAGCGCGCTCAACGGCGAGGGGGTGGCGGATACCTTCGCCCTTTTGGCCGGCCTGGTCTACGACCGCATCGACGCCCGCTACGCCCTCACCGGGCAGCACGGCCTGTCCCGGGACCGGTTCGTGCGGCAGCTCACCTCGCTCAAGGAGGAGCCATGAGCGCGCAAACCCTGGAATTCGTGGTAGGCGCCGAGAAGAACCTGCGCGAGCTCCTTTTGGACAGCGATGTGCTGCCGCTGCTAAAGGGCGCGCTTCAGGCCGGAGCCGGCGGCGCGCGGGTGGTGGACGAAGAGGGCGAGGAGCTTTGGGGCGAGACCGACGGCGGCGGCCGGGGCGAGCTCCTGGCGCGGCTCCCCCTGTACCTGGAGGGTGAGCCGGTGGCCCGGCTGGAGCTGTTCGGCTCCCCCGCGGAGCGCGACCGGCTGGTCCCGCTCGCCTCGCTGCTCGGGGTCGCACTGGACACGGTGCTCAGGAACAACCTGAAAAGGGTGCTCACCACCGAGATCCACACCAGCGTCGTGAACAGCTCGCACGAGGAGCTCATGCGCATCAACTCCGAGCTCGCGGCCGGGGAGGCGCGCTACCGGGAGCTCGCCGAGAACCTGGAACTGCGGGTGAAGGAGCGGAGCGCGGAGCTCAAAAGGGCCCAGGCCCTGATGCTGCAGCAGGAAAAGATGGCGGCCGTCGGGCAGCTCGCCGCAGGCGTCGCCCACGAGATCAACAACCCGCTGGGCTTCATCACCTCCAACCTGCACACCCTGCAGAAGTATGCCGCCCGCTGCTGCGCGATGCTCCAGTTCTACCGGGAGCACGTCAGGGTGGACCCGCCGGCGCGGCTCGTGGAGAACGCGGAGCTCAAGTGGCGCGAGCTGAAGCTCCCCCAGGTGCTCTCCGACATCGGCGACCTGATGGCCGAGAGCCTGGCCGGGGCGGAGCGGGTGAGCCGGATCGTCGCCGACCTGAAGGGGTTCTCCCATGTGGACGAGGCGGGCGAGGTCGAGGTGGACCTGAACCAGGAACTGGAGCGGACCCTGGGGGTGCTGTCGCACCAGATTTCCGGCCGGGCCGAGGTGGTGAAAGAGCTGCAGCCGCTCCCCCCGGTCAACTGCCAGGGACAGCTCCCCGGGCAGATCTTCCTGAACCTGATCCAGAACGCGCTCACCCATGCCGGGGCAGCGCCCCGCATCACCCTCTCCAGCTGCTTCGACGGCGAGCGGATCCGGATCGGCATCGCCGACAACGGTCCCGGTGTACCAGCCGGGCTGCGCGGGCAGATCTTCGAGCCCTTCTTCACCACGCTGCCGGTCGGCTCCGGCACCGGGATGGGGCTCGCCGTGGTCTGGGAGGCGGTACTGAAACTCAAGGGAACCATTGCGGTCGCCGACGCGCCCGGGGGAGGCGCCGACTTCATCATCACCATCCCCGCCGCGAAGGAGGGGGACAGGCACCTGGCGGAGCCGGTCCCCAAGGAATAGGAGCATGGCCAAGTACTCGGAGCTATTCAAGGCCGGCATGAAGGGAGAGGAGCGGGAAGCCGCGTCTCCCGCCGCGGAGACCAGCCCCTTCGGGGTCCTCTTCGTCGACGACGAGCCGGGGGTCCTCGCCGCGATGCGCCGCATCTTCATGGACGAGAATTACCAGCTCTTCACCGCGCCCGGCGGGGCCGAGGCGCTGGCCGTCATGGAGAGCAACGAGGTGCAGCTGATCGTCTCGGACCACCGCATGCCCGGCATGACCGGCGCGGAGCTTTTGAAGACGGTGAAGGAGCGCTGGCCGCAGACCATCAGGATCATGCTCACCGGGCACGCGGACGTCAGCTCGGTGATGGGGGCGGTGAAGGACGGCGCGGTCTACAAGTTCATCACCAAGCCCTGGAACGACGACGACCTGCGCCTCACCGTGAGTCTCGCCCTGCAGCAGTACCTGCTCATGCAGGAGAACCAGACCCTGAAGGAGCTGACCCGCTCCCAGCAGCGGCGCATCAGGAACTACGCGAACCTCTTCGACGAGAACCGGGGCATGATCGGCGGCATCCTGGTGAAGGCGGGGCTGGTCAGCAGCGAGGAACTGGCCCGGGCCGTCCATGATCGCAACGAAGGGGAGTTCCTGAGCGACACGCTGGTGCGCATGGGGGCGCTCACCGAATCGCAGGTGGTGAAGGCGCTGCAGGCCTCCTTGAACATCGAGTACGTCGACCTCTCCTGCGCCGAGATCGCCAGCCAGGCGGTGCGCTTCCTGCCCCGCGACCTGTGCGAGCGCAACCGGATGGTGCCGATCCGGATGACCGGCCGGCAGATCACGGTCGCCATGGCCGACCCCTCCGACATCTACAAGATCGACAACATCGCCATGATGACGGGGCTGAGCGTCGTGCCGCTTCTGGCGGCGAGCTCGGAGGTCGTGGCCCTCTTGCAGCGGGTCTACGCCGAGGGGCCGCAGCCCCTGGAGCCGAGCGCCGACCTGGAGCCGATCGACGAGATCGACATCATCATCGACGACGAAGAAAGCCAGGTGAGCGTCACGGAGCTGATCGGGTCGTCGGAGGTGCCGCCGGTGATCCGGATCGTGAACGCGGTGATCTCCGAGGCGATCCGCTATCACGCCAGCGACATCCACATCGAGGGAAAGACCAAGTACACCCTGGTCCGCTTCCGGATCGACGGGCTTTTGCACAGCAAGATCAAGATCCCGGCCGACCTGCATCCCGCCATCGTATCGCGCATCAAGATCCTCTCCAAGATGGACATCTCCGAGCGGAGAAAGCCGCAGGACGGGCGCATCACGGTGAAGGCCGGAACGCGGATCGTCGACATGAGGGTCTCGTCGCTGCCGACCCTGAACGGCGAGAAGATGGTGCTGCGCATCCTGGACAAGAGTGCCGCCATCAAGGAACTCCCCGACCTGGGGGTGCTCGAGGGGGACCTCAAAAAGATCCGCACCATGGTGAAGAAGCCGCAGGGGGTCATCATCGCCACCGGCCCCACCGGAAGCGGCAAGACGACCATGCTCTATTCCATCCTCGCCACCATGCTCGAGGGGAGCAAGAACTTCGAGACCATCGAGGAACCGGTGGAGTACTTCGTGGAAGACGCGAACCAGGTTGCGGTGCGCGAGAAGATCGGGCTCTCCTTCGCGAGCGTTCTGCGCGCCACGCTGCGCCAGGACCCGGACGTGATCCTGGTGGGCGAGATCCGCGACCCGGAGACGGCGGACGTCGCCTTCAAGGCGGCGCTCACCGGCCACATGGTCCTCTCCACCCTGCACACCAACTCGGCCGTGGCCTCCATCACCCGCCTCATCGACATGGGGATCAAGCCGTACATCATCGCCTCGGCCCTGGAGGGGCTCTTCGCGCAGCGCCTGGTGCGCCGGATCTGCCCCAACTGCAGCATGGAGGTGCCGGCGGACCAGGAGATCGTGGAACTGTTGCGGGTGCCGCCGGGACTTTTGGGAGAGACAGTGCACCGCGGCAAGGGGTGCGAGCAGTGCAACCAGACCGGGTACCGGGGGCGTACCGGCATCTTCGAGCTGTTCACCATGAACGAGGATTTCCGGCACTTCATCAGCACGTCCTACCGTGAAAGCGAGCTCTTCGAGATGGCGCGCGGCAACGGCATGAGGACCCTGATGGAGGACGGACTGGAAAAGGTGTG
This sequence comes from Geomonas oryzisoli, assembly GCF_018986915.1. Lineage (NCBI taxonomy): Bacteria > Pseudomonadati > Thermodesulfobacteriota > Desulfuromonadia > Geobacterales > Geobacteraceae > Geomonas > Geomonas oryzisoli. Next base: position 4,090,789 of record NZ_CP076723.1, read on the forward strand.
CCTGGGGATGACCACCCTGGAGGAACTGCTGCGGGTGATGGGCCCCCAGCTTCTGTACCAGAGGACCTGCGCATGCTGCCGGCGCACCATCGACGCCAAGTTCCCTTTCTGCCCCTTCTGCGGCTCGTTGCGCCAGAACTTCTGCAAGAGCTGCAGGGTGCCTCTTGAGCCGCAGTGGCTCAACTGTCCCCACTGCGGCACCCCGAAAGAGCTCCCCGGATGACGGCGCCGCTCCCCCCTCCCCTCGCGGGAGGGGGTTAGGGGGTGGGGGTAGGTGCCACATGCGCGGTCATGGCAAGATCACCCCCCCCCCGGCCCCCTCCCGTCAAGGGAGGGGAAGACACAACCCGTCAAAAACGATGCAACCGAGGTGAATCATGTCCCGTGAGGAAAATATGGAACACAGCATTTTGATAGTCGATGACGAACCGCACGTGATCTCCGCCCTGATGCGGGGGCTGGACGAGGAACCCTACCTGATCCAGGGGGCGCCCGGCGGCAACGAGGCGCTTCAGCTCATGACGCAGCACCGCTTCAAGGTGGTGATCTCGGACGAGAAGATGCCGGGGATGGACGGGGCGGAGTTTCTGGGGAGGGTGAAGGAGCTGTACCCGGAGACGGTGCGCATCATGCTGACCGGCCATGCCAGCATCGAGGCCACCATGCGGGCGGTGAACAGCGGCGAGATCTACCGGTTCTTCACCAAGCCCTGGAACGATACGGAACTGAAGCTCGCGCTGAAGAGCGCGGTGGAGAAATACGACCTGGAAGAGGAAAACCGGCGTCTTTTAAGAACGGTGCAACACCAGTCGCAGGAGCTGAAGTTCCTGGAAAAGAGCTACCCCGGCATCTCGGCCCTGCGCCGTGAGTCCGACGGCGCCATCAGGATCGACGATATCTCGCAGGACGAGATCGACGCCATCATCGAACAGTGTAACCGGCAGCGCTAGATCACCCTGTCCCTGCCGCCGCTCTTGGCCTGGTACAGGTTAAGGTCGGCGCGCTTCAACACCTGCAGCAGGTCGTCGTCGTTGTGCTGCACGTTGGCGACCCCGGCACTGGTGGTGACCCGCAGGGTCTGGCCATCCACCAGGAAGGGCTCCTCGCGGATCAGCGTCCAGATCTTGTGCGCCACGCTGAGTGTCTGCTCGCGGTCGGAGCCGGGCAGCACCACCAGGAACTCCTCGCCTCCGAAGCGTCCCACGGAGTCGTAGCTGCGCAGCGAGGCGCCGACCCGCTCCGCGAACAGCTGCAACAGGTGATCGCCGGCGAGGTGCCCGTAGCGGTCGTTTACCTGCTTGAAGTGATCGATGTCGATCATGATGAAGCCGACCTCTGAGTCGGCGAGCCCCTTCTCCCTGCGGCGCAGGGCGCGTGCGAACTCCCGCCGCCCGATCAGCTCGATCTGGCTCTTGTTGAAGGTACCGGTCAGACCGTCGATCAGGGTCTGTTTCCTGAGCGTCTCCTGGGTTTCCTTGAGCTCGTTGGTTCCCTTCCTGATCAGCACGAACGAAATCCCGAACACCGAGAAAAGGATGCCGCACAGCGCGGCCAGCGACAGAAGCGCCGCGTTCATGGTCTGCCGGTGGTACTTGGTGACGTCGATGTAGACCTCGAAGCTCCCGATCACCTTGCCGCGGGCCCGGATCGGGATGTAGGTTTCCACCACGTCCACGTTGAACTTGAGCTCGTCGGCGAGGTCTTTCACCTCATCCTTGCGCTCGAGCTTCGAGTCGAAGGCACCGGCGAGCGCCCGGGCGAGCCTCATGTTGCCGCGGTTGACCTCGCCGATCAGCTTTTTCTCGGTGCTGTAGACGATGCGGTAATCGGAGGAGTAGATCTTGATCTTGACGATGTCGAAGGGGGCGAGAAACGTCCTGAGATCCCGGTCCAGGACGAAGAAATTTTCCGGCAGTACCTCGACCGCCACGGTGCCGTCGCTTCTGACCACGGTGAAGCGTGCCCTCTCGTCCTCGGAGAGGGCCATGCTGACCTTGACGGCGTCGTCTTCCGCGCTGTCGATCAGGTTCTTCTGCAGCACCAGGTAGAAGGCGTAGCCCGCCAGCGAGGTGATCAGGATGATGGAAACCAGGGCCACGACGACGAACAGGCGCAGCAGAGAGTCGGGATCCCTCCTCGCGTCGGCATGGAATATGGTGCGAAGTTGCGTCACGGTCAATCCTTGTCCGGGCAGGCCGGCATCATGCGTCAGGCCCAGCGCCAGAGCGACAAGATCAGCACGATCAGAAATACGATGGTCAGGTTCATGTAGGCCATGAAAAAGAAGACCCGCTCATGCAGCGGGGCCTTGCGCTGGGTCACGTCGGCCAGGGTCCCCACCTCGGGCATGAGCAGCACCTTGTCCGATCCGTGCGGGGCCAGTTTGAGCGCCTCGCTCAGGTCCTCGCCGGCATGGTGGCGCCCCATGTGCACCCCTCCCTTCCACAGGCGGCTGGCGCTCGCGTCGTAGAGGTGCCCCTCGTAGGCGAAGTAGGCCGGGCGCCCTTCCTTGCCGTCGAAAGAGGCGAGCTCGTCCAGCGTCAGCTCCTTTCCTGCCGGGAGCGCCACCGGCTCGCGGCGCTTCCCCTTCAGCTTGGGGCCGATGACCAGCACCACATAGGCGGCGGAGAAAACCATCACCAGGTAGAGGGATATCTTGATGAGCAGCAGCACGCCGAAGCGGGTGTGCAGCAGCATGTCCAGGGAAGTGACCCGGAAGTGGGTGAGGATGGCGCCGGTGATCCCCATGACGACCATGGAGAGTACGCCCACCTTGACCTCGCCGCGCGGAAGCCCTCCCGCCGCATAGGCGGGTTTCAGGACCAGGTGCACGTACAGGATGGTGCCGAACCACAGGATCGCGATCAGCATGTGCAGGTAGCCGGTCAGAAAGCGCACCACCTTGCCGGCCGTGGCGACCCGCGGAGCCTCGCTTTTCACGGCGCGGGAGGCGGCGAATTCCTTCCCAGCCGCGGTCAACTCGCCCCCCCCTGCCGGATCGACATGGCAGGCGTCGCAGCTCTTCCCGGTTTGCTGGGCATAGATCTCGGTGGCACTGGCAGGAAGGGCCGGAGCGGCAAGAGAGATGAAGAGCAGGAACAGCAAAGAGAGGAGCGGACGTTTCATGCGGACTGTATAGCCTTGTTCTCCAATAAAGTCAACATATTGCGGGGGTTCCCACCGGCGCGGCGCCGCCCGCCGCCGCGCCCGGTCACCGGCGGAATTCACAAGCATGCGGCATCATTCATCAAATGTACCTCTCCATCGTCGGTAGCCATTGAAAACGCGCCCGGCTCCCGATACAATAACACCCTTGGCCGCAGCTATTAAAAGGTGAGAAAAGAGGGGAAAACATGTCACAGTGCCAGCACCAGACCATCCATCAAAAGGACTACCAGGTTCCCGACTACCTGGTTGATACAGTAGAGCTCTCTTTCGACCTGTCCCCGGAGGACACCCGGGTGCTGTCCCGCCTTGCCATCCGCAGCAACCATGACCGCAGTAGCGGCGTCCGCCCCCTCGTCCTGGACGGCGAGGAACTCACCCTGCTGTCGCTCAAGCTGGACGGGGTCGAACTGGAACAGGGAAGCTACCGCGTCGATGACAGCTGCCTGGTGCTCCCCGATCCTCCCGAACGTTTCGTCCTCGAGGTGACAACAAGGATCAACCCCAAGGAAAACAGCGCCCTCTCCGGCCTGTACGCCTCGGGCCCCATGCTCTGCACCCAGTGCGAGGCCGAGGGGTTCCGGCGCATCACCTACTTCACCGACCGCCCCGACGTCATGGCGGTCTACACCGTGACCCTGCGGGCCTACAGGGCCGCCTGCCCGGTCCTTCTGGCCAACGGCAACCTCGTCGAGAAGGGGGACCTCCCCGACGGGCGCCACTTCGCCGTCTGGCACGACCCCTTCAAGAAACCGAGCTACCTCTTCGCCGTGGTCGCCGGGGACCTGGTCCACATCGCCGACCGCTTCACCACCATGAGCGGCCGTCAGGTGCAGCTCGAGATCTACGTCGAGGAGCGCAACAAGGACAAGTGCGAACACGCCCTCAGGTCGCTCATGCACGCCATGCGCTGGGATGAGGAGCAGTTCGGCCGCGAGTACGATCTCGACACCTACATGGTCGTGGCCGTGGACGACTTCAACATGGGGGCCATGGAGAACAAGGGGCTGAACGTCTTCAACTCCCGCTACGTGCTGGCCAGCCCGGAAAGCGCCACCGACGACGATTACCAGGCCATCGAAGAGGTGATCGGCCACGAGTACTTCCACAACTGGACCGGCAACCGGATCACCTGCCGCGACTGGTTCCAGCTCTCACTGAAGGAAGGGCTCACCATCTTCCGCGACCAGGAGTTCTCCGCGGACATGCAGTCGCGCCCGGTGAAGAGGATCGCCGACGTGAAGAGCCTGCGCAGCGCGCAGTTCCCCGAGGATGCCGGCCCCCTGGCCCACCCGGTGCGCCCCGAGTCCTACGTTGAGATCAACAACTTCTACAGCATGACCGTGTATCACAAGGGGGGCGAGGTGATCCGGATGCTGCAGACCCTTCTGGGGCGCGAGGCCTTCCGCGCCGGCATGGACCTCTACTTCGAGCGCCACGACGGGCAAGCGGTGCGGGTCGACGAGTTCGTGCAGGCGATGGCGGACGCCGGCAAGCGCGACCTTTCCCAGTTCATGCTCTGGTACGACCAGGCCGGAACCCCGGTCCTCACCGTGCGCGACGAGTTCCGGGCCGGGGACGGCAGCTACACCCTGACCGTGACCCAGAGCTGCCCCTCGACGCCCGGCCAGCCGGAGAAGAAACCGTTCCACATTCCGCTGGTCATGGGGCTTCTGGACCGGGCCGGAGCCGAGCTGCCGCTGCGACTGGCCGGGGAGACGGAGCCCGCGGGGACTTCCCGGACTGTCGAACTCAGGCAGGAGACGGAAACCTTCACCTTCGTGGGGCTCAAGGAGCGCCCCGTGCCGTCGCTGTTACGCAACTTCTGCGCGCCGGTGAAGCTCGACTACCCGTACCGCGACGAGGACCTGGACCTCTTGATGACCAGCGACAGCGATCCGTTCGTGCGCTGGGAGGCGGGGCAGGTCCAGGCGGTGAAACTGATCATGGGGCTCATCGGCGACATCCAGGCCGGGCGCGAGGCGCGGGTGAAGGAAAGTTTCATCGAGTCCTTCCGAAGGCTCCTCTGCGACGACCGCCAGGACCGCGCCTTTTTGGCCGAGGCGCTCACCCTGCCCACCGAGAGCTACCTCGCCGAACAGATGCAGGTCATCGACCCGGATGCCATCCACCAGGCGCGAGAGCTGGTGCGGGCCACGGTAGGCGAGCAGCTGGCGGCAGAACTCTCGGCTGCGCGAGAGGCCTGCGCCGCCCGCGCGCCCTACCGCCCCGACGACGGGCTTGCCGGCTGCCGCAGGCTCAAAAACCTCTCTCTTTCCTACCTGATGGCGGCAGGAGGGCAGCAGGCCATCGACGCCTGCATGGCCCAGTTCAAAAGCGCCGACAACATGACCGACAGCCTGGGGGCACTTTCCGCGCTGGCCAACTGCGCCTGCCCTGAACGTGAAGAGGCGCTGGCATCGTTCTACCAGCGCTGGCGCGACGACCGCGGCGTCATCGACAAGTGGTTCATCCTCCAAGCCGCATCGCGGCTGCCCGACACCATGGACCGGGTGCTGGCGCTTTTGGACCATCCCGACTTCGACCTGCGCAACCCGAACCGGGTCCGCTCGCTGGTGGGTGCCTTCAGCCAGGGGAACCAGGTCCGTTTCCACGATGCCGGCGGCAGGGGGTACCGTTTCCTGGGGGACCAGATCCTGCGTCTGAACGGGATCAACCCGCAGATCGCCGCGCGCATGCTCACCCCATTCAGCCGCTGGCGGCGCTTCGACGCCAACCGTCAGGAGCTCATGAAGAAGGAACTGGAGCGCATCCTGGCCGAGCCCGGCCTGGCAAGGGACGTGTACGAGTTGGCTGCGAAGAGCTTGTAGTTATTGATAAACGGGCCGGGAAAGAAGGCGTGGGGTCCATGAAGTGCCGCACGTGAGCCGAGGGCACCCAGGGGACTGGCTCCGCCAGGTGCCTGTCCCCTTACTGCTTTTGGAGGCTGGGCTGAGCAGAAAGAAGCGTTCCGCTAGAGGGACAGGCACCTAACGGAGCCTGTCCCTTCTGCTATCCCCTCAAGGTGCCACTCCTGCCAGTGTCATGATCCGGTCCCACTCTTCCTTGCGCACCGGCTGGACCGACAGGCGGCTGCGGTTCAGAAGGGCCATACCGGAAAGCTCGGGGACGGTCTTCAGCTCGGCGAGTGTCACCGGCCGCGGCAGTTCGCGCACGAAGCGCACGTCGACCATGTACCAGGTCGGTTTCTCCGGCGCGCTCTTCGGGTCGAAATACTTGCTGTCGGGATCGAAGGCGGTGAAATCGGGGTAGCCGGCCCGCACCACCTCGGCGATCCCGACCACACCGGGTTCCGCGATGTTGCTGTGGTAGAAGAGCACCTGGTCGCCGACCTTGATCTGGTCGCGCAGGAAGTTGCGTGCCTGGAAGTTGCGGACGCCGTCCCAGTGCTCGGTGGCATCGGGGCGGCTCTTGAGATCGTCGAGAGAGAAGCTGGAGGGTTCGCTCTTGAAGAGCCAGTAGTTGGGCATGTCGGTTCCTTTCCTGTCGTCTGTCCCTGCTGTGGGTTCGTTGCCGCCGTACTGTAGGGGCGAATAATCATTCGCCCAACCAAGGTTGCCCCATCCGCCATCAGACGCCCACCGGCGGGGGGGCATCGGGCGAATGATTATTCGCCCCTACAGGTGTTTCTTTTTCAACCATTTCAACAGATTATCGACCGTCAGCGTGTTCAGCACGTCCTCCCGTTCCAGCCAGCCGCGCTGGGCGACGGAAATCCCCCAGGGGAGGGTATCGAACTGGAGCTTCGCGTGGGTGTCGGTGTTGATGGCGATCTTCACCCCCAGCTCCTTGGCGCGGCGCACGTAGCGGTCCTCGAGGTCGAGCCGCAGCGGATAGGCGTTGATCTCCAGTGCCGTCCCGGTCTCCCTGGCCACCTGCAGCACCTCTTCCATGTCCAGCTGGTACCCCTCCCGCTCGCCGATGATGCGTCCGGTGGGATGCGCGATGATGTGCACGTACGGGTTTCGCATCGCGGCCACGATGCGCGCGGTCATGACTTCCTTCGAGTTGTTGAAGCCGGAGTGGATGGAAGCCACCACCACGTCGAGCTCTTTGAGTACCTCGTCCGGAAAATCCAGCGTCCCGTCGCCATGGATATCCATCTCGGTGCCGTGCAGCACCCGGAATCCCTTGAGCTCCCGGTTCAGCTCCCGGATCTCGGCTTGCTGCTCTTTCAGCCGGTCGACGGTCAGGCCGCGCGCCACACCGAGCCCCTGGGAATGGTCCGTTACCGCGAGATAGGAAAGTCCCCGCAGCCGCGCCGCCTCCACCAATTCGGCGATGCCGTGGGCGCCGTCACTCCAGCGGGAATGGACGTGCAGGTCGCCCAGGATCTCCTCCCGGGTAACCAGTTGCGGCAGTTTTCCCGCCAGTGCCGCCTCGATCTCGCCTCGGTCCTCGCGCAGTACCGGCGGCACGAAGGGAAGATCGAGCAGGCGATAGACATCCTCCTCGTTCTCACCGCCAAGCCGCACGTTGTCCTCCTCGCGGAAGATGCCGTACTCGTTGATCTTCAGTCCCCGCTTCTGCGCCATCTCCCGCAGCCGGACGTTGTGCGCCTGGCTGCCGGTCAGGTAGGCGAGCGCTGCGCCGTAGGAAGACGGCTCCACCACCCGCAGGTCGACCTGCACCCCTTCCCGGATGGTGACACTCGCCCTGGTGGGGCCGCGCATGATCACGTCGTGCACCTGGGTCAGGTTCACAAACGCCTCCATGACGCTCGCCGGGTCGGGGGAGGTCGCCACGATGTCGATGTCCTTGATGCTGTCGCGGCGGCGCCTGATGCTACCCGCCACCTCGATCCGCTCCAGCGGTGCCTTCTCCTTCAGCGCCGCCACCAGTTCCTCGGCCGCCGGCAGCATCCGTCCCAGCGGTTGCCGCTCGCGCCCCCTCTTCACGGCCCGGATACCCTTGAGGATGTTCTCCTCGGTCTTCTCCTTGATCCCCTTGATGCCGATCAGGCGGTGTTCCCGTGCCGCCTGCTCCAGGTCCTCCAGGCTCGTGATCTGCAGCGCCTCGTAGATAGCCTTCGCCGTCTTCGGCCCCAGGTCGGGCACGGCCAGCAGCGTGAAGACGCCCGCCGGCACCTCCTTTTTCAGCTGCTCATAGTGGGCCGTGGTGCCGGTCTGCAGGTATTCCTCGATGCGCGCGGCCAGGTCCGCCCCGATCCCCGGGATCTCCAGGAGTTCCTTGTGCGACATCTGGGCCAGGTCCCGGTTCAGCCCCTCCAGGTTGAGCGCCGCCCGGCGGTAGGCCCTGATCTTGAAGACGTTGTCCTGCCGGATCTCCATGATGTCCGCGATCTCCTCGAACATCCTGGCTATCTCTCGGTTTTTCATGGCATCCCCCGGTCCCCTACTTCCCGGCCTGGTCGCCCCAGAGTTCCTTCAGCCTGTGGTCCCGGCCGCAGCTCAGGCGGTAGTAAGAATACCGTAGCGGGTTCTTCTTGTAATAATGCTGGTGATACTCTTCCGCCGGGTAGAACTCGGTCGCCGCAACGATCTCGGTCTGAATCGGCGCCTTCAACTGCCTGCTCTTCTCGAGCGCCTGCTTGGACTGCAGGGCCAGGTGCTTCTGCTCCTCGTTGTGGTAGAAAATGGCGCTCCGGTACTGGTGCCCGACGTCGCAGAACTGGCGATCCTTGACGGTCGGGTCGATGTTGTGCCAGTAACGGCTGAGCAGCTTGTCGTAACTGATCCGGGACGGATCGTAGAGTACCTGCACCGATTCCGCGTGGCCGGTGCCCCCCGCAGAAACCTGCTCGTAGGTCGGGTTCTTCACATGACCGCCGGTATAGCCGGACGTCACCGACACCACCCCCGGCAGCTCGTCGAAGGGGTGCTCCATGCACCAGAAGCACCCCCCGGCGAAGGTCGCCTTTTGCAACTGCGCAGCCGACAAAGATCCAGCCCACGCCAAGAAGAAAAGAAAGGCCGTCGCCGTGCATATCAGCCGTCTCATGTTATGCCTCCCGAAAACCACAACGGCCTCAACGCAAAGACGCGGAGGCGCAAAGTCGCCAAGACCTGGTGTCGAACAATCTTATGGTTCTTCGCGCCTCTGCACCTTGGCGCCTTTGCGTTAAAGCCTTTGGTTTTCCTGCCGCTTCCCCTTTTATTTGGTCGCCACGAACTGCAGGGCCGCGGAGTTCATGCAGTAACGCAGCCCGGTCGGCTTAGGACCGTCGTTGAAGACGTGCCCCAGGTGCCCGCCGCAGCGACGGCACAGCACCTCGGTCCGCGTGCTGAAGAAACTGCGGTCCGTCTCGGTCTTCACGTTTTCCTTGGCTATAGGCTGGGTGAAACTGGGCCAACCGGTCCCGGACTCGAACTTGTCCTCGGACTTGAACAGATCCAGCCCGCACCCGGCGCACCGGTAGATACCGTGGTCATGGGTCGCGGCATATTTGCCGGTGAAGGCGCGCTCGGTCCCCTTTTCACGCAGGACATGGTACTGTTCGGGCGTGAGTGTCTTCTTCCATTCCGCGTTTGTCCTCACTACCTCGTCAGACATGATGTAGCTCCCCTTTTCTGCTGAATAGACCTTGATACGGGAAGCGGCGTCAGCTTCGATACCTACTGCCACCGCTAAGAAGAACAATAAGCCGAGAAAAAATCTCCCATTCTTCATGGCGCCATCTCCTGTAGGTTGTTGAAACACCACCTGTTGCACAGCCTTTAGGATAGCATAGCCCGCTAAATATTGCATGACGGCCTGTTACTGGAGAAACAGATCGAAGTGCCGAAAAGTATTAATCACCTTTTGGGCTTGAAGCCGGAGGGGTTATCCTGAATAATAGGTAACGCTGCAAGCATTTGCACTGGAGGGGAAATGAAGGCGCTTCTGGCAGTCCTGATGGTTTTTGTGAGTGCTACGGCCGCATGTGCCGAGATCTACACCTGGAAGGACAACAAAGGAACCAGGTTCTACACCAACAGCCTGCACGAGATCCCGGCGCGTTACCTGAAAAAGGCCCGGGTGCTCGACGTGGCAACCGGCAAACTGGGAGGCCCGGCAACGGCACAACCGCCCGCACCGGCGGGACCGGCCTCAAGCTCGGCTCCCGCACCGAGCGCCCCGCCGCTGCTGGTGCAGCAGGCCCCGCCGGGCCAGCCGGCCGCGCCGGCGCAATCGTCGCCGCAACCGGTCCCATCGGCGCAGGCGGCCGCTCCGGGTGCACCGGGTGCCGCGACAGCCGCGCCCCCGCAGGCTGCGCCGGTGGTGGAAGCCGCCCCCCCCTCTCAAAGCGCGACGCGGCCCCGGGGCAGGCTCTCCCGCAGGGAACTCCGGGCCTTGGGCAGGCGCAGCAACAATACCGGCGAAGAGTGACGACTTTTACAGAGGAGCCATCATGAAAACGACGATCCTGCTGTCCTTGCTGCTGTTACTCTCCGGCACTGCCGGCGCGGAAGAACTCATCTGCCGGGGTAACATCGTCAGCACTCAGGGAGAGGGGATCGTGGCGCGCAAGCACCGCTTCGAGGTCGCCGACGTGACCGGCGACGATATTCAGGCGGTCCTGGAAAAGTGCAAGCATATCGCGCTGGAGCGCCAGGCACGCGCCGCCCGCAAGAACCCCGGCGGCAACTTCACCGCATTTTCCGAGGTCGACCTGCAGTGCAGCAAGGGGACCGAGCACATCACGGTGCGCCGAAGGGTACAGACCCGGTAGCAGCAGAAAAACAGGACGAGGAAAGATCGGAAGAGAAGCCCCCCACGGGCTTCTCTTTTTTTTAATTGTGATACTATTTACCTTTAATTTGAATTTCGGTCCCCGCTGGCCGAAAAGAATCTGGAGGGACGGCGCTCGCCGCCACGCCATAACCCCACGATTTAAACATCTTACCTTCTGAAAGCTGCTGCACCCGGCACATTCCAAAGCTGCACCATAGGAGATCAGGATGAACATTCATGAGTATCAGGCCAAGGAGATACTGAATTCGTTCGGCATCCCCATACCTCGTGGTCGCGTGGCGCTCACCGCAGACCAGGTGGAGCGGGCGGCCAAGGAGATGGGGGGACGCTGCGTGGTCAAGGCGCAGATCTACGCCGGTGGACGCGGCAAGGCGGGCGGCGTGAAGCTCGTGCACCACCCGGAACAGGCCCAGGAGTACGCCAAGGAGCTGTTCGGCAAGACCCTGGTGACGCCGCAGACCGGCCCCGAGGGGCTCAAGGTCCGGCGCATCCTGGTGGAGGAAGCGGTGGAGATCGCACGGGAGTTCTACCTCTCCATCACCCTGGACCGTAGCTCGTCGCGTTACGTCCTGATCGCCTCGGCCGAAGGGGGCATGGAGATCGAGGAGGTTGCCTCGAAGACCCCGGAGAAGATCCACACCCTCACCATCGACCCCTTCCTCGGACTGAGGTCGTACCAGGCGCGGCAGATCGCCCTGCAGCTCGGCCTGTCCGGGAGCGTCTGCGAGGACTGCGTCAACCTCATCCTCAACCTGTACCGGGTCTGCCTGGAGAAGGACTGCGCGCTGGTCGAGATCAACCCGCTCGTGGTCACCAGGGCGGGGTGGCTCATGGCGATGGACGCCAAGGTCACCTTCGACGACAACGCCATCTTCAGGCACCGCGAGTATCCGGACATGATGGACTACTCGCAGCTCGACCCGCTGGAGATCAACGCCGGCAAGTACGACCTTGCCTACATCAAACTCTCCGGCTCCATCGGCTGCCTGGTTAACGGTGCCGGCCTCGCCATGGCAACCCTGGACGTCTTGAAGGAGTACGGGGGCGAACCGGCCAACTTCCTGGACGTGGGGGGCGGTGCCACCCGGGAGAAGGTAGCCGAGGCCTTCAAGATCATCCTGCAGGACGCTGACGTGAAGGGGATCTTCGTCAACATCTTCGGCGGCATCATGCGTTGCGACGTCATCGCCCACGGCATCATCGAGGCCGCCAGCGAGGTGAACTGCACCCTCCCCATCGTGGTGCGCATGGACGGCAGCCAGGTCGAGGAAGGCAAGCGCCTTCTCACCGAGAGCGGCCTGAACGTGCAGTGCAGCGACAACCTGGGCGACGCGGCCTCGAAGATCGTCGGGATGCTTGGATAGCTCCCCCCTCCCCCAAGCGGAAGGGGATTCACATTAGGAGATCAGCCATATGTCCATACTGATAAACAGCTCGTCCAGAATAGTGGTCCAGGGGATCACCGGCCGCAGCGGCCTGTTCCACACCCAGCAGTGCCGCGAGTACGGCAGCAACATAGTCGCCGGCGTGACGCCCGGCAAGGGCGGCATCCACATCGAGGGGATCCCGGTCTTCAACACGGTGGCCGAGGCGGTCAAGTACACCAACGCCAACGTCTCCATGATCTTCGTACCGCCGCCGGGGGCGGCCGACGCCATCCTCGAGTCGGCTGCTGCCGGGTTGGAGCTTGCCGTCTGCATCACCGAGGGAATCCCGGTGCGCGACATGGTCCCGGTGAAGGCGGTGCTCAAGCAGAGCAAGATGCGCCTGGTCGGCCCCAACTGTCCGGGGGTGATCACGCCGGGCGAATGCAAGATCGGCATCATGCCCGGCCACATCCACCGCCCCGGCAAGATCGGCGTCGTATCACGCTCCGGCACACTCACCTACGAGGCGGTGAAGCAGCTCACCGACATGGGGCTGGGGCAGTCGACCTGCGTAGGGATCGGGGGGGACCCGATCATCGGCATGAACTTCATCGACGTCCTGAAGCTCTTCAACGAGGACCCGAATACCGAAGGGGTGTTCATGATCGGCGAGATCGGCGGGGCCGCCGAGGAAGATGCGGCGCACTGGATCGAGGAGCACATGAAAAAGCCGGTGGCGGCCTTCATCGCAGGGGTCACCGCACCGCCGGGCAAGAGGATGGGACACGCAGGCGCCATCATCACCGGGGGCAAGGGGAAAGCGGAGGACAAGATCCGCACCCTCACCGAGTGCGGCGTCACCGTCGCCACGAGCCCCACCAAGATGGGCGAAGCGATGCAGGCAGCCATCGCCGCCAAGGCAAACGGCAAGAAGAAGTAATTATTCCACCTACCTCACAACAAGAAAGGGCACCCTCGAACAGCAGGGTGCCCTTTTCTTTTCGGTGATCGACAAGTTCCGTTGCCTGCCGTCATCCCTTTACACCGAAGGAGGGGACTGGCTCCGTCAGGTGCCTGTCCCCTTAGTGCTTGGGGGAGGTGGACCGAAGGGAGCGTTCCGCTAGAGGGACTGGCACCTAGCGGAGCCAGTCCCTTCGGTCGTCGTCGGGGGCAGCTTCCCCGCCGGTATCCTCCCCTCGCAGGGAACCTTCGTCTGGCACAGGCCGCACCCGGTGCTGGTTACCTGGAACTTCTCCCCCACCGCCTCGGGAACCGTCCCGTAGACATGCTCCCGGCAGAGGTCCTTGTCGTGCCCCTCCTTCGACAGCGCTCCCACGGGGCAGCGGCCGATGCAGGCCCCGCAGCTCCCCTCGCGGTACCAGAGACAGTTGGACCTGTGATCGGCGCTGGTGCGCGGGGTGGGGGCGAAACGGGCGTCGGTGACAACGCTGCCGAGGCGGTGAGCGATCCCGGCCGGGGTGATGAGGGCATCGTTGAGGCTGAAGGTACCAAGCCCGGCGGCGTAGGCGGCATGACGCTCCGACCAGGAGGAGGCGATGCCGACCGGGCTGTCCCGGTACTCCCGCCAAGCCGGGTGCAGTTGCGGTGCCAGGGCCCGATATCCCGCATCGACCAGGAACTGCACCACCCGGCGACGCAAGGTGGCGTTGAACGCCTCGCCGTGCTGCCTGGTCTGCGCCCAAGGGCGAGAGGGATAGGTCGTCTCGGTGCGATTGCTGCGGCGGGTCGCTTCGGAGATGGGGAGTGCCCAGCAGATCACGGTGGCCGGGCGCCAGGGAGGCGCCTCCTGCTGCACCAGTTCCGTCGGGGTCATATGAAATGGCCCGATCACCTCCTGGTACTGCGCGAAAAGCGGATCGTCCGCCGCCGCGAACCCGATCAACGGCTCCGCAAAATAGGGCGATCCGTCTTCCGTAAACCGGTTGCCCGGCTCCTCGCTCACGAACTGCATCATCATCAGACAAAGCGTGTCTCTCATCGGTGGCACCTCCTGACTTGGAAACGGCATCACAGCTTACCATGTTCTTGAACGGCGCGAAGTTTTTTTAACTCATTTGGCATCTGCCTCGTTTAACAGAAGATTTTCGACACCGCTCACTGTCACGGGTGGCACATTATTTTTCTTAAATGCAGCTCTTTTGTTTACGGCCATTCTCAAGTACAGCTTACTTATCCCGATAAGTGTCCTGCGGGAGTGGAACGTTGTTCGGCAGAAGCACGTGACTGTAACACCGGCAAGGAGAAGCAGATGAAGGAAATATTGAACTTTTACCTCAACCTTACTATCAGGTTCAGGCTCGGCCTGCTGTGCGTTTGTTACAGCTTCTGCCTGATCGCCACCGCAGTCGCCGCCCAAGCCGATTCCTTGCCGATAAAGTACGGATCGCTCGCCCTCTTCATAATCCTCGGCGGCATCTTCGGCGCGATCAACATCTGGTCCATCAGGACCCCGCTGGTGCGGACCATGCGCTACCTGGAGACCATGGCGCAGGGGGACCTCAGCGAAGAGATCGTGGTCAACCGCCGCAACGAGATCAGCGATATGCTGAGGGCGCTGCAGAAACTGCAGGCGTCGATGCGCGGGATGATCCAAGGGATCCAGCGGACCGCCGACGAACTCGCCAGCGCCTCCAGTCAACTGAGCAATACCTCGCTGCGGATGGCGGAGGGAACGGTGCATGCCTCGCAGCAGTCCAGTTCCGTCTCCAGCGCCGTGGGAGAGATGGCCGGCGTCAGCAGCGACATCGCGCTCAGCTGCCAGAAGATGGCGGATCGGGCCGGAAGCACCAGCAGCGCGACCAGCAGGGGGGAAGAGACCATCACGCGCATGACCTCGGTGATGGGAGAGATCGAGCAGATGGTGTCGGGCACGGTCGACGCCGTCAAGGCCCTGGGTGCCAACTCGGACAAGATCGGAAACATCGTGGTCGCCATCGAGGACATCGCCGACCAGACCAACCTCCTGGCGCTGAACGCCGCCATCGAGGCGGCCCGGGCCGGCGAACAGGGGCGCGGCTTCGCCGTGGTCGCCGACGAGGTCAGGATGCTGGCCGAACGCACCACCTCGTCCACCCGCGAAGTGCAGTCCATCATCGCGTCGCTGCAGGGTGACGTTAAGAACGTGGTGGCACTGATGGAGCGCAGCGCGACCAGCGTCAGGAGCGGCACCGACGACGTGCAGCATTCCAGCCACGCCATCGGAACGATCAAGGAGCACATCACGCCGCTGTTGGAGTACGTCGCGCAGGTCGCCACCGCGGCCGAACAGCAGTCGGCGACCACCACCAACATCTCCGAGAGCATGCGCCAGATCATCAACGTGGTACAGGAAACGGCGGGGGGAGCGCATGAGTCGGCCCGCGCGGCCGAGGACCTTGCCAATTCGGCGCGGTCGCTGCAGAACATGGTGAACCAGTTCAAGGTGGCGGCGTAAGGCAATTGACAATGGACAATTGACAACGCAACAGCCCCAAACTGGACAAACGAGATACCAAAGACAAAGGGGATGACCGGTGCCAAAAGGCATCACGGCCATCCCCTTATTTTTGCTCTCACAGCACCAGGGCTTTAGTTGTCCATTGTCAATTGTCCATTGTCAATTGATCTAGACATGGAATTTACGGGCGAGGTCGTTGTCGATGACGTAGACGCAAATCTCCTTGGCGCACTGCTTGGTGTATTTGAACTTCTCTGAACTCAGGTTGTTGATCAGGAAGGTGACGTCGTCCCTGATCCGCTTGTCGTAGGTCCTGAAGGCCTCGGTGTCGAAATCCTTGATGGCGCGGCGGAAGTTCGCGTTCTCCAGGAAGGGCTCCAGCACCTTCTCTTTCAGGTTGAAGACGTAACGGTCATGCAGCGACTGGAACAGCGCCGTCTCCTGGGCCCGTTTTCCTTCCACCATAATTTCCTGGGTCAACGTCCTTCCGGTGTACTCGCGTTGCGTCTCCTGCCGGAAGGCGAACCGCACCTCGTCCTCCACCTGGGCGCCCAGCAGGCGCCGTTCGATCCCCGCCAGGAACTCGTCGGTTATCTCCAGTTTTTCCCCGGTAAACCGGCAGACCTCCACGGCGCCCGGCTCGAAGTTGACGGCGAACATGTAGTGCAGGATGTCGCGCTCGATCTGGGCCTCGTTGTAGTAGTAGAGGGCTTCCTTCACTTCCTGGAGCACCACGTAGTCGTAGTTGTGCACCAGCGACTCCATGAACCCGTCCGGGATCGACTCCTTCAGCTCCTTGTGCCAGCGTGTGAAGAAGGTGGACAGGTTGTTCATGGTGATCATCTTATCCTTCCTGGCATAGGCGGAGTAGAAATCGGAGAAGATCTTGATGGATTCGCGCCCGGAGAAGCCGTGGTCCCCCTCGTGCTCGCTCTCGGCGATGATTTTCTTCCTGCGCTTCGCGTTCAGCCGCTTCCTGTCCTCCTCGGAGAGCCACTCCGGGATGTGCCCGGTATAGATCTCCATCTTCAGGATCTGCAGGTTCTCGTCGCAGTAGAGCCGGTACTTCTCGGGATCGCCGATCCATTCCAGCAGCGCGTCGGACTTCACGTTCATCCTGGTGGAGATGATCACCCGTGCGAAGTTGTGCAGCACCCGCGGCAGGAAGCTCGAGTCGATGTGCTTGCCGAAGATGTTGCGGTAAATCTCCACCTCGGTGTTCAGGTCCATGACGTAGGGGATGTTGATGAACTCGATACGGTCCGAGAAGGACTGCACCCCCTCGATGCTCCGCTCATCCTCGGGGTTCATGAGGGCGATGAACAGGCTCCTCACGTTCTCCTCGATGTCCTCGACCTTGTGGATGCCTTCGCTGATGATGTTGTGCAGCTCCAAAAGCCGCTCGGCGTTGTGGGACTTCACGTCCATCAGGGCGTAGATGCCGTTGTTGGTCTTGGCGAAGTTGGAGAAGATGTACTTCACCTCGTTGCTGTCGCCTAACAGCAGGTCGACCTTCCTCTGCAGCATGTCGTTGGTGAGGATGTTCATCTTCATGGACTTGTCGCCCGGGTTGAACACCGTGATCCCCTCGCCCAGCCTGCGGTTGAAGCGGTAGGGGCGCACCTTGATCATGCGGAAGATGTCCGTGGGGTCGTCAAGCCGCGCCGAGAGCGCCTGAAAGATTGAGGTGCAGATGGTGCAGGGCGAATCGCGGAAGACCCAGTCGTACTCCTTCTCGGTGAAGAGCTTCCATTTGAAGGAATCGTTCTGGAACAGGTCGTCGAAAAAGGCGCGCCGCTGGGCCTTGTCGATCATGAGCAGCGGGCTGTCGTGGGACGGACAAGGCACCTCGACCACGTCGCCGCCCCGCAAAAGGGCTCTGGTGTCGATGTGGTCGTGGCTCTCCAGCTCGTACTCGTCGAGCAGGTGGGAGAGCTTCTCCACGAAGGCGTTGACCTGGTGCTCCTTGAAGGTCCCCAGGACGCGGCGGTCCAGGTGCCACACCACCTCGTAGGTCCTCCCCTCCTCGGTGCTCGCGTATTCCTCGAATTTCATCAGCACGTTGTTGAGGAAAGTGCTCTTGCCGGAACCGGGAGGCCCCTCGAAGATGTAGATCTTGTTCTGGCGCGCCCCGCTTTTCATGTCCGCCACGTGGTTCATGAAACGGTTGGCGAACAGGCGGTCGGCGAAGAAAGGGCGGTCCGAGTTCTGCACGAAGAGCTGCCGGGTGTCGTAGGGGACGAAGTTGATCGACTCGGGGTCTTCGGGATACTCGTCGTTCCCCTCGCTCACGTAGTTCCTGACCATGTCGTGGAAGAGCTGGAAGATGTTGCGCATCATCCGTTCCGGCTTCTCCGTGACGAGCTGCATGAACTCCTCGAACGACATGTGCGTGGCGTTCTTGTGCTCGACGATGGTGCGGCTCAACTGCCTTATGACTGTCTCTAGATCTGGCATAGCTTATCCGCCTGTCACAGTATCTGTCGGCTGAGGACCTTGTCTTTCATGGTGTAGACCACCCGCTGCCAGGTAATCTCCGGCTCTTCCACGCCTTCGCGCCCGGCGCTGCCGCGCTGCTGCTCTATCACCGCCTCGCTGGTCTCCAGCTGCACCGGCGCCCCCCACAGGTACTCGATGCCGACCATGGTGTTGGCGATGTATTCCGAGACCAGCTGTTTCCCCTCGAAATGGTGCACCAGGTAGAGCATCCCCTCTTCGCCGCGCTCCGGGGCGATCTCGATGTAGGGAGGATGGTACAGCGAGGCGAGCACCATGTCGCGGTAGTCGTTGGCGTCCCGGCTCTTGACGTAGTACTGCCAGACCATGCGCTGCGGGTCGAGCCGCTTTCCGGTGACGAAGAGGTCGTAGCGGTCGGTGAACTCCTGGTCCACGAAGTCCTTGATGAAGAGGTAGTCGCAGTAGTTGCTCCTGATCTTGAACAGGTACTCGTCCCCTTTGCCGGAGGCCGCGTCGAAGCGCTTCCTCTCTTCCCGGTCCGACAGCCGGTTGAACTCGTAGCCGGTCTTGCCCTTGTCGCCGTTCTCCTTCAGCTGGTACATGAGCCGCATGCCCAGCGCGTACGGGTTCATGCCGACCCTGGGCATCGAGGTGACACCGGCATGGACGCGGGCGAAATCGACCTCGTGCCCCTTGATGCGGTCGTCCACCAGGAAGAGCTTTTCGTGCCAGTAGCTCGCCCACCCTTCGTTCATGATCTTGGTGCGGATCTGCGGCTGGAAGAAGATCGAGGTCTTGCGCACCACCTCGAGCACGCTGCGCATCCACTGGTTTTCGTCGCGGGCCAGGAACTCCGAGTTCTCGATCAGGAACTTCATAAGGTCGCGCCGCTCCACCCGCTTCACGTTCTGGCTCTTGGCGAAGTGCGCCTCCATCTCCGGGTACTTGGCGGTCACCTCGGCGAAGAAGATGCGCTCCCCCTCCTCCCTGTTCTGGGCGATGGCGTCGTTGTAGCGCGCCACCTCTTTCAGGTACTCCCCTACCGGAAGCTTCTTCTCCACCTGGAGGAAGGTGTCGAAATAGTAATCGAGCCGGCTCGATGTGGCGGTTTCAGGCGCCATGAACAACGGCGAGAGCTCGTCATGGTAGCCGACCAGGTTGTCGATGGAGCGGGCGAACTCGAGGATGTAGTCCACCCAGCGCCCCTTCTCGGCCCGCAGCTTCGCGATCACCCGCTTGTCCGAGAGCGCCTGACCGGTGAAGTCGTATTCCCAGGTGTGCCGGAAGTAGAGGTTGTTCTGGAAGAAATCGATATGGCCCAGCACGTGGTAGAAGATCATCACGTTGAGCCAGTCCGGGTTGTTGTCGTTGTAGAACGAGATGGGCGGACGCGTGTTGATCACCGTCTCGTAGGGGTTGTGCGGGTAGAGCTCGTATTCCCCCTTGCCGCGCAGCACCTCCACGTCATGGACCCAGTAATCGTAAAGCGTCGGGATCATGACCTTGGGGGAGAGTTCGATGAGGTCGCGGTTGGTGACGATGTACTCCAGGCTCTCGTCGGTGAAGGAAAGCCCGGCGGCGCGCGCCCGCTCCTTGCACCCTTCCATGATCGCCTTGGTATGTTGGTTGATCAGTTCCATAACGGCCTCTTGCCAGCTATCGTCCCCTCCCCCGGAGGGGGAGGGTTAGGGAGGGGGACAATCCATCAACCTTCCCCCCTCCAACCTCCCCCCTCCGGGGGGAGGCTCGCCAGAGGAAGGCGACGGTTAAGAGATGAGCCTCTTGATCCCCTCGATCACCCGGGCCTCCTCGGCGTCCTCGTGCATGATGTCCATGCGCAAAAGGTCCGGCTTGTCGCGCAGCAGCCCGGAGTTTTCCAGGTAGCGCGCCACCTCGGTCCACTGCGTCCCCGCGTGCTCGGCGATGGTGACCCCCATGCGGCTCACGTAGGTGAGGATCTTGACCAGCTCAGGGATCGACTTGTCGCCGCCGGTGTCCCAATCGTCGCCGTCGGTGCCGTGGAAGACGTAGATGTTGTAGTCCGCCGCCAGGTTCTCCTTCTCGACGATCTCGTTCACCAGCTTGTAGGCGCTCGCCACCTCGGTCCCCCCGGCTACCCGGGAGTTATAGTAGGTGTCGAAGTCGGGCACTTCTTTCGCCTCGGTGTCGTGCAGGATGAAGCGGGACTCCACCTGCCCGGCGTACTGGTACAGCAGCCAGCTGTAGATCATCACGTGCTGGGTCGCCACCAGCTCGGTGACCTTGCCCGCCATGGAACCTGAGTAGTCGCGCAGGAAGAACACCATCGCCTGCGGCTCGTAATCCTTCTCCTGGGAAAAGATGCGGTACACCTTGTCCCTCGGCGAGATCAGGAACCGGGTCGGGTCCATGTCGGCGGGATCGGGCAGGTTCCCCAGCGAGATGTTGGTTTCCACGATCTTCCTGAGGGTCGCCTTCTTGTCCAGCACCTGGCCTGAGCCCCGGTTGCGGTCGGTGAGGTCGTAGATGTAGCGGGTGAAGGAGCGCTTCTTCCCCTTTTCCTTCAGGTTGGGGAGCTGGAACTGTTCGGTGAGCACCCGTCCCAGTTCGTATGCCGAAGCGCCCATTTCGTGGGCTTCCCCCTCACCCTGTCCCGGCCCCTGCCCGGGTTCCTCGCCGGTTTCGCGCACCTTCTGCTCGCCGATGACCTCGCCTTCTTCCCCCTTGCCGCTGCCTCCGGTAGAGCCACCCTCGCCTGGAGGACGGATGGTCGGGTCGTGCAGGAACTTCTCCTCCTCAGTGGAGGGGACCACCACGATCTTTCCCTTGCCCCCCTTGCCCGGCTTGATCAGCCTTCCCACCCTGATCTTGCGGGGGAAGCCGTCCTTCTCGCGCTGCCGGTCCCGCTCCAGGAGCTCGTCCAGCGCCTTCATGTGCAGCTGGTAGGGGTTGGGGACCCGCTCCTGGTCCTGCAGCACCGCCAGGTCATGCCAGGCGTAGAGGCCGCGGGAGAAGTCGGGGAAAGGTCCGCGCCGGTCGGAGACGGAGATTTCCCGCGCTCCCGCCAGCTCCTCGCGAAAGCGCGCCTCGCGTTCGGGGTCCAGCCCCTTGGCCTTCAGTTGTTCGAGGTATTTCTCGGGATCTTTCATGGCATCGTCGGCCTTTTAAAAGGCGGGCGAATGATTATTCGCCCCTACGGTCATTGCTCTTCCACCATTGCCCACAACAATCTGCCAAAGACGCGGCCTCTGTAGGGGCGAATAATCAGTCGCCCCCCCTCACCGCGAACAGGCGCCGCTGCTAGCTCTCATCCTCCTGCGTGCAGAAATACTCGATGGTCTTCTGTGCACAGGTGCGGCAGTAGCCGAGTTTCCCCAGCATGGTCACGATCATCCGGTCGTAGAGCTTCTGGTTTTCCTCGTTGGTCCGGTTGGCGAGCGCCCCGATCAGGCTACCGGCGCCGGCGATGTCCGATTTGAGCCGCACGTCGGTGACCGCCTTGACCAGTTCCAGGTTGTCCATGAAGTCGTAGCTCGGGTCGACCGAGATCTTCTGACCGTAGATCTTCCTGATCGAGGTACGGAAGGAGGCGCGCTGCTCCTCGGTCTTAAGACCTATGCGCTCCTCGACGCTCTTCACGTAACGTTCGTCGATCTTGAGGGCCTTCAGCTCGCCGGTCTGGGGGTCTTTATACTTCCACATCCGGTCCGGTCCCAGGTTCTCGGCATCGATGCCGATGATCATGTTGACGTAGTTCTGCACGTCCTTCTTGATGGCGAACGGTTCATCCATGTAGGCGTTGAACATCTCGGTCATGATCCGTTCCCGGTAAAGCTTCTTGCCGGTCTTCAGGTCTTCCAGGTATTTCGCCCGCTCGTTGGGTTCCACCACGTAGTCGAGCACGACCCGCTCCAGGCTCCTGAAGACGTCGTAGGCCACCATGCAGCGCCCCTCGTTGGTCTCGGAGCTCTCCTTGAGGATCTGGATACTGCGGCCGAGGCTTCTGTGCCCCAAGCCGCGCTGCCCGAAGCGCTTGGTGATGTCGGGCTCCTGCCCCAGGGTATCGATCACCTCGGCGAGCGCCTTGATGCTCTTCTCGCCGGCCACCTCGCCGGCGGCAAGCTTCATGGTCTCGATCGGGGTCAGCTTCTCGGACCGGGGGAGCCTGGTGAGCACCACCCCTACCGAGGCCGCATAGTTGAGGTTCGGGTCCTGATGCAACACTTCCTTGGTAAGGGTGGTCTTCGATTCGCCGCCGATGGCGTAGGCGGTGAGCCCTTCCTGCATGCGATAGTTGGTGTTGTGCGAGACGTAGCAGATCCTGCAGCGGTCCACGATCGGCGCCTCCTCCTTCTCCGCGAGGAAGCGGTTGAACTCGGAGTTGTTGCTGGTGGCGATGATCATGGAGTCGATGGGCCACTTGTAACCGTCGATCTCGATGGCCCGGTTCTGGATCACGCCCAGGTAGACCTGCACCAGGTCCTTCTTGTTCTTGAAGATCTCGTCCGAGAAGTGGACGCCGCCTCCCGCCACGCGGGCCAGCGCGCCGCGGCGCAGGTCGAAGCGGTACGGGTTGTTGGTGTCGGAGAGGTGCAAGAGGCGCTGGATCGATTCCTCGCCGAGCAGGTCCACGGCGGACGAGGTGATCTTGTCCTTGGCCGGATACTTGCCGGTGAGGGTCCCCAGGCTCTCGCTCATCGGTACCGGCAGGATGGCGATACTCTCCAGGACCTTCTCGATGTCGTTATCGTGGTACTGCCTGATTTCGTTCAGGATGTAGCCGGTGCTCGCGCCCAGGGGGCGGTAGTTCCGGTACAGCGTTTCGATCTCGGCGTCCGAGAACCCCTGTTCCCCGATGAAGCGGCGACTTTCCTCCGGATCATCGAAGAGGTTCATGGCCAGGATCATGGGATCTTCGTAGGTCTCCGAATCGATCTCCCGGATCCTGCCGTAGTTGCCCAGCTGGTCCATGTTGAGGAACCGGAAGCTGTACTTGCGGTTGCGCCCCTGCAGGAAATTCCGGTACTTGCCGCAGAGGAACTCCACGAAGAAAGTCTTGCCGTTGCCGGGCTCGCCGACCAGCACGAACGCCATCTCCTTACTGGAACCACCCTCGGCAGCGTCCTTCACGAACGAGACGAAGCTGTTGATCTCGTCGTACATGCCGATTGTGTGCTTGCGTCCGGTTCGGAAGATGTTGAAGTCATAGGTCGTTTTGCCGTTGACGACGACCTTCTCGAAACCCGGCTCCAGGATCATCCGAATGATCCCCTGGAAGGCATTCTCGAAAACCCTTTCTCCCGCCTTGACGGCGGCCAGGTGTTGACGGAGCGTTTCGTTCTTGGCAGTCATGGTTTCCCTCCGCGTGTTATTAAGCTGCGGTCTTCGTTTTAATTGATTTTGACATCCAAAAAAAATTATACCCCCCCTCCCTTTACTTTTGCAAAGGCTTTACCGTTGAGGCTCTTTGGGCCGCTCCGGCAGGGGCAGGGGCGTTTCGGGCAGAATTAAACAGCGATACTGCTGCGAATACATTAGAAATTTAGCAAGTTGATTGTACCGGGAGCTTTCGTTTCTGCAACCGGGGAGGAGAGGTATTATGCCGGGGGCGGGATGAAACGGCCGTGGAGTCCACGGCTTGCGCTTCGCTTTAAAATTTCCTATCCTCTGGTACCATTTGCTGGTCCCGGTCCGGGAAGGCTTTTAATTGGGATGAAGAAAAGGAGGCTTACATGAAGAGGAGAATTTTGTGGCTGGTGCTGGCAGCGGTGCTTGTTGCCCTGGCGGGATGCGGAGGAGGAGAAGATCGCCCGCTGTTCCGGGAAGTGATACCGAGCGACGTAGCTTTGGATGGAGAAATTGTCGATGTGGGTGGTGTCCTGAATCCCCCTACATTTGCAGACACTGTTACCGGTATATATGCCGGGGTCGACCCCGATACTGGTGATATTTACCGGTCCTTCCTCCACTTCCCGCTGACAACAATACCCGGTGACGCGTTAATAAGCTCGGCCACACTCAGTTTTGTCGTAAAAAGCGTGGACCCGTTAACTCCTCTAGACACGATACCTATTAGCGTGGAACTGGTCTCTTTCGGCCCACCGCTCGAAGCCGCATACTTCGACCTCCCACCCATCGTGGTTACCAGCATAACGCCACCGATTTCTATCAATGATGCAACTCATCGTATTGACATCCCCGTCACCTCCCTCATGGTGGAAGCTCAACGACAGGGTCTCGCCAACTTTCAGGTACGTCTGAGGCAAGAGAACGATTATACGACCACCGTACCGGGGCTAATGCAGATAGATGAGGCGTCTGTAGCCAACGAGCCACGTCTTACAGTTTTTTATTTCTAGAAGTACCTGCTCACGTCAAGGTCATAGAGGTAAGGATCCAAAACAGCGCTGATGGTTTGGGGGGAGCCGGGGGAGCCTAGGGCGATCACCTCTCCCCCCTCCGTCTCGCGCCCCTCGCGGTCTGCGATGATGCGCACCAACGGGTTGTCCCACTGGGCCGGATCCTCGCTGTTCCCCACCACCACCGCGATATCCTTGTCGTCCAGAAGCAGCAGCGACCCGACCGGGTGGATCCCCACGCAACTGACGAACACCTTCAGGAGCGCCTGGTCGTAGGACTTGCCGCTTTGCGACAGCATCACCCTGAGGGCTTTGTGGGGGGGATAGGCGGTCCGGCCGCTGACCCGCGAGGAGGTAAGCCCGTCGTAGCTGTCGGCAATGCTTATGATCCGCCCCAGCAGTCCCAGCTTCCGGTACCCCAGACGCGGGTAACCGGAGAAGTCCGCCATCAGGTGATGCTCGAAGATGCCGGTCACGATGCGTGCCGTGAGATCGTCGAGCCCCTTCAGCTTCATCACCTTCCTCACCCCGTATAGCGGATGCTTTTCCATCACCTGCCGTTCCTCGTTCGAAAGCTCGCCCGGCTTATCCAGGATCGCACCGGGGACGTCGCAGTTGCCGATGTCGTGGAACAAAGCGGCAAGCCCCAGCTCACAGAGATGGAATCTGTTCATCCCCAGCCGTTTGCCCATCAATAGCGAGAGGATGCAGACGTTGGCGGCGTGATGCTGCGACGAACTGTCATGGGAGCGCATGGTGCTGAGCCCCAAAAGGTCGGCCTCGTGGGTGTAGAGCAGGTCGATGATCTGCTGCACCACGCGCTTGGATTCCCTCAGACGCAGCCTGCGCCCGGATGCCACCTCGGCCGCCACCTCGTCCATGGTGGAAAGGAGCTTACGGTACAGCGGCCGGACCTTGTCCCCGGCCGCCCGGGCCCGCCTGAGCTGCGGCGTTATGGTCAGCACCTCGTCCTCGCGCAGCAGGTCGAGCTCCAGATTGCCGATTCCCCTTTGCTGCACCGCCTCCAGCAACCGCTGGAAACACTCCGTCTCGTCCTCCTGAGGCTCCTGCAGCAGGTACACGAAACGCTGCAGGTCTGCGCTGGTGACGCCCGGGCCGAAGGTGATCCTCCCCAGGTGATGGCGCCGCATCAGCTCCGTGATGTAGCGGGGTCCCTCGAAACTGGCAATGTCCGGCCTGAGCCGGAGGTCGCCAAGGTAGAGATGCCCCCCCTTGAAGATCAGGGAGGCATCTTCATCCTTCCCGGTGATCGCCCGCACCACCTCGAGGAGGTTCCCGACCCGCTGCACGATCGCCGCGTGGCCGGCGCCGTAATTTACCGAGCTCTTGAGCAGGACGAATAAGTGCGACACCAGGGTCTTGCCCAGCCGCGCCAACTCGTCTCCCACAGGTTGCCGATCCATCTCAAGCGCCATGGCGCTCACCTCGTCCTACCCGGGGTTTTTTCCCGGAATGCATGGGAAGCGATGGCCTGGTCCAGGATGGACCTCAGCTCGCCTCCCTTTTTCTGATCGCGCGCCTCTTTCAGGAGCTGCAGGGCCGAACTGCTGCGGATCCGTCCCAGCCCCAGGGCCGCAAGCTGCACGCTTTCCTTCTCATTCCCCTTCTGGAACCAGTACCGCTTCATGAGCTGTTCGCGCAGCATGGGGAGTACGCTCTCCTGTCCCAGCTCACCCAGCGCCAGGAAGATCTCTTTCTTCTCCTCGAAAGGGCGCTCCTGGAAATCTTCGGCCCCGGCCAGCGCAACGATGGGTTTCAGCGCGAAGGGAAGCCTCTCCCGGGTAAGCACCTGGAGCGCCTTGACCCGCAATGCGCTCGAGTCGTCCCTCAGGTACTTCAGCAGGTAGGTCTTGGCCTTGGCATCGGCGGTACGTTCCAAAAAGCCAAGCACTTCGCGCCGGATGCGCGGCTCCCGATGCGAGATCAGCCCGAGAATCATCTTTAGCGCCGCCGGGGTCCCGATTAGGGAAAGTATCAGCACCACGTTGCGCACCAGGTACCAACGCGGATCGCTGAGAAAGGGTTCGAATACCGCAGGGTTCTCCCCCCCCAGCTCCACCAGGACCTCCACGATCAGCTTGCGCACCTTGAGCTTCTCCACCCGCCCGAGCAGCTCGCAGATCGCCGCGAGCGAAGGGATGCCCAGTATCAGCAACAGCTCCTTCAACTGCACGTAATCTATCACCGCCTCGGCACTGTCCAGTGCCACCTTGAGCACATCCACGGTCGAGCCCGAGAGTACCCCGGCCAGTGCGGCAGCCAACTGCTGCCGCTGTTCCGCAGCGGTCGTCGGCAGCTTTTGCAGACGGTCCATGAAGCGCGCAAGCTGGAGTGCGTGCGCTATGTCGCCGGCCACCACCAAGTTGACGGTCAGGTTCCCCAGGATGGCGGTGAAGTCCGCGAAAAGCTCCGGTTCCTGGATCTCGCCTAGGATAGCGGCGTGGATCCTGATCACGTCATCGAGTCCGTTGCAGCGGCCCTCGACCTCGACGGCCTTACGCAGCCACGCCTCCTCCTCGGCGCTCAGCATGAGCAGGTGCTTCGGAATCATCCTTGGTGCAGCGGGGGGCTGTTCAACGAGCGCCTGCCGGATCCGCTCCAGGGCATCCCGCTGCTGGAGCGCATCGTCGGCTTGCTGTATCAGATAGGGGTCGCTGAAGTCGTCCTCGGTGAGGTAACCGATGTGCTGGAGGTTGCGCTCCCAAAGCTGCGTCACCACGTCGTCGTCGCTGCTGGAACGCTCGAATCCGACCACCCCGAGAAAGGCCACGATCTCTGCCGATTCCACCCCCTGGTCGAAGAACAGGGTTCTTATGCCGTCGGCGTGAAGCCGGCTGGCCAGGCTCTCCTTGGGGTCCTTGTTCTCGTAGACCAGCGCGCCGTGGTAGCGCAGGGCGAACTGCTCCACATCGAGGGAGAGCTCCCCGTAACGCGCCAGATGCACCGTCATCCTGGTGCCGAGGTCCGAGATGAAACCGATCAGCACCGGGTTGTTGGGCAGGTAGATCCTGAGGGCCTTCGACGTCTTGAGCATCGCGAGGATGATTTGGGTGACCGAGGCCAGTTCTTCCTTGCCGACCTCCGGTTGCTCGACTGCCTGTTCGATCATGCTTCGCCCTCGCCTGCGGTGGTGGTTCCATCCACTCAGACCGCCCTAGCCTATCCCGGTTGCTTCATGAGCCTTCAGCATCATGCACACCGGCGTAAGCATACGCTTTCCCTCACCTTATGTAAAGAGAGCCCCTTAGGAGAGGCGCTCCCGCCGTATGGCTTAATAAAAGCGGAGGCATAAAAAAAAGGGAGCCGGCCTGAGGCCGACTCCCTTTGGTTGCTGCTTGGGGACTGCAGGGCTTACATCATGCCGCCCATGCCGCCCATGCCACCCATGCCGCCCATGCCACCCGGCATCGCCGGCATAGCGGACTCATCCCTCGGCTTGTCAGCGATCATAGCCTCGGTGGTCATCATGAGACCGGCAACGGAAGCGGCGTTCTGCAGAGCGCTCCTGGAGACCTTGGTCGGGTCGATGATGCCGGCCTGGATCATGTCGACGTAGACGTCATCGGCTGCGTTGTAGCCGAAGGCCTCCTGGCCGCCTTTCACCTTGTCAACGACGATGGAGCCGTCGACGCCTGCGTTCTGTGCGATCTGACGGATCGGCTCCTCGAGGGCGCGCTTGATCACGTTGACGCCGAACTGCTGCTCCGGAGCGAGCTCGAGGTTGTCCAGCACCTTCAGAGCGCGCAGGTAAGCGACGCCGCCGCCAGGGACGATGCCCTCGTCGACAGCCGCACGGGTTGCGTGCAGAGCGTCCTCGACGCGTGCCTTCTTCTCCTTCATCTCGATTTCGGTAGCAGCGCCGACCTTGATCACGGCAACGCCGCCTACGAGTTTCGCCAGACGCTCCTGGAGCTTCTCGCGGTCGTAGTCCGAGGTGGTCTCTTCGATCTGGGCACGGATCATCTTGACGCGGCCCTGGATGTCGGCCTCGGCACCGTAGCCGTCGATGATGGTGGTGTTGTCCTTGTCGACGGTGATCTTCTTGGCGTTACCCAGCATGTCGATGGTGGTGTTCTCGAGCCTGAAACCGACTTCCTCGGAGATCACCTTGCCGCCGGTCAGGATGGCGATGTCTTCCAGCATGGCCTTGCGGCGGTCGCCGAAGCCCGGGGCCTTGACGGCGCAGACGTTCAGGACGCCGCGCAGCTTGTTGACCACCAGGGTGGCCAGCGCCTCGCCCTCGATGTCCTCGGCGATGATGAGCAGCGGGCGGCCGGACTTGGCGGTCTGCTCGAGCACCGGGAGGAGGTCCTTCATGTTGGAGATCTTCTTGTCGTGGATCAGGATGGCGACGTTGTCCATGGCCGCTTCCATGCGCTCCGGATCGGTCACGAAGTACGGAGAGAGGTAGCCGCGGTCAAACTGCATGCCCTCGACGGTCTCAAGGGTGGTCTCCATCGCCTTGGCTTCCTCGACGGTGATGACCCCTTCCTTGCCGACCTTCTCCATGGCCTGTGCGATGATGTCGCCGATGGTCTTGTCGTTGTTGGCGGAGATGGTGCCGACCTGTGCGATTTCCTTGTGGTCCTTGATCGGCTTGGAGATGTTCTTCAGTTCGGCGACCAGCACTTCGACGGCCTGGTCCAGACCGCGCTTGATCTCCATCGGGTTGTGGCCGGCAGCGACCAGCTTCGCGCCCTGACGGTAGATGGCCTGTGCGAGCACAGTTGCAGTGGTGGTGCCGTCACCGGCGACATCGGAGGTCTTGGAGGCAACTTCCTTCACCAGCTGTGCGCCCATGTTCTCGAACTTGTCGTCCAGCTCGATTTCCTTGGCGACGGTAACGCCGTCCTTGGTGATGAGCGGTGCGCCGTAGGATTTCTCGATGACGACGTTGCGCCCTTTAGGCCCCAGGGTCACTTTAACCGCATCTGCCAGGGTGTTGACACCTTTAAGGATGCAGTTGCGTGCGTCCTGGTCGAATTTGATGATCTTTGCTGCCATATCAAATATCCTCCTTGAGATTTATAGTATTGGATTACTTCTCGAGAACGCCGAGGATGTCGTCCTCGCGCATGATCAGGAAATCCTCGCCTTCCAGCTTCACTTCGCTCCCTGCGTACTTGCCGAACAGCACCTTGTCGCCCACCTTCAGATCGATCGGGTACACCTTGCCGTCCTCGCCCCTCTTCCCGTTGCCTACTGCCACGACTTCGCCCTGCTGCGGCTTTTCCTTGGCGGTTTCCGGGATGTACAGACCACCGGCGGTCATGGTAGCTTCCTCAACCCTCTTAACGATGATACGGTCCTGCAGCGGTCTAAGATTCATGCTTTCCTCTCCTTTCTTGAGATGCATCGATCTCTTGATATTGAAAAAAATATTAGCACTCAAAACTGCTGAGTGCTAAATGCCTGCTAAATATAAACAGCATGACCCTAAAAATCAAGGGCGCTCTGCAAAATAATTTTCGTGAAGCTATCCTCTTGTCACCACTTCCTTTTTGCCAGTTCCTCGGCGTAAAACTTCTGGTACAGGATCTCCCAATCGCGGCTCCCCGGAACCTTGGCCTGGCTGTAGGAGGCGAGCTTCGCGCGCACCGCCTGGTCCACCTGTTCCATGATGGAGAAGAATCCGGATATGGAGTCCTTGATCGAGTCGAGCGCCCGGCGTTCGTCGGGGAAGTCGGCGAGGTCGTCGTTGTAGAGCTTGTCGTAGATCTTGTGCGCTATATGGGAAATGCGGTCTTCCGAGATGTGCATGGTCTCTCCTTAGATGGCGTACCGGTTTGGTGGCGCCCGGCGAGGCGATCGATCACAGAACGATCTTCCTTTCCTTGGCCAGTTTATCCTTGATCATCTTGAGCATCTTATGCCGGTCGATCCCCTGGCCGCCCACGGCCTTGAGCGTCTGCTCCAAAAGCGCCTCGGCGTCGCGCTCCAGGTCTTCTTCCTGCTTGATGTCCTTGGCGATAGCGGCCTTCATGCCGGCCAGCACGGCGCCGCGTCCCTGTTTCTGCTGCACCAGTTGAGCGCACTCCAGGTCACCCAGCACCTTCTCCGCCAGGCGCGCGATCTGTTCTTCCTTAAGACGCATCTTGCCTCCCATTTATTAAAGGGTTTCGGTTCCGCGCATTGTACGTCAACCGGTCAAAATTGCAACAGTTTTGGGGACTGTATGAGCGGCATTGTCATTAAAGAAAACAAGGTTGATTTCTCATAAGCACGGATCTACAATACAGCCACTAACACGCTCTCTCTGCCGTGCCCGTGAAGGTTATTAACGCCCCTGCGGAATAATTTATTGTACGGGAGCCTGTTTCGACCGTGGTGAGCTGCCCCATTGCGCGGGAATTGCCTAAAGCGGTCTACAGGAGCCCACCTGAATGGGAACTCGCTGTGAGGCCCCCCAACCGAACGACAGGGCGGAGAGAGCTGCACCAAGTAAATTAGGGGATCCGGCGACGGTCCCCTTTTTTTCGTCTTGCGCTCCGGTCACGGCGGATATATAGCAATGGGTGGCTCGCCAATCCCAGCATCCACGGTTCCGGAGGCACGCATGACACCCCATTTCCTCCCCACCCTGGTGAACCCTCCCTTCGGAGACCCCGGCGTCTACGTCGACTTCCAGTTCGCCCGCAGGGCCATCCTCTTCGACCTGGGGGAGATCCACCGACTCGGTCCCCGCAAGATCCTGCGCTTGAGCGACGTCTGCATCTCCCACACCCACATCGACCACTTCATCGGGTTCGACTTGATGCTGCGCATCATGCTGGGACGCGACATGGCGCTACGCCTGTTCGGCCCGCCCGGCATCCTGCTGCAGGTCGAGCACCGGCTCGCCTCCTACAGCTGGAACCTGATCCAGAGTTATCCAACCGAGTTCGTCATCACCGTCACCGAGTTGCATCCCGACGGCAGTGCGCAGCGGGCCCGCTTCAGCTCCCGGCGCGTCTTCGCGAGGGAGGAGGAGCATAGCCTCGTCTTCAAGGACGGCGTGATCCTCGACGAGGAGAACCTGCGCCTGCGCGTCGCCTTCCTGGAGCACAGCATCCCCTGCCTCGCTTATGCTTTCGAGGAGAAGCTGCACGTGAACTTCATGAAAAACCGCCTGGCCGAACTGGGGCTTCCGGTCGGGCCGTGGCTATCGGAAGTGAAGCGTGCCGTCCTGCGCGGCGAGCCGGATGACACCGCGGTGACGGCGGCGCTCCCCGGCCAAACGGAGGGGCGGAGGCTTACCATCGGGGAACTGAGGGAGCAGGTGCTGCAGGTGGTGCAGGGAGAAAAGATCGTCTACGTCACCGACACCGCCTTCACCCCCGACAACCGCCGCCGCATCGTAGAATTGGCGCGCGGCGCCGATTACGTCTTCATCGAGGCCGTGTTCCTGCACGTCGATGCCGAGCGCGCCCGTGAGCGCGCCCATCTCACAGCGCGCCAGGCGGGAGAGCTGGCACGTGAGGCGGGTGCCGCACGGGTGATCCCTTTCCACTTTTCCCCCAGACACCTCGGAGCCGAAGACGAGCTGCGTCGGGAGGTTAGCGAGGCATTTGCCGGCCTGTAACTGTCCCCTTAAAGTATCCCCTCTCCCTCCGGGAGAGGGGACAGGGGAGACAACAAAAAAAGGGGGACCCGGTTGCCGGGTCCCCCTTCGCATCTTTCTTTACTTGGTACTGCGGCCTAGTCGATCCTGAGCGCCACAAAAAGCGAGGCCTCGCCCCTTCTCAGCAGCATCTTCAGGTAGCCGCCCTTCTTCACGCCGGCGATCACCTTGCTGTAATCCTTGACGCTGGCGATGCGGACCCCGTTGATCTCCCTAATCAGGTCTCCCTCGACGATGCCGGCCCTTTCGGCGATGCTGTCGGCCTGCACGTCGGCAACGAGGACGCCTTTCTCCCCCTGCAGCCTCATCTGCTGTGCACGCTCCTGGGTCAGGTCGATGACCTTCAGTCCGAGCCGGTCGCCGGTGACGGCGGCATCCTCATCCTCACCCTCTTTCAGCTTCTCGATGGTCACCTGGAGCGGCACCTGCTTCCCGTCGCGCAGCACCACGAGCTTCACCTTCTTGCCGACCGGGGTGGCTGCGACCCGGCGCGGCAGCTCGCTCATCTCCTTGATGGCATGCCCGTCATACTCGAGGATGATGTCGCCACCCTTGACGCCAGCCTTCTCGGCCGGGCTATCCTTCATCACCTCGGCGACCAGGGCGCCCTGCTCGCTCTCCATGCCGAAAGACTTGGCGAGATCCTGGGTCACCATCTGCACCGAAACGCCGAGCCACCCGCGGGTGACCTTGCCGCTTTCCTTCAACTGCGGCAGGATCTCCTTGGCCATGTTGATGGGGATTGCGAAGCCGATCCCCTGGCCACCAGCCACGATGGCCGTGTTGATGCCGATTACCTCACCGTCGGTGTTGAAGAGCGGACCGCCGGAGTTGCCCGGGTTGATGGAGGCGTCGGTCTGGATGAAGTCATCATAGGGGCCGCTGCCGATCACACGCCCCTGGGCGCTGATGATGCCGGCGGTGACCGTCTGGGAGAGGCCGAAGGGGTTGCCGATGGCCATGACCCAGTCGCCCACCTCCATCTTGTCGCTGTCGCCCAGCGGGGCCACCGGCAGGTGCGCCTTGGCCTCGATCTTGACCAGGGCCAGGTCGAGCTTGTCGTCGCGCCCCTTGATCTCGCCCTTGTACTCGCGGCCGTCGGAGAGCTTCACCTTGATGTCGTCGGCATCCTTCACCACGTGGTTGTTGGTGATGATGTAGCCGTCATCGCTGATGATGAAGCCGGACCCCATGCTCTGCTGCTTGTGAGGTTGCTGGCGCGGGGCCTCGAAGAACTTCTCGAAGTACTCCTGGAAGGGATCGCCGCCCGGATGCTGACGTTTCTTCATGGCGATGGTTTTGGAAGTGCTGATGTTGACTACCGCGGGCTTGAGCTTCTTGGCGAGCTTCGCGAAGTCGGGAGTGAGCGTCGCGGCACCCGCGACGGTGGAGAAAACGGAGGAGAGAAATAAGCTAAACACCAGAAATCTTGCTACGATTGCTGCCTGCATGGCTACCTCCTGGGATTTGAGTACGGTAAAGCTAATACTGCACTTGTACTTTGTCAAGCCTGCCTCAAAAGCCGCTCCCGTAAACAATAAAAAACGGACCTCTGACTGCCGCAATGGCAGGGAGAGGTCCGTTCGGACTGCAAGTGTGGCGCTGGGAGGGCCTACTCTTCTTCTTTGAGGATGTAGCCCACGCCCCTTACGGTGTGGATCAGCTTCTTGTCTGCTTCACGGTCGATCTTCTTACGCAGATAGTTCACGTAGACGTCGATGATGTTGGTGAAGCTGTCGAAGGTGTAATCCCAGACGTGCTCGGCGATCATGGTCCTGGTGAGCACCTGGTGCGGGTTGCGCATGAAGTACTCGAGCAGGCCGTACTCCTTGGCGGTGAGATCGATCTCCTTGTCCTTGCGCCATACCTTGTGGGTAACCGGGTCGAGACGCAGGTCGGCGAAACGAATCTCCGCGCCGCGGTCGAGCTCGCTCCTTCTCATCAGCGCACGGACGCGGGCCAGCAGCTCGGCGAAGGCGAACGGCTTGGTCAGGTAGTCGTCGGAACCGGAGTCCAGACCTGCCACGATATCTTCTACCGAGTCCTTAGCGGTGAGCATCAGGATGGGAGTCACGTTCTTGCGCTCCCTGAGCTCCTTCAGCACGGAAAGGCCGTCCTTTTTCGGGAGCATCCAGTCCAGCACTATCAGATCGAACGGCTTCTCCAGCGCAAGCTTGAGGCCCTCTTCGCCGTCTGCCGCCGTATGGACTTCGTACTGCTCCTCTTCGAGGCCGCGCTTGATGAAGCTGGCAACCTTCTTCTCGTCTTCAACCACCAAGATTCTCATGTTGATTCCCTCTCTTTGAATTTATGTCGACCTCTAATCGTGCCTGATATCACCATGAAGCCTGCTCAGAATCTCGGCGGCAGACTCCTCAACCGATTTATTGGTTACGTCGATAACCAGCCAGGCGGGGTGGGCTCGGTAAAAGCGCCGGCAGTAGGCAAGTTCCTCTTCAACCTGCCTGTAGTCGGCGTAACTGCCGCGCGGGCTCTGCCTTAAATTCCTGAGCCGCGCGCAACGGATATCGACCAGTCGCTGCGTGTCGATAATGAGGCCTACCACCCGTTCCGGTTCAACCTCCTCCAACTCGGGGGGAGGATCGATTCCCTGGATGATGGGCACGTTCGCCACCTTGTACCCCTTATGGGCGAGGTACATGGAAAGTGGCGTCTTCGAGGAGCGGGACACGCCGATCAGGACGATGTCCGCCTTGTGCAGGTTGCGCGGTTCCTGGCCGTCGTCCTGCTTCACCGTAAAATCAACCGCCTCCATGCGGCGGTAATACTCGGAGTTCATCTCATACTGCAGGCCGGGAAGCTTCTGCGGCCTCATCTCCAGGAACTCGGCCAGCTTGAAGAGAAGCGGGGTGATCAGGTCCACCGCATCCAGCTGCCTCGCCTCGCACTCGTTCCTGACGAACTGCGCCAACTCCGTGTTGACCAGGGTGTAAAAGATGATGCCAGGGAACCGGTCGACTTCGTCCAGGGCCTTCAGGATGTCTTCCCGGTTCCTGATCTGCCCGACCCGGCGCAGGCGGACATCCACGTCCTTGAACTGGGTCAGTGCGGCCCGCGCCACCCGCTCGACCGTCTCGCCAGTTGCATCAGAAAGTAAATAAACGTGGTACATCCGTTGTCACCCGAAAACTGCTGTTCTACCAAGACTTTACCGGCATTCCCGTCAAACTCATTAGATATATACCATGTTTTTTCATTTTAGGCAAAACTAAAATTTAATGGGAAAAGCTTCTGCAAATTCTTATCGGCACAAGCGGGAAAAATTTTAATTATAATTACGCCCTAGTTTTTTTGGATGTCAAGGTTTTCATTGCCATTCCCTTTATTTCTCTGCTAGTTTAATGCGGTAATTCGCAACCCCCAAAGGAGACGCAAACTCATTATGATTACAGACTGGGCGGAAATCGCCTGTGACGTCCCGGCCGAGATGGTCGACACATTAGCGGATTTTTTAGTCGAACTGACCGGCAACGGCGTCGGTGTTGACAACCTGCACCTGGACACCTTTTCCCTGGACACCCTGGAAGACACCAGCATCAAGACGGTGAAGGGGTATCTCCCCCTGGACGATTCCCTTGAGGACATGCGCATCAAGGTAGAGCAGTTCCTGGCCCAGCACGGGCCGGACTTCCCCGGCTTCGTCTACACCCCTCCCGTGGTCACCATCATCAAGAACGAGGACTGGGCCAACAACTGGAAGGTGCACTTCAAGCCGGTGCGGATCGGCAAGCGCCTGGTGATCAAGCCTACCTGGGAGGAGTACCAGCCGGTCGAGGGGGACCTGGTCATCCAGATCGATCCCGGCATGGCCTTCGGCACCGGCGCCCACCCCACCACGAAGATGTGCCTGGAGTCACTGGAGCGGATTGCCTTTGCCGCAGAAGAAGGGAAGCTCCCGAACCCGGTCCTCGACGTCGGCACCGGTTCCGGCGTGCTCAGCATCGCCGCTGCCCTTCTGGGCGCCACCGAGATCACCGCGGTCGACATCGATCCGGAAGCGGTCCGGGTTACACAGGAAAACCTCGAACTCAACGGCGTCGACGGAGTGGTCAAGGCCTCCACCACCGATCTCTCCCAGCTTCCCGGCGGCTACGCCGTCGTAGTGGCCAACATCCTCGCCGAGGAACTGGTGCGCCTCTCCGATCAGCTCACCTCTCGCGTCGCCCCCGGCGGCCGGCTGATCCTCTCCGGCATCCTCACCGAAAAAGAGGAATTCGTCCGTGCCGGCTTCCCCGCCCTGGAGCTGGTGGAAAACCCGCGGGAGCTGGAGTGGTCCTGCCTCACCCTGAGGAAACCGCTCTAGCATGCGCAGCTTCTTTCTCGGCGACAACCCGGTCAGCGACGGGGAAGCCACCATAACCGGCGAACTGTACCGGCACATGGCGCGCGTGCTGCGACTGAAAGAGGGGGCCGAGGTCGAGCTGGTGGACGCCGACGGCAGGCGCCACAGCGGCGGCGTCGTCGAGGTGGGCGCCAAGAGCCTCACCGTCCGCATCGAGACCACCTCCGCCGCGCCCGAGCAGGAGCCGGGGCTGCGGATAACCCTCTACCAGGGGCTGCCCAAGGGGGACAAGCTCGACCTCATCTTGCAAAAATGCACCGAGCTGGGGATAACCGAGGTGGTAACCTTCGACGCCGCGCGCTCCATCGTCAAGCTGCGCGGCGAGAAGACGGCGGGCAAACTGGCGCGTTTCGAGAAGATCGTGCAGGAGGCCGCCCGTCAGTGCGGGCGAAACTCCGCGCCCAGGGTCGCCATTGGCGGGAGCATGAAGGAAGTGCTCGGCGATGCGCGACACACGGT
Source organism: Geomonas oryzisoli (assembly GCF_018986915.1). NCBI lineage: Bacteria > Pseudomonadati > Thermodesulfobacteriota > Desulfuromonadia > Geobacterales > Geobacteraceae > Geomonas > Geomonas oryzisoli. The sequence goes on from NZ_CP076723.1 coordinate 4,127,732, forward strand.
GAAGCTTCTTTTGTGGGAAGGGGAAGAGAAAACGACGTTGCGGGAGTGTCTGGAACGGTACGAGGCGCCAGAGAGCGTGGCGGTTGTGGTCGGCCCGGAAGGGGGACTAAGCGCGGAAGAGGTTGCGGCCGCCCTCGCCTGCGGCTTCACCCCGGTGACACTGGGGAAGCGGATCCTGCGCACCGAGACGGCGGGACTGGCCCTTGTTTCGATCCTACAGTTCCACTGGGGAGACCTGGGGTGACGGCTGCGGCCCACCTTTATCTTTAGATGCGACCTTTAGGGGGACTGGCACCAGGCGGAGCCAGTCCCCTTTCATTTAGGCATCTAACTGAGCGCGACGATGAGTGCCGCTATCGAAACCAGCAGCGAAATTCCCGCCACCGCCATGAGCAGCTTCTCGCGGGCCAGCACCACCTTGAGCGTCTTGATGGTGAGCTGCAGGTGCCCGGAGGTCTCCAGGAGCGCCTTCTCCAGTTTCCGGTTCTCCTCTTCCAGTTGATGCAGCCTCGCCTCCATGCCGCTCGGCGACCCTGGTCCCATAAACCTTCCCTTGGCGCGGTTGGCCATGTCCACCACCACCGGAAGGTTTTCCATCAACCTCCCCCAAGGGATCCTGGTCGCCGCAATCTTGGCTATACTCCAGACGCTCATGGCTCCTCCTTTTATTGCAATCAGTAAATTGCTGTAGTCCCTGCCCAGCTCCGAAACCTTGCCGCTTACCCCGACACGAGCTCGACGAACCGGCGCGCGAAGAGCGGTCCCTTGGCCTCATCCTCGTGCTTGAAGAAGACGAAGGCTTCGCTCCACCCCCTCCCGCGCACCAACTCAGCCCACTTGTCGAGCTCCTCCACCTGGTAATCCGGCCGTCTCAGCCGCAGGTACCCCCAGGTCGCCGTAGCGACGGGAGGAATCTCCGGCTCTCCCTCGATGTCCGCGATGCAGAGGGCGGCATCGTTTCTGTGCAGCAGCGCGAAGACCTCGTCGTCCAGCCAGGAGCGGTGGCGAAACTGCAGGGCCACGCGGCGCCCCGGCGGGATCAGGGCCAGGAAATCGTGCAGCAGCGGGACATCCTTCTTGAGGCTTGGCGGAAGCTGGAACAGCACCGCACCCAGTTGCCTTCCCATCACCCCGGCGACATCGAAGAAGTACGACACCGAATCCGAGACGTCCCGCAGCCGGTTCACGTGGGTGATGCGTTGCGGCGCCTTGAGCACGAACCTGAAGGTCTCCGGTACCTCGTCGCGCCACCCCGCCAGCATCGAATCCTTGGGCATGCGGTGAAAGGTGTTGTTGATTTCCACGCTGTTGAACTGCCCGCCGTAATAGCGCAACATCTCCCGGGCCGGCAGGTCGCCCGGGTAGAAGATCCCTTTCCACTCCGCGTAGGAATAACCGCTGGTACCTATATACAGGAGCATGGCTCGCCCCTCCAACCGTGCCTCACTTCGGCCACAGCTTCATGTTATACAACAGGGGGGCGGCTGCACAAGGCATTCTAATGGAAATCCCGCCGCCCCTGCGCTCATAGGACGAAAAAAGGCGGGCTCCTCATAAGGAACCCGCCCGTCGGTCAGTCATGTCTGTATTTTCAGGAGATCAGCGAGGCCAGCTCGTCGCCGAAGGCCTCGCGCTGCCAGCGTTTCAGCAGGGCGTTCTGCGAGGAGCCCGGCTCGGCCAGCGCCTCCAGCAGCGTGTTGTTGGCGACCAGTCCCACGCCAAGGCCAAGCTGCGCCGATTTCGCCTCACGCCAGATCTTCAGCCGCTTCACCTTCTCGTCCTGGAGCCGGTCCAGCACCGGGCGGCGGTTCGCCTGCACCTGCGGCAGCTTGTCCTGCGGCGCGGCGAGGCCGTTGGCGATGGCCTGCAACAGGCCGCGTCCGAGCCTCTCGATCAGCTTGGACGACATGGTGTGAATGCCCACCAGCTCGAAGTTGCTTCTGGGCTGCTTCTCGGCGAGCTCCCGCAACAGGTCGTTACTGAGGATCCGGAAGGGGGGGACGTCGGCGATGCGGGCCTTCTCGTCCCGGAACTTCAAGAGCTCCTCGAGGACGGCCAGTTCGCGCGCCTTCATCTTGTTGGCCCCCTTGAAGCGAAGGCACATGAGCTCCCCTTCGCGCGACGGCGATCTCACCCCGGCCACCAGCTCGGACTCTTCCTCGACCCAGGCCAGGCGCCCCTTGGCCACCAGCTCCGCCTCGAGCTGACGGTACAACTCGATCAGCAGGGACGTGTCCTTCATGGCGTACTCCAGCATCTCCTGAGAGAAGGGACGCTTGCTCCAGTCCGCCTTCTGGTAGCGCTTGTCCAGCTCGACACCGAAACGCTTCTTCAAAAGGGCCGCCAGGCCGAACTCGCTTTCGCCCAGGAACTGGCTGGCGATCATGGTGTCGAAGAGGTTCACCACCTCGATGCCGAAATCGCGGTGCAGCGAGCGCATGTCGTAGTCCGCGCCATGGAAGATCTTCTTGATGGCGGGGTTGGCGAAAATGGGAGCCAGTGCGCGCACGTCGATCGGTGCCAGCGGATCGATCAGGCGGGTCTCCGACGGGGAGGAAACCTGGATCAGGCAAACCTTCTCCGTATAGTGATGCAGCGAGTCCGCCTCCAGGTCGAAGGCAAGAACCGACTCCTTAGAGAGCCGCTCTACGAGTTCATCCAGGGTCTTTTGATCGGTGACGAGATGTGCCGCTGCGGGATTTGTTGCTTTATTTTTGTTCTGCAAATGGTTCCGTCCGTTTCTGCATCTATATATGCTTGCAAGATATGTGGCCTTGGCGACCTGCGGTGGTCGCGACGAAATGCGCCAGCCGGGAAGATTACAACCTTTTCACTTTGTGCACAAGTCCAGATCCGCTTTCCCCGAAAAAAATCGTGCTCCAGCGGTTAGCACCCCGGGCCGATCTCGATCAGCGCCTGGATGGTGCGCTCCATCTCCTCTTTGGTGCCGATGGTGATGCGCAGACCGTGACGCAGCTTGGGGTCGGTGAAGTGCCGCACCAGGATCTTGCGATCGTAAAGCCCCTGGTAGACGCGGGTGCCGTCCCGGTCGGGGGGGGTGGCGAAGACATAGTTGCCGCTGGAGGGGATGACATGGTAGCCGATCTTCTCGAGCTCGGCGGTGAACCAGGCACGGGTCTCCTTGATCTTCGCCACGCAGTCCAGGAAATAGGCCTGGTCGTGCAGCGCCGCGGTGGCGGCCGCCTGCGCCAGCCGATCGAGGTTGTAGTGGTCGCGGATCTTGTTCAGGGCGGCGATCACCTCGGGGCGCGCGATGGCGAGACCGAGCCTCATCCCTGCCAGGGAGTAGCTCTTGGAGAAAGTGCGGGTGACCACCACGTTGTCGAAGGAGCGGACCAGTTCCAGCGAGTTTTCTTCCGCGAAGTCGACGTAGGCCTCGTCCACCACCAGCATCCCGGAAATGCGCCCGGCCAGATCGGCGATGTAGTTCTGGCTGTAGGTGAAGCCAAGCGGAGCATTCGGGTTGGTAAGGAAGAGGAGCTTGCCGTCGTAGCGCTCCGGCATCCCTTCCGGCTGAAACTCCTCGGTCAGGCCGAAGGTGCGGACCTTGGCCCCCTGAACCTCGGCCAGCGTGCCGTAGTATGAGTACGAGGGATGGATGTACGCGATCTCCTCCCCCTCGCCCGCGAAGGCGCGGATCAGGTTGTTGAGCACCTCGTCCGAGCCGTTGGCCATGATGATCCAGGAGGGATCGAAGCCGTACAACCTCCCAGCTTCTTCGCGCGCCAGGCGACTCGCGGCGTCCGGGTAGCGGCGCAGTCCCTCGCCGACTTCCTTGGCGATCGCCTCGGTCACATGCGGGGAAGGTGGATAGGGGTTCTCGTTGGTGTTCAGCTTGATGTAGGAGGCGATGTCTTCGGGCTGGAAGCCGGGGACATAGCCGGCCATCTCTGCGATGTTGTGCCGCAGGGCGATCATGACAACTCCTTTGCTGGCGGTTTCGATCTGTGACTATAACCGGAATTCACTAAGAAAGTCAAAGGGCGAGCCTCATGAGGCCCCACCCGAAGCACTGGCCGGGGCTAATACCGTTCCAGTTCCCGGTAAAGGGTGGTGCGGCGGACCGGAGTGAAGCCGGCGCCCTTGATGAGCTCGATCATCTGCTGCTGGGACATCCGGAAGCGGCAGCCGGCCGCGGCCACCACGTTTTCCTCCAGCATGGTCCCCCCGACGTCGTTCGCGCCGAAGAAGAGCGCCACCTGGGCCATCTTCGCCCCTTGGGTCACCCAACTCGCCTGGATATTCGGAATATTCCTGAGCACGATGCGGGAAAGCGCCAGCACCTTGAGGTATTCCACCCCGCTCGCGGTCTCTCCCCCCAGCTCGGTGTTGCCGGGCTGGTAGGTCCAGGGGATGAAAGCGGTGAAGCTTCCCCCCTGCGCCTGCAGCTCGCGCACGCGGAACAGGTGCTCGACAACGTCTTCGATGCGCTCCTTGCTGCCGAACATCATGGTCGCGGTGGTCGGCATGCCAAGCTTTGCCGCCTCGCGCATGACGGTGGCCCACCCCTGCCAGCCGATCTTCTTGGGCGATATTTCGGCACGGACGCTGTCCACCAGGATCTCGGCCCCACCGCCGGGCACGGAGTCAAGCCCCGCCTCCTTCAGGCGCTTCAAGGTCTCGGGAATGGAGAGCCCCGAGAGCTTCGCGGTATGGGTGATCTCGGCCGGCGAAAGGGAGTGGTTTTGAACACCCGGGAAGCGGCGCTTGATCTCCCGGAACAGGGCCTCGAAGTACGCGATGTCCAGCGACGGGTGCAGCCCCCCCTGCATCAGGAGCTGCGTCCCCCCCTGGTCCACCAGCTCCTGGATCTTGGCCATGATCGTTTCATTGGCCAGGAGATAGGCGTCGGCGGCATCGGGGGTCCGGTAGAACGCGCAGAACTTGCACTGGGACTCGCAGACGTTGGTGTAGTTTACGTTGCGGTCGACCACGAAGCTGACGCAACCGTCGGGGTGCATGCTGCGACGGATGGAGTCGGCGATGCGACCTACGACGAGGAGATCGCCCTCGGTCAGGCACCACAGTGCCTCGTCGAAGGTGATGTCGGCGCCGGCGGCGACTTTTTCGGTGATGGTGTTGAGCATGGCGGTGGACCTGCGGCTTTCTTTGGCTAAAGGGCAACGGGGTGGTGGACCCGGTGGACTTGGTGGACCCGGTGGACGGGCAAAATTTATACCGGATTAGCGGACTATCTTCCGCCACCTGCCAACTCCCCCCTTTGCGAAGGGTGTATAGACCGGAGTCAAGGGTGACAGTCGTTCGGAGACATGGGTGACACTTTTTTCTCACCAATCCGGATCTCCCGGAGCTTGTGGTGGCAGTAGTAAATCAAAAATGTTCCGTCCTGATCCGTGGGGCGAAAAGCAACCGGTTCCCCTCGTAACGCCCTGGAGACCCTGAACACTTGGCCTTTGAAGAAGACGATCCCTTTGTCCTGCACTTTTCGGACGTGATCACCGGGCGCATACTCGATTCGCGGTGGCACCTCTGGGTACATCCGTGCACTTGGCTGATAGCGGGTAACTGGCGGCTTTTGCCCTAATGACTCATGTGGCCGCTTTGAGTTGTACAAGACTCTAAACTCGTCAAAAGCTTGTTGGCATTGAGCTAAATCGTCGAAATTTTTACCAGCTATTGCTTCTACAAGCAGGGTGCGGTGAAACCGCTCGTCTTTACCCTGGGTCTGAGGGTGGTATGGCCGTGAATGACTCACACCTACTCCGAGCCGGATTAACCAGGCTGTCAGCACAGTGAGTTGGTATTCTCCGTCGTCTCCCCAGGGACTGCCATTATCCATGGTCATTCGGTCTGGCAATCCGTAGTTTCGAAAGGCGGCAACAAGAGCATTCTTTACGCTAGCAGTTGTCTCGTCGCCACAAGCTTGGAGCACCAGGTTGTAGCGAGAGTGGTCATCTAGGACCGTCAACGGGTGACAGCGGCCCTGACGGGTTAGAAAATGGCCTTTGAAGTCCATCTGCCACAGAGCATTCGGGTGGGGATGCTCAAAACGAATAAAAGCCCTGTGCTTTGCGGACTCTGCCGGGGCTAACTGACCGTTACGGCGTAAGATCTCAGTAATCGTGGAAGCTGCAGGGAACACTTGTTTCCCGTCTGCTTCCAGACAAGCCTTGATCTTACGGCCACCCCAAGCCGGGTGCTCTTTTCTAAGCGCAAGGATTGCACTCTCGACGGAGACATCAGTCTGTACAGGACTGTTATGGGGGCGTCGAGAGCAGTCGTAAAGGCCAGCATCTCCATGCTCCTTATACCGACGAATCCACTTATAGCCTTTGTCGCGGCTGATGTTGAACTGCCGACAAAGCTGCGAAATATTGCTGCCGTCTTGAATCGCTAACATCACGAACTCTGTCCTGAGGGTCATGGTCGTCACCTCTTGCCAAGGCATGCCCACCTCCAAAGAGGGAAGTAATTTCTTGGCAATAAGTGTCACCCATGTCTCCGAACATGTGTAACCTATGTCTCCGGTCTATACAAAGGGGGGCCGGGGGGGATTTGCCTCTCCTCAACCAAAAGCAAATCCCCCTAAATCCCCCTGCGCAAAGGGGGACTTTTACAGGCGGAAGCTCGTCACTTAGTAAACCCGGAGCTCGCGATAGAGGGTGTCGCGCTCGACGGGAATACGGCCCGCCTTGCGGATCATGGCGACGATGGAGTCGCGGCTCATGGCCTGCGGTGTGTCGGCGCCGGCTTCATGACCGATGCGCTCCTCGACCACGGTGCCGTCCAGATCGTTCACGCCGAAGCAGAGCGAAACCTGGGCGATCTTCTCCCCCAGCATGACCCAGTAGGCCTTGACGTTGGCGAAGTTGTCGAGATAGATGCGGCCGACGGCGAGGGTACGCAGGTCGTCGACACCGCTGGTGCCGCTGCCGCCGATCTTCAGCTGGGAATGCTCGGGCTGGAAGGCAAGCGGGATGAAAACCTGGAACCCGCCGGTCTTGTCCTGCAGCTCCCGCAGCTGGCGCATGTGATCGACCCGGTCCTCGACGCTCTCCAGGTGACCATAGAGCATGGTGGCGTTGGATTTGAGCCCGGCGTTGTGCACCTGCTCCATGATGGCGAGCCATTCCGCGCCACTGATCTTCTCCGGGCAGAGCTGGTTGCGGATCTCCGGGGCGAAGATCTCGGCGCCCCCTCCCGGCAGGGAGCCCAGACCTGCTTCCTTGAGCTTTTCCAGGGTCTGCGGGATGGAGAGCTTGGCGAGGTCCGCCAAATAGGCGATCTCCACGGCGGTGAAGGCCTTCACGTGCAAATCCGGGGAGACCGACTTCACGGTAGCCAGCAGTTCAAGGTAGAACTCGAAAGGGAGATCCGGGTGCAGGCCGCCAACCACGTGGATCTCGGTGGCACCCTGCTGGAGCGCCTCCTCGGCGCGGCCGCGCACCTCGTCCAACGACATCAGGTAGGCGCCGGCCTCGCCGGGCCTGCGGAAGAAGGCACAGAAACGGCAGCGGTTTACACAGATGTTGGTGTGGTTGATGTGACGGTTGACGTTGAAGAAGACCTTGCGGCCGTTGCGCCGCTCGTTCACCGCCTGGGCCAGTTCGCCCAGCTCGAGGAGGTTCGGGTGCCGGAACAGCAGGAGCGCTTCGGCCTCGTCGATGCGCGCGCCGGAGAGGACTTTCTCTGCTATGGCTGCAAATGTCATTGTAAGGTTTTTTCCTTTCTTGTCAGACCGGTCGGACGGGTCTGACGTCGGACAGTCGGACCGCTGGGTTCGGTTTACTCACCGCCCCAGCGGCGGAACAGGGTGTGCTCCACCTGCACGCTGTCCAGCACCTTGCCGACCACAAAGTCCACCAGGTCCTCCATGCTCTGCGGCTGGTGGTAAAAGCCGGGCATTGCCGGCACAATCCTCACCCCCAGCCGGGACAGCTTCAGCATGTGCTCCAGGTGGATGGCGTTCAACGGGGTCTCGCGCGGCACCAGCACCAGGGGGCGCGCCTCCTTGAGCATCACGTCGGCGGCACGTTCCAGAAGGTTGCCGGCGTTGCCGCAGCTGATGCGGGACAGGGTCCCCATGGAGCAGGGAACCACCAGCATGGCGTCAGGTGCCGACGACCCGCTGGCGATGGGCGCAAAAAGATCGTCGCAGGCGTAGTAGCGAAGCTCGCCACCCTTACAGGCTCCCCCCTTTGCGAAGGGGGGCCGGGGGGGATTTGCCTCTCCCCCCACCCGCTGCCGCAGTTGCTCCTGCACCACCTGCGCCGCGCCGCCCCATTCCAGGCCGCACTCCTCGCGCAGCACGGCAAAACCGGCCTCGGTGATCAGCGCGCTGACGCGCGCCCCCGAACGGAGCAGTTCCTCGATCAACCTGAGCGCGTAGATGCTTCCGGAGGCCCCGGTTATGGCGACTACGAAATGACGCTGCTTCACACCGCCCCCGCGCTCAGGGTATCCAGCAGGGTGGCGAAGAAGAGGGTCACGCTGATGTACCCGTTCATGTTGAAGAAGGCGGCGTCCAGGGCGTCGAGGTTGCCGCCGCGCAACAGGTGATGCTCGTACAGAAGCATCCCGCAGGTGGCGACCAGGCCGGCCAGGAAGAAGGAGCCCAGCCCGAGGTAAAGGTACAGCCCCAGCAGGAACAGACAGGAAACGACGTGGAAGATGCGCGAGGTCCAGAGCGAACCGGTGACGCCAAGCTTTGCCGGAATGGAGTGCAGGCCGCTTTGCCGGTCGAAGTCCATGTCCTGCAGCGCGTAGAGGATGTCGAAACCGGCAACCCAGAATAATACCGCGAAGGCCAGCAGGAAGGCGGGCAGATCGGCGCTGCCGCGGATGGCGATCCAGGCGCCCAGCGGAGCTCCCGCCAGGCAGATCCCCAGCACCACGTGCGCCAGGGCCGTGAAACGCTTGCAGTAGGAGTAAAGGAGGATGAAGCCGAGCGCCACCGGCGACAGGTAGAGGCAGAGCGGGTTCAGCATCTTCGCCGCGAACAGCATGAGCAGCACGGAAAGGATAATGAAAAAGATCACCGAACCGCGCCCGAGCAAGCCCGCGGGGATGGCACGCCCGGCGGTGCGCGGGTTGCGGCCGTCGATGTCGGCGTCGATCACCCGGTTGAGGCCCATGGCCGCGGTACGCGCCCCCACCATGGCCAGCACGATCCACCCCGCCTGGGCCAGCGAGGGAAGTCCCTTCGCGGCCAGCAGTGCACCGGTGAAGGCGAAGGGAAGCGCGAAAATGGTGTGGCTGAACTTTATCATCTCCAGGAATACCTTGATCCTGGCGTAAATCGTCATCTCGACTCCTGCCTGACAGCTCATGAGTTCCTTTCCCGCCCTTGGCTCAGAGAAAGCCGTATTCCCGCCATCTCCGCTCTACCAGGGCGCTGACCGATGCATCCTGTTGCAACAATTCCGACGGCTCCCCACCCTCTTCCGGGAGTTTGCGCGTCGCATCGACCCCGAGGCAACCATCCTGCGTCGCCACCAGGTCGGCAGGGAAACGGACCGCGTTCAACGCCTGCCAGAATCCCTGCGCCAGTGTGAGATCTCCCTCGGACCGATCGACGACCACCAGGAGCTTCCCCCGTTTGAGCCACCCCTCGCTGCGCAGTTGCTCCAGCACCCGCCGTCCCTGCCCGGGCGCCGTCTTCTCTATGGAGATGACGGCACAGCCGTGAAAGATCCCCTCCACCGGCATGACCAGGTCGGCGATCTCCGGGCACTGCCGGCGCAGCAGCGGCAGCAGCAGCCGCTCGGCGGCCTTGGCGAGGTAGCAGTCCTCCATCGGCGGGGGGCCGACCACGGTCGCGGGGCAGATGGGATCGTGCCTGCGGGTTACGCCGGTGACACGCACCAGCGGCACCTCTTCGCCGGGGTCGTAGCTCCCGGTGTGGTTGCCGAAAGCACCCTCGCGGCGGGTGATGCCGGGTTCGATCACCCCCTCGACGACCAGCTCCGCATCGGCCGGCACCTGCAACTCCGACTCGAGGCAGGGAACCATGGCCAACGGGGTGCCGTGCAGGTGGCCTGCGAAGGAGACCTCATCGAGCGGTTCCGGTAAAGGGAGCATCGCGGCCAGCGTCAGTGCGGGGGCGGCGCCGACGGCGATCGCCACCGGCATCGGCAATCCCGCCGCCTGGTACTTGCGGTGATGTTCGAAGCCGCCGCTGCCTCGCTTCCAGCGGATACCGACACAGCCGTCTTCGAAGATCCGGACCCGGTACATGCCGCAGTTGCCGACACCGTTTTCGGGATCCCGGGTGAACACCAGGGGGAGCGTTATGAAGCGTCCGCCATCACCCGGCCAACTCTTCAGGAAGGGGTATCGCCCCAGGTCCGGACGCCGCTCGACCACCTCCTGGCAGGGGGCCCGGCGCACGAGGGTCGACGCCGGCGCACTCTCGGGCGCAGCAAGCAGCTGTTCCATCTTGCCCGTCAGCAGGGAAAGGTGTTCGACCTGGAGCGCAAGCGCCATGCGGGAAGGGGAGCCGAAGAGGTTGGTTGCCACGGGGTAGGGACTTCCCTTGACGTTGTGGAAGAGAAGGGCCTTGCCGCCACCGGGGAGCTTGCTCTGCCGGTCGGTGATGCAGGCGATTTCCAGTTCGGCATCCACCTCCGCATCCACCCGATGCAGCTCACCTGCGGCGTCCAGCACGGCGAGAAAGTCCCGTAAGTCCCTGATGGCCATGCACACTCCGCAAATACCTTGAAGGGAAAGTTTTTAACACTTCCACCAGGCGATGACAACGTTTTTCTTCCCCCGTCCCGCTCGGCCGGCTGGGTAGCCCCCTCTGCCGGCAAAGCAGTCCCGGCACCATAGCGTTCATGAAGCAGCCTCTCCCCTTGCCTCGACTATCCGGCAGTCCAAGTTCGGTACAGCAGGCAGCGAAGCTGCGCAAACCCTGAACAGCAACTTTTTGAAAACCGGCCGCAAAATCCCTGCAGTTCAAAAGAATTAACGCCGATAAGTGAAGCACATAGGACGGGATTCTCACATTAAATGTTTCTGGCACCTTGTGTGTAACAGAGGTAGCAACACGTAACAGGGGGCTTCCATGAACGCTGACAAAACAACAGACATCGACCAGTGCAAAGCTGGCTTCGTTGCCAGAACCGGGATCTTGGCCCTGGCGCTGTCGATCGCCCTTCTTGCCGGCTGCGGGGGGGGTGGCGGAGGGACGACCCCGACCGGCATCAACACGACCCCCGAGGGCGCAAACAACTCCTACACGGTCACCAGTGACGGCTACGGACTTGAGAACGCCACCTACCTCTCCTCAAGCCTCTCCAACCTCGGTATCGTGTTCCGCGCCGCCATTGCCTCCAGCCTTAACGATCCGGCCTACAAAACCGTCTCCCGCATCGACATCGCTCCCGGCGCCGCCATCACGGCCCAGACGACCTACGCCCTGGGTAACGCCGGCGGGGCCCCGTCTTTCCCCGGCAACCTCTACTTCCTGAACGGTCATACGTCGACCCTTCTGCGTACCGTCGGCGGCACCATAAGCTTCAGCCGGTACGGCGGCAACTCCGGCGACCGTATCAGCGGGTCCTACAACGCCGTGGTCGAAGACGACAACGACCCGGCCAAGCCGACCTACACCGTAGCAGCCAGCTTCGATTTCGTGGTCGACAGCTACGGCGCCGTGCTCCCGGCGCCCGGTTCGTTGGCCCTGGCCGCGCAGCCGACCTACCAGTCCCACTGCGCCTCCTGCCACGCACTCGGGGGGTATGACCCCAGCGCCTCCGGTGCCCCGGATCTTGCCCTCAAGGGGGGCTATGTCCCGGCCCGGTACGCAGCAGGGGTCGCCGGCCACCAGGGAGTCACCCTTACCGCCGACGAGATCTCCGCGCTCAAGGTGCTGCTCAACACCAACTGATTCGCCGCCAAGGGGGCCGGCATCTCGCCGGCTCCCACTCCGTTTCGCCTTCCGACACCGCAGCCTCTCCGCCCCCAGCTGCCCACCTCGCTGTTCCCGCCGTGCCATCCCGTCACCGTTGCTGCCCGCCATCTGTGGAGCCGCGCCAGGAGCCCATCCTGAGGCACGGCATCGAAAAGGTAACGGCACCCTCTGCCTTTTCAAACGACTTCATTCTCATTGGAAAAAAAACTTTATGTTTTTCACGCTTTTTGGTATTGTTGCACCGATTTGTAAACAATTATGCTGGCGACAGTGTAATCCGGTCTGAGAACAACTGCGTAACCACCATAAATCATTAACTTAAAAGAGTACTTCCAGGAGCACCTATGATCTGAGCCTAACCCGCCCCATACCTCACTCCGATAAGGGCAAACCCGGAGCAATCCGGCGACGCAAAGCCACGGGTCCACTTTCAACAAGGGGACAGCCGGGCTACCGAAGAGCATCCGGAGTCAGGCCCGCGGGAGGATAACGTCTTCCCTGCGGCAGAGATGCCCGTCTCCATGTACATGAAGACGGGCATTTTTGTATCCAATCCACCAGACAGCGCAAATACCCGTATAAGCAGGACTTATTACATAACAAGAAGAAACTAACATTCCGTCAACCAGAGCAGCAAACGCACAAAAAGGAGAAGTAAAAATGCGAACAAACAAGAAGTTAGCTACCGCAGCCGTCGCCCTCGTCCTGGCAGCAATGCCCTTTACCGCCTGGGCACAACCCAAAGTCACCATCACCATGAAAGCAGAGAAAGAGGTGAGCGTAACGGCTAAGGGAAAACAGGTGAAGAAGCGCGTGGCCGCCAAGGGCGTGCAACCGGGTGAAGAGATCATCTACACCCTCAGCTACCACAACTCCGGCAACGAGACCGCCAGGGATGTCGTAATCAGCGACCCGATCCCCGCCGGCACCTCCTACATCCCGGGCAGTGCCAGTGAAACCGGCGACCTCAGCTTCTCCATCGACAAGGGCAAGACGTTCAAGAAACCGACCCTGCTGACCTACGAACTGAAGGGAAACACCGGGAAGATGGAGAAAAAAGTGGCATCCCCGGATGAATACACCGACGTGCGCTGGACTATCCCGCAGGTGCCGGCCGGCAGCACGGGATCGGTCAATTTCAAGGTAAAGGTAAAGTAACTCCGGGACTCAACGCAGATTAAGAAGTGCGATCACAAATAAGACCTATCTGAAAAGGAGTGCCTATGCCCCAAAACTGAATGCCTGCAGTAACAGCAGTTCTTTAATTTTTATTTGAAATGACGCATCACACAAAGGAGATCCTATGAAACGCATTCTTTTGACTGCCTTGGCAATCGGCGCCATGGCAGCAGCCGGCGTTCCTGCAACCGCCATGGCAAGCACCACCGCCGGTACCACCATTCTCAACGTCGTGACGGTGGATTACACCGACGCGACCAAGACCAACTCGTTCAGCGCCGCATTCTCCACGTCGGTCACCGTCAACCTGGTCAAGGCCGGCCTGAACATCACCACCGCCCCCAGTACCGCCAACTACACTCCGGCTTTCAGCTGCGCAAACACCGGCAGCTACGCCTCCGGCGGCACCTTCAGCGCCGTCTACGCCATGACCGCAACGGCCAACGGCCAGGACACCTACAAGCTCAGCATCGAGCAGGCTTCGCACAATGCGAGCTCCAGCAGCGCGACCTACACCATCCTGAAAGCGGACGGCACCGTCCAGGCTGCAGCCACTACCGCCAGCGACCTCGTGCTGAACAGCGCCATCGTGGTCGGCACCTCCGGCACCGACACCCTCCTCTTCCCGGGCGGCTCCCTGAAGACCGCTGCTGAAGGCGGCTTCACCGCCGGCGATATCGTGGTCGTCGATTACGGCGCAACCAAAACCGCCTATCTCGTCAAGAACGTCACCCTCGGCCACGCCGCCGGTTACACCGTGAACGGCGCCGTCGCCAGTTCCACCACCGGCAACAAGACCGACGAGCAGCGCGACCAGGTCCAGGTTGAAGCCTTCGCCAACGTGGGCGGCATCGGTAACGGCGGCACTGCTCCGGCCTTCAACACCACGGCTCCCGCAATCGGCACCGTGGTCGGCGAGATGGCCATCGTGAAGATCGATGTCACTGCGGTGTCCAACGCCAAGGACCTCGACGCCAGCGTTGACTACAAGCTCACCGTCACCGACAGCTCCAGCAACAACGCCCAATACGTCGGCAGCGCGACCAACAGCCCGGCCAACACCTGCCCCGCCGGCTACTTCCTGGCCACCAAACTGGAGATCCTGAAGCAGGTACGGAACTTCACCGACAACGGCAGCTTCGCCGCCACCGCCACCAGCGACCCGGGCAAGGTCCTCGAGTACCTGGTCACCGTGACCAACAACGGCGGCCAGGCGAACTCCGCCGCGGTCATCGACAACATCCCCACCTACACCAAGCTGGTCACCTTCACAGACACCTACGGCGGAACCGTATCCACCGACGGGACCGGTTACTTCGCGCAGCTCTCCGACGGCGTGAACACGGTCAACCTCACCGTCGACGCAAGCGGTGAAGTCGCGGCCCAGCCCGCCTCCCCCGCTCCGACCGTCGGCTTCGGTAAGGCAGCCGCCGTCACGGCGGGCGCAGCACTCAACTTCTACCTCGGTCATGGCTCCAACGCCTCGGCAGGTGGCACCGTGCCTTCGTGCAGCGACAGCACCAAGAACACCCAGGCCCTTTGCCCGCCGCTGCAGTGGAACCGCACCTACACGATCAAATACCGCGTGAAGGTGGACTAACCCGACCCGGCCTACCGGCGCCGGCAACGGTGCCGGTGGGCCCGCCCAGGAGGTAGAAACAGATGAGAGCTGCAATGAAATCGCTGCTGGCGCTCGCGCTGGCCGCTGCGGCGGTGTTGTGCGCGCAGGCTTCCTTTGCCAGCACAGCCGCCAATACCGCCATCGTGAACAGGGCGGTGCTTTCCTACAACGGCGGCCTGACCGCCGAGAGCTCGGTCACCGTCAAGGTCGACCTGGTGCCTGCACTGCCGAACGTGACCATCACCACCGGCGTGGCCGCCTACCAGGGCCCCGACACCCCGGGCATCTCCGACACCGTCACCGTGACCTCGTCCGCCAACGGCCCGGCCACCTACGCAGTCACCCCTTCCGTCACCGGTTCGAGCAACACCACCGGCGCGAGCGTCACCGGCGGCACCAGCGTGGTCCTCGGTGCCACCATCACCGCGGGCACCGGCAGCACCACATCGATCGTAGTTCCGGCCCCGATCGGCGGCGCCATCAGCGCCGACTCCGAGGTGAACGGCATCGCGGTGAACGACATCATCGTCTTCACCGTGAACAGCCACACTTACACGCCCAAGGTCACTTCGACCCAGTACAACGCAGGCAGCAACACCTTCACCATCAACTGGGCCAACACCGAGGCCATTCCCGCGGGCGACATCCTCGGGGCCGGCGTCCAGGTGGGCGAGCGCCAGCAGGTGAACCTCACCGCGAAGCCGGGAACCATCAGCACCCTCGGCCTGGACATCACCACGACCGTCAAGGCCGATGTAACCGCGCCCGGATTCCCGACCAACTCCGCCACCACGGCGCCGGCCAACAAGTGGACCTCCACGCCGCCGACCATCACGTTCCAGAAGTACTCCCGCAACGTGACCGCTCCGGTGGCAGGAACCGGCACCGCGCACTACAACACCTCCGTCGAAGGTAATACCGGCGCGGGTTCGCTCCCCTATTACACCGGAGGGGTCACCGGCAAACCCGGCGACACCATCGAGTACGTGATCGAGGCTTCCAACAGCGGCGCCAGCACCTTCGACCTCACCTCGTGCGCCATTTCGGACTACGTGCCGACCACCTACGTCACCGATCCGCAGGCCGCCTACACCGGTTCCAGGCAGATCTTCTACATCGACACCAACGGCGTCACCTCGACCATGACGGCCGGGGCGGCCGGTGTGTACCAGGCAAGCTACGTGGCAGGAAACTCCCCGAACCTCGTGGTGAACGTCGGGGTCAACGCCAACGCCACCACCCCCGGGACCATCCCGATCGGCAAAGGGGTCACCGTAGCCTACCAGGTGAAGATCAAGTAGGGAGACACACGGCAGCGTGACGATGAACCGGATCCACAACATCCTAAGCAGCCTCTCCGGCCTCCGGGCCGGGGAGCTTGCCGGCGCCAGCGGCGACCGGCGGGGCCGCGGCACGTCTGTGCCGCGGGCTGCCGCGGAGTTGCGTCCGGAGCGCGGCCGTGTCGCCCGCCTGGTGGCCTCACTTCTCCTGGGGCTGTCCCTGCTCCTTACCAGCCAGGCGGTGTGGGCAGCGGTCAACGGCGACCAGATCGTCAACCGCGCCAGCTTCCGTTGCGAACAGCTCCCCACCGTCTCCAGCCAGGTCACGGTGACCGTTATGGCGCGCACCGCCTCCACTGCGCAGTTTCTCAAGTACGCCCCCGGCACCACCGGCGCCAGCAGCATGACGGTTCCCGTGACCTCATACTACGACAGCACCGGGGGACTTGCGCCCCTCCCGGCCCCGGTCACCGTCGGCAACCAGGGCACCATCGACCTCTCGACCCCGGTGGCGCTCACCGCATCCAGCACCTTCCACGCCGGTGAACCCCTCTTCGTGCGGGTTACCGACCCGGACCAGAACCTGGACAGCACCGTTGCGGAAACGGTGGAAGTGACTATCACCGATCCGACCACGGGGGATACCGAACTGCTCCAGCTAACGGAAACGGGGCCCGATACCGGCATCTTCGTGGGGTACATCCAGACCAGTTCGGAGCGTAGCATCGCCAAGAACGGCATCCTCAGCGTGACCGAGGCTTCAGACATCAAGGCGTGGTACGTGGATAAGGTCGACGGCAGCGACAGCTCAGCAGCGGCCGCCATCGTCGACCCCTTCGGTATCGTCTTCGATTCCGTCACCGGCAAGCCGGTCGACGGCGTCACCGTGGAACTGATCGACGCAACCACCGGGCGCGGGGCCACCGTCTTGGGCGACAACGGCCTCGCCGGCAACCTCTATCCGAACACGGTCGTCTCAGGCTCGATCGCCAGCGACAGTGAAGGAAGAACCTACGCATTCACCCCGGGGGGCTATCGTTTCCCATTCGTCGCCCCGGGCAAGTACCTGCTGAAGGTAACGCCGCCGCAGAGTTATACCGCTCCGTCCACCGTCTCGACGGCGAAGCTGCAAGCCCTTCCGCACGCCCCTTTCAACATCCTGGAGCCAGGCTCCCGCGGCGAGGCGTTCACCGTCGAGGCCGGACCGGCGATCAGGGTGGACATCCCCATCGACCCGAAGATAGGCACCCTTTGGCTCAGGAAGACGGCAGGAAAGAGCGTCGTGTCCACGGGTGAGTACCTGAGCTACGAGGTTACGGTGCAAAACTCCGACACCGTGGGTACGGTATTCAACGCCGTGGTCACCGACAAGCTCCCGGCCGGTTTCCGGTACCAGAAGGGATCGGTACGGGTGAACGGCGCGGCAGTATCCGACCCGGCCATATCCGCCGACGGCAGCACCCTTACCTTCGCCGTCGGGCATATCCCTCCCGGCACCTCGGTGCTGCTCCGTTACGTGGTGCTGGTCGGGGCAGGGGCCAAACCCGGCACCGCGGTCAACATCGCCTCGGCCAGCAGCAACCCGCCGGTCAGCGCGACCCCCGCCACCGCATCGGTCACGGTGCAGGAGCCCTTCCTGCAGAGCCGCAACATCATCATGGGGCGGGTTTTCGTAGGTGCCTGCAGCGAGAACGCCGAAGACAACAAGAAGGGGATGGAAGGCGTCGGCATCTACCTCGAGGACGGCACCTTTGTGGTCAGCGACAAGCGCGGCATGTTCCATTTCGAGGGGGTGGCGTCGGGGACGCACGTGGTGCAGCTCGACATCGACTCCATCCCGGAAGGGTACCGAGTGCAGCAATGCGAGAAAAACAGCCGCTTTGCCGGGCGCGCCTACTCACAGTTTGCCGAGCTGCAAGGCGGTACCATGTGGCGCACCGACTTCTACCTGGGCAGGGTCGGGGACACGGCAGCAGCACCGGCAGCACCGGCAGCACCGGCACCGGCACCGGCACCGGCACCGGCACCGGCACCAGCACCAGCACCAGCACCAGCACCAGCACCGGCACCGGCACCGGCAACGGCAACGGCAACGGCAACGGCAACGGCAACGGCAACGGTGCCGGCTCCGACAGCAGCAGTGCCAGCAGCAACCGGGAGCAATGGAGCAGCCGGGCCGGCGACGACAGTTGGGCCTCCTGCCGAGGATTTCAAGTATCAGGGAGAGGTGAGTCTGGAAATGATCAGCGCCCAAAACGGCGACATGATCGAGTACCGGATACCTATGCAGGCGGCCGGAGCTCCGCTGCAAAACCTGCAACTGACCATCGACTTGCCGCCCGGAGTGATCTACCAGAAAGGGAGCGGCAACCTGGGCGGTGCTCCTCATGCCGACCCGCAGGTTGACGGCAACCGGCTCAACTACGCATTGGGTGCTGCCGACGCAACCTGGGGTACCGAACTGAGGTTCAAGGCCCGAGTCGAACAGGGCCGCCAGGCGGGAACACTTCAGACCAAGGCAAGGCTTGCCTTCGACACCGCCAGGAGCAAAGACATCCTGACGCCGGAGGTCGACAACATCCTCTCCCTGGTCAAGGAAGAGAGCAAGGTTTCGCTCCCGCCGGTGGTACTGCACCCGCACTTCCCGACTTTCGGATCCGAGTTGAGCGACGAGGACCGCCAGCAGCTCGCCATGCTGGTCGAGCTGCTTCGCCGCTACAACCTGGACCGCATCGAGGTTACCGGCCACACCGACGGGGTACGCATTGCTTCGCGCAGTCGTGGCATTTACGCCGACAACACCGCACTCTCCTTTGCACGGGCCAGAAACGTCGGTCGTTTCCTGACGGCAGCCCTGCACCTGCCGCCGGAGGCCCTCTATCTTACCGGCCGCGGCGACAAAGAGCCGGTGGCGAGTAACCGCACCGAGGCAGGCCGCGCCATCAACCGTCGCGTGGAGGTGAAAGTTTCTCTGTCGCAGAACGTGCAGAGCACCAGGGTGACCGTGGTGAAAGAGCGTAGCGCGGTTAAAAAGCAGTTGCCGCTAGTGGCAGCCGTGCCTGGTGCCGGTGCGCAGGCGGCACCGGCACCGGCGCCGGCTACCGCGCACGTACCGGCAGCGTCTGCTCCGATGGCCGCCAGTCCGACTGGTCCGGCACCCCTGGCCGCGGCGGCGGGTCCGTCAGTCCTGGCAGTACCGGCTGTACATACTGCAGCGCCCGGCCAGGATGCCGAGCGTGTCGAACTCTACGCGGCGCTTGCCGATGGCGTGGTACACCACCGCATCAAGCTGACAACTGCCGGCATGACGCCGCAGACAGTCACCGTCAAGCTGACACTCCCCAAGAACCTTCTCTACATGAACGGCACCTCCCGTCTTGCCGGCGGCGACACGCCGGACCCGCAGGCAACCGACACGGCACTGGTGTATCACTTCGACAAGCTGGCGGAGGGTGGCAAGCTGGACCTGCACCTGCAAGCACTGCTGGACCCCGACGTCAAGGAGGATAACTCGACCAGCAGCGTAAGCGTCGAACTCTGCGGTGCCCAAGGCAAGCCGCTCAAGATGCTGAACGCCTCGGCGGAACTCTCCGACAACATGGAGGACATCAACCGTCCCGATCTCACCCCGCTGCCGGGGGGCGCCCCGGTCCAGGCCAAGGCCGAGCAGGACTCGATCAACAGCGGAGATTTCGAGGAAAAGATCAACAAGGGTAAGATCCAATCCGCCGACCCCAACGCCGATCTGCACGTCAAGGAGAAGGAGGGGATACTCTCCCCTGCCGATGGAACGGTCCTCGCGTCACAGATCAACGCGGTCCAGATCGTACTGAACTCGGCACTCACGCCGGTGCTGACCCTGGACGGCCAGGTGATCCCCGCCGAGAAGATCGGTTTCAAGATGAAGGACCCCGAGAGCGAAAAGAGCCTGTACACCTACATCGGCATCGACTTCGGCAGCAAGGGCGATCACCTCCTGCAACTCAAGGGAATGGACGGCTTCGGGGTCGCACGCTACGAACACAACGCCAAGCTGGCGCGCACCGGTGAGATCGCCGCCATCCGGCTGGTATCGGCGGAGGGAAATGTCGCCGACGGCAGAACCCCGGTGCGCGTGCGGATCGAACTGCTGGACCAGGACGGCAAACCGGTGCCGGCCAGCACCGAGCTCGCACTCAAGGGGGGCGAACTGCATCCGTACCTGGAACCGGGAACGCTCGCGGTCAGTGCGGGGAGCGGCCTGATCCCGGTCGACGCACAGGGGTGGATGAGGTTCCAGCCGGTGACTGCAAGTGGTCTGTATCGCGCGCAGGTGGCCTATAACAAGGCGACCCTGGACCTGGAAACCTACGTCAAGCCGAAGATGCGCGACTGGATCCTGGTCGGCCTCGCCGAGGGGACACTCGGCTACAACACGGCAGCCGGACACATGCAGAACCTGAAGGGCGCCGGTGCGGAGGAGCACCTCTACGAAGAAGGGCGGATCGCCCTCTACGCCAAGGGGACCGTCAAGGGAGAGTGGCTCCTCACCATGTCCTACGACAGCGCCAAGAAGAGCACTGGCGTCTCCGGGAATTCCCTGTTCCAGAACATCGATCCCAACGCCTTCTACGCGCTCTACGGCGACGCCACGACCCAGGCCTACGACGCCTCCAGCCGCAGGAAGCTGTTCCTTAAAGTTGAGCGCGACCAGTTCAACGCCATGCTGGGCGACTTCGACACCGGCCTGTCGGTTACCGAACTCTCCCGCTACAGCCGCAGGCTCAACGGCGTGAAGACCGAATATCGTTCCAAGGAATTCGAAGTCACCGCCTTCGGCAGCGAGACCGGCCAGTCCTTCGTTAAGGACGAACTGCGCGGCGACGGCACCTCCGGCCTGTACCGCCTGAGCCGGAAAGGCCTCGTGGCGAACTCGGAGCAGATCACCATCGAATCGCGTGACCGGTTCCACAGCGAGCGCGTGATCGAGAGCAAAACCCTCACCCGCTTCATCGACTACAGCATCGATTACGAAGCGGGCGCCGTCTTCTTCAAGAGCCCCGTATTCACTAGGGACGAGCAGCTGAACCCGATCTACATCGTGGTCGACTACGAGATCACCGACGCGGGCAGCGATGCGCTCACCTACGGCGGCCGCGCCGGTGTTAAGCTCTTGGACGGGAAACTGAGGGTCGGCGGCAGCTACATTCATGAGGGACATGTCAGCGGCGACAGCAACCTCTACGGCGCCGACGCCACCGTGACCCTCGGCCCCGGCACCAAAGCGCGGGCGGAGGTCGCAACCAGTCAGCGCAGCATGCCGACCGAAAAGGCTTCCGGCAACGCCTACCTCGCCGAGATCACCCACCAGGATCAGCAGATGGAAGGAAAGGCGTACTTTCGCGAGCAGGAGGCTGATTTCGGCCTGGGACAGCAGAAGGGAAGCGAGGCGGGAACCCGCAAGTTGGGTGCGGAGGGAACCTACCGCTTAAATAGCGAAATGAGCCTCGGGAGTCAGATCTACCGCCAGTACAACCTCACCGGAGGCACCGTGAGAGACTTCGCCGAAGGTCAGTTCGGCTATACCGACAAGACCTTCACCGGCAAGGCGGGCTTGCGCTACGCCAACGACACGCTCGCCGACGGCAGCGATGCCACCTCGGTGCTGGGCACGGTCGGGGGGAGCTGGAAAACCCTCAATAAGCGTCTAACCCTGCGGGCAGACCATGAACAGGCGCTCTTCAACAAAAACCAGAACACCGACTACCCGACGCGGACGGTGCTGGGGGCAGACTTTCAGCTTAACCCGTCGCTGCTCCTCTACGCCCAGCAGGAGTTTACCCGTGCCGCCGACGCCGACACCGACACCACCAGGGTCGGCATGAAGTCCACCCCCTGGAGCGGCGGCACCGTCTCCAGCTCGGTGGGCAACGACCGCAAGGAGAACGACACGCGAACCTTCGCCAACGTGGGGCTCGCCCAGAAATGGCAGGTCAACAGCTTCTGGGCCCTCGACGGAGGCTTCGACCGCAGCCAGACCATCAGGAGAAGCGCCGGCTACCACTTCGACGCCAAGGTCCCCAGCGCCTCCGGTGGCGAGGACTACAGCGCGGTCTCCCTCGGGGCGACCTACCAGGAAAAGAAACTCCTGTGGTCGAACCGGGTCGAGTACCGTAACGGCGAAACCCAAGACAAATGGGGAGCGATCACCGGTGTGACCAACGAGCAGGGACTGTTCTGGGGCTGGATCGCCAAACTGCAGGTCTTGCACACCACCTCGACCGACGGGGCCCGCAGCACCGACGCGGACCTCAGGCTCGGGCTCGCCTACCGGCCGCCGGTGACCCGCTGGATCCTCCTGGACCGGGTCGACCTGCTCCTCAAGGACGAAAAGAGCCCCGGCACCTCCACGCAGGGGAGGAGGATCGTCAACAACTTCAACGCCAACTTCCGCCCGGACAAGCACAACCAGCTCTCCCTGCAGTACGGCGTGAAGTACGTGCTGGAGCAACTGGACGACCAGGATTTCAGCGGCGTCACCGACCTTGTCGGCGCCGAGGGACGCCATGACCTCAGCGACACCTGGGACCTCGGCCTGCGCGGCTCGGTGCTGCACAGCTGGCAGGCGCGCCAGATGAACTACAGCCTGGGAGCCTCCGTCGGCTACAACGTCATGCAGAACGCGTGGTTGAGCCTGGGCTACAACCTGGTCGGCTTTCGCGACCGCGACTTCGCGGGTGCCAACTACACAGCCCAGGGACCTTTCGTACAGTTCCGCTTCAAGTTCGACCAGAATTCCGTGAAGGAAGGGCTGGGCGCGCTGAACCGGGGCGAATAACCGTAGCAAAGCGACAGTGACCGAAGGCCGCTCGGATGCAGTTTCAGCGCCGGCCTCAGGAGAAGCAGATGCACAATGGCAACAACCTAGCTAAATCATTTACCGGCACGGGCTCCCGTTGGTCCCGGCACCTGACGGCGGCGACAGCGCTGCTTGCCCTGGCAGCCGTCCCTTCCGCCGCCCTCGCCCTTACCACCAGCGCCTGGCAAGACCAGACCTGCATCGGTTACCGCACAGGCGGCACCAACTGCACCGCCGGTGAGTTCACCATTTCCCCCGTATTCACCGCGCAGGCGGGCACCCCTCCCTTCTGCATCGCCGGGAGTTCCTTCAAGTTCAAGGTCGAACTCGGGCTGTCCGGCACCAACACCGACCGCTACGACGTCGGCTTCTTCGTAGGCCAGCAAGGGAACGACCCTCGCGACACGACCCCCGGCAACATCTGCTCCGTGGCCACCTTTCCGACCACCCCGAGCCCCTGGCTAAACCTGGACGGCGACGGATGCGGCGATTTCAAGGGAGGGGCCAACTTCACCACCACCGTCGACGAAATCAAGGTCATCTGTTCCGGCGACAGCTCGGGTTCCCTCCAGGTCCCCTACGTCGTCACCTACTGGCAAAATCCCGGCCAGGTCTGCACCGGCCCCGCCGACGTCAGTAACGGCGCCCCTTCCAAGTGCAACGCCGGGATTGCCACCGTCGCAGGCAACGTCGCCGTCTTCACCGGCGCCTTTGTCGACGTTACCAAGAAGACAATGCCGGGCGGCAGCACCACCCCCTTCACCTTCACCGCCACCGGCCCGGCGGGATCCAAGGTGGTCGTCCTCACCGGCGCCACCCTGACCGCGACCTCGGCCTCCGGCGGCACCTATACGCCATCGACCATCGCCGCCGCCACCAACACGGTCAGCTTCACCCTGAAGGACAACGAAACCGCCCGCGTCTTCATCAACGCGCTCGCGACGGACCAGACCCTGACCATCAGCGAGACCGCGGCGGGGGGAGACTGGGACAACACCGCAGCCATCACCTGCGCCCCGGTGACGGGCGTCCCGACTTTCGCGACTACCCCGTCGGCCCGCAGCCTGAGCGCCACCCTTAACACCACCAACGCCGCCGGGGCCTGCACGGTGACCAACACGAAGCGCCCCCGGGTGACCCTGGTGAAGAACGTGGAGGCCAGGATCAATGCAGGCGATCAATTCACCGTCAGCGCAAGCGGCGGCGGCACCCTCACGGGAACCACTGCCGTCACCACCACGGGAACGCAAGCAACCGCCAGCACCGTCTTCAACTCTTCACCCGGCGTCGCGCTCACCCTCAACGACACGAAAGCCGCGGGGAGCACTGCCGCCACCAGGTACGCGGGGAGTCTTACCTGCAGCAATGCCTACACCGGCAGTGGCGCCACCCCAGCGGCCGCCCTTCCCAACCAGCTCTTCACCGCAAGCTACTCGTTGACGCCAGTAGCAGGCGACGACCTGACCTGCACCTTTACCAACACCCCGCGCCCGACCCTCGCCAAGAACTACGGCAGCGGCAACATAGCCACCGGCGCAAGCAGCACCCTCAACTTCAGCATCGTCAACGAGCCGACCACCAAACCGGCCCAGAGCGGTCTCGCCTTCACCGACACCTTCCCCGCCGGAATTACCGTCACCAGTGTCGGCGCCGTTTCCGGCACCGGCTGCAGCGGCACCACATCGTACAGCGCGTCGAGCGTGTCGCTCACCTCCGGCGCCATGATCGCAGGAAGTTCCAGCTGCAGCTTCAGCGCGACGGTGCGTGGCGACAGCGCCGCCTCGTATCTGAACGATGCCTCCAAATTCAGCGGACTGGGGGGCGGTCTCGACACCAGCAGCACCAGCGCAACCCTCAACGTCTTCGCCCCCCCCACGGCATCGAAATCTTTCGGCGCCGCCACGGTCGCTGCAGGGGCACCGGTGACCCTGTCCCTGATTCTCGCCAACCCCGCCGCCAACGTCGCCTCCCTGACCGGCGTCAGCGTGACCGACACCTTCCCCGCCGGAATGGTGCTACGCGATACCAGAATCAGCTTCTCCCCTGCCGGCTGCGGCGGCGTCACCAAAAGCTCGGGTGCCGCGTCAGCCGCCGGAGATGGCGAGGTACGCTTCACCGCCTCCTCCATCGCCCCCGGCGCCAGTTGCCAGGTCACCTTCAACGTCACCAGTTCCAGTTATGGGCTTTTGACCAACACCACCGCAGCCCCGCTCGCCACCGGCCCGACCGGGCTTTCCGGCACCAGCGCGAGCGCGAACGTCACCGTGGGCGCCATGCCGCTCATCTCGATACTCAAGTCAGCCAGCCGAGCCAGCGCCGATCCGGGACAGGACATCCTTTACACGGTCGAAGTGATAAACAGCGGCGGAGGGGCGGGCAGCAACGTTGTCCTCACCGATGACATGGGCCCCTACTCCTCCCTCTACCTCGGTGGGGGCGCCCCGTTCGCCTTCACCGATAGCGCTCCCCCCTCCGGTCTTTCTCTGGGCGCACCGCAGTACTCGAGCGACAAGGGTTCCACCTGGAGCTATGTTCCGGCATCCGGCGGCGGCGGAGCACCGGCCGGCTACGACGGCAACATCACCAACTGGCGCATTCCCATGACCGGCAACATCCGGTCCGGTGGCAATTTCAGGCTCGATTACAAGGTGAAGGTGAAGTAGCTGTGGCGTGTCATTTCAAGCAATTGGCGGGGCCAAGGATAGCGGAAAGCGAATAATTGCAGAAATACGTTTCTTATTGCTTGACAATCGACGATGAATGCTGATATATCTCTCCTCCTGATTGACCCGTCAGAGTTTCAAAGCCGGAATGTAGCGCAGCCTGGTAGCGCACCTGCTTCGGGAGCAGGGGGTCGGAGGTTCGAATCCTCTCATTCCGACCATTTATTGAAAAGGCCCTTGGAGAAATCCAAGGGCCTTTTTCGTTGCCGCTCCGGTCCTTCTCCGGTCCGCGAAGGATTCTCCTTGCACTTGTTGGACAGTTTCGCCTGCCTCCCCTCTCCCGGCCGTGCAATCCCGCCTTCGCAAGCCTGCCCCAGATCCCCTAGCGCCTCACCCCGGTCCCGCTAAGGCTTCCACCAGACGGGAAACTAAAAAAAGCCCTCGGCATTCGCCGAGGGCTTTTTACGATGGCACCGGCAGCCCTCACAACAGAGCACTGCCCTCATGCCGGGAAGACATTCCGTCTGCCGCATTTACACTGCAACGACAGCTCCAGTTTACCTCTGCACATCGTGCTCCGGGAAAAGTTGAACATGAAGTTCCGTCTGGTCCAGATCCCAGGCACCGGCACCCATTATACCGATAGCCGGCACGATGAACACTGCAGCGCCTACAACGTCCAGTTTACCCGTGGCATTGAGATGGTGATCGATCAACCTTGTGTAGGCTTCGAACCCTTTCTTCTCCGCCTCGACCTGGACGGTCTTGTTACGCAATACGTCGAGAGTGGCGGGGCAATTGTACCTATTCCCGTTAACCCTGAGAACCGTGCCCTTTTCATTGCACGTGATATTCAAGGTTTGTGTTTCCGACCTGAATATCGAGCACCCGGTAGCAAGAAACATGAAACAACCGATCAGAAAAATATATTTGTGCAAAACATCCCCCCGCACTCCATGAGAAAGTCTGCATTGAATACCTCTACTGCGCAGGACATGTCAAGAATTAGATGTATCGGAGGTGGTCCCGAATTCTGCGGATGACTAATACCCGCCGGATGCGCCGCCTCCCCCGAAGGTACCACCGCCCGGTTGAAATCCCCTGGCCTCTGGCACCCTGACCGCCGGGGTAAGGGGCTGGATCGCCGCCAACGCCTCGGCATTGAGACCGTAGAGGCGCGGTTCAAGGAGTGGTTCGGCGGTAAAGGCGCCCCGGCAGCGTTTCGAACCGGCGCGTAGCCAGCGCAGCAGGCTGAAGGCGAGAGCCGCCAACAACAGTCCCGCAGCCGTCAACTCCTCGGCAAGATACCCGAAATGTATGTAGTACTTGAGGGTGATGATCGAGAGGATGGCGGAGACGACGCCGAACCAGAGAAGAGCCCGGTCGCGGCGGCCGATTCCCATCGCCAGGGCAGCAACCGGCAGGATGGCGGTCAGCAGGGCGCAGAGGGGATCGCTCCACGGCAGCTGCCATTCTCCCGGAATCCAGCCAAGCCATTCCCGCCAGAGGAGGCGGTGGGCAAAAAGGTTCACGTCCAGGTAGATCCCCGCCCAGGCTGCGAGGCGAACCGTTTCCAAAGACCAGACGTATCCCCGGGGCAGGCTCGTTCGGCTGGCGAGCCGCAGCTGCGCCCAGATTGCCGCTGCACCGAGCAGCAGCAAAAGGACGAACCGGGACAGTGGCGGCTGCTGCCAGTGGAGAATATCCGCGAGATGGAAGGGAAGAGCGGCAAGGGCGAGCATCGCCCCGAACGCCGCCAGGGCATAGCCGTAACGAACCGTCAGCACAACCGCTCCGGCCAGAACAATGACGTGAGCAGTCAGCCACGCCAGACGTTCCGCGCTGTGCCCCCAGTCGTGAGCCGGGATGGCAACTGCCAGGGCGAGCATGCCGACCGCCTGCAGCAGCAGTGCCTCCTCGGCGCCGCAGCGGTAGAGGCGGCGGCCGGCAATAAGCTTCTTATCGGCGACCCAGGCACCGAGCGGGGCGAAGAGCAGGCACAACAGAGTGAAGCCGGCTTCCCTGACATCGAAAATAACAGCCGGCAGCGCCACCAGAGCCGCCACTCCGACCGTGGTGAACAAGGCGAGGAGGATGCGGATGAAGACGTTCACCCGCACCAGTTCCGGCCGGTAGCGCTCCGCCACCCTAGCGGCCTGCTCCGCGGTAATGATCCCGGCCTCCTGCCAGCGCCGCGCCTCCTCCACCACCGCCACCCGGCGATCGCCTTTCTCATACAGGGCTATCATTCGGCACTCCTAAAGCGGCGATGCACGGCCACCAGGGCCGTCAGCAGCGACGCCGCGCTGACCAGGAAGTAGAGTATGATCCCTTCGCTGCTCCAGTGACCGCGATTGAACACGAAGGTGGTTATGCCGAGATAGCCATAAAGGACCGAGTACAGGAGGAAGGCGAAGCTGCGGTCCCGCAGGGCGTAGAGGGCGCTGCAGCTGCAGGCCAGCAGCAGACCGGCAAGATAGGTCGCGCCTGCGGTGCTGGGGCCGACCCCGGCGACCAGGACCGCGAGGAGTACGTTGACACCGAGGTGCAGGTGGACTGGGAGGAAGTGGCGTTTCCAGCCGAGTCGGGCCTGTATCACCCCCGCCCCCACCACCAGAACCCCGAAGAAGAGGGCGTTGTCGCGCAGGCCACCATCCCAGGGCCTCGCGCCGAGCAGGCTCGTCTTGACGCCGAGCCAGGCGCCGAGGGTGGAGAGGGCCAGCGAGAGGACCAGGCGGTTGTCAAAGTAGTGGGCGCAGAGGAGATAGGTCAGGGCGGAGACCAGCAGCCACCAGTTCCAGTTTTGGGCGAGGAGTTGGTAGCGGAGTTCCAGGTAGCCCTGTAGCGTGCCGAGGAGGAGACAGCCGAGTAGGAGGACGTAGTCGTAGGCCGCGTCGGGCGCCGCGAGCCTTTCCGGAGAGAAGCCGCCGCCGTTGCGCAGGCAGTAGGCAAAACAGGCCAAGCCCCCCAGGACAATGGCCGCGAGCAGGGTCAGGTGGCCGATGGAGGCAAAATGTTTGGCGACAAGCAGGCCGAGTCCGGTAGTCAGAATTAAAATGCCGCCATAGAGGAGCAGCCGCAGTTCCCAGTGCACCGAAAACAGCTCGCGACCGTAGATCCGGCGCAGCAGTGCCGCCTGCTCCCGGCTCAGGATTTCGCTATTCTCAAGATCATTCAGCGCCTCTTGCACCTTGCCTCCCTTCGTTATGTCCCAACCCGCATGCCTGCCGCAGTTGTCTGAAAATCTCCTCGGCGACGGTTCTCCCTTCCACTCCGTCCCCCAAGGTGATGGTTGCGCACCGTCACCTGAAGCGAGTTGCCTAAAAGCCATACGGCGTCCAACGGGGCGCCCGGTTGACCCGCAAGCCGATATTCTTGGGCTGACGGCGTCGAAACCAGTTGGTTGGGGCGTCACTAATTTCCCATATCCAAAGGGAGACCTAGCTTCTCCATGGTGCAATGAGCCAGACCGTTGACAAGGTGTGTAACCGACGTACAGTCGGTTACATGCAACCACAGACGTACAGTTCGACATGGAGGTAAACCATGCGCTTGTCAGTTTCGGGTATTGTCATTACTGTCTTAGCACTGATAGTAGGCGGCTGTGGCAGCAACAACTTTCTCGTGTACAAGGATGGCAGCAACTTTTTCATCACTAGAAACTGCGAGGCGCGGCAACGCCTGCTCTGCGATTCCGGCGATATCGGGCGCATCGTTGCCGGGTCAGCGCTTCCCCAATCGCTGCAAGACCGGATCAAAGAGGCGATATGTGCGTCGGGCGTGACGAAGGCCAGCATGCACGAAATCCTGGCAACAATGACCGAAGAGCAGCTTTCCTCACTCAAACAGTCCTTCCGCGACAACGGCTACGAAATTAACAAACCGATTGATGCGTGAGCGTAATGGCCTGGTGTCCGGGTGATGCCAATGATGTGGCGGATGACGTGCGACCGCAGGGGGTCAGGTCGATTCGCATGTTGAGCACTTTTTCAAACCTTGATCCTGTTTATGATAACTTCCGACCTTCTACAGCAAGGTCTATTCGGCCGGCAGCATATCATACCCAATTAACGTTTTTCAATTTGGAATCCCCTACCATGGAGCCTGGAAACTGACCAGTCACTGAGCGCATGAGGCGGAGGGGAAGCTGGTATCGTATGTACTTATGCCCCCCCCCCAATGCTCATCCCCTCTCGTTCGCCCCCTCTCGTCTCTGAATACGCGTGCGCGCCGCCGGTTTCCTTCAGATCTCACAACTCTTTTGCGAGATGTCATCTCCCGGAAGGGAGATGACACATGTGAGCGGTGATCGCCGACGTTTCACGGTATCAAATGCGGCAGTTTACTTCGAGGCGATGTGACAGGGCTGGTGCAACGCATTCAAAGTAAAGGGAGTGAAGGCTTTCTACCTGCTTTCGGTGCTAGGTGGGGTCGACACGACCCTGCCCACAACCTTCAGCAAGTCAGCCGCAACGTACGGTTTGGAGAGATATGCGCAGAAGCCGTGCTGCTGCCACTCGGCCATGGTCAGGTCGTTGGAATAGCCGCTGGAAACCACCAGCCGCGCCTGCTTGTCTATGGCTAGCAACTGCTCTGCCGCGACTTTCCCGCCGATCCCCCCGCGGATGGTGAGGTCGAGGATGACCGCCGCATACGGAGCCCCTTGCACGACCGCACCGCGGTACCGCTGGACAGCCTCCTCTCCGTTGGAACATGTATCGACCGCGTAGCCGTACTCCCGCAGCACATTCCCGATGTATTCCAGGATCATCTCCTCGTCATCCATTACCAGGATGGAGGCACCGGGGTGGTGAAGAGGCACTTCTTCCGCGACAGGTGGCTGGACGACGGTCCCGCTGCAGGCCTGGAGGTGGATGGTGAAGGTCGCGCCGGCACCAGGGGGCGATGCGACCGAAATGCTGCCGCCGTGCCGGGTGATGATGGAATGGCTCGATGCGAGCCCGAGCCCGGTCCCCCCCACTTTGGTGGTGAAGTAGGGATCGAAGATGTACTTCATGGCATTCTCGTCGATACCTGTGCCTTCATCGGTAAAGCTGATCCTCAGATACTCTCCCGCGGGCAAGCTGCAATCATTCCCGGTGGCGAGGATGACATTTTCCGCTGCCACGGTGAGACTCCCGCCGTCGGGCATGGCCTGCGCCGCATTTATGATGATGTTGTTGAACACCTGGCTCAGCTGCCCCTCGTCGGCCTCGGTGAGCTGCAGGTCGGGTGCGATTTCCAACTGCGCCGTCACCTGTGATCCCCGTAGCGACAGCGAAAGTGATTCTTCCAGCAAGTGCGCCACCTGGACCGGCGATTTGACCGGGTCCCCTTTTTTGGCGAAGGTCAGCAACTGCTTGGACAGCTCGGCTGCGCGCCGACACGCCTTCTCTGCCTGGTTTAGGCACACGAACGCCTTCTGCTCAGGATCGACAAGCAACTCTGCAATGGTGATGTTGCCTACGATCGAGGTGAGTATGTTGTTGAAATCGTGAGCGATCCCGCCGGCCAGGACTCCCAGCGACTCCAGCTTCTGTATTTTCAGCATCTGGTCGTGGATCTGCTCCCGTTCGGTGATGTCGGTCATGATCTCCACGGTGCGCCCGAGGACCAACTGGGTCTTGATGATGACGTGGCGCAGCCTGCCGTCCTTGCAGGTAATCTTCGCTTCGCGCAGCGGCACCGGCGTCCCCCTCTCCTGCGCTTCAGCCAGCGCTTCGCTTCTCCCCCGGGTATAGGTGCGACGGTACTCCGTGTCGGGATAGGCCCGCTCGAACCACTGCTGCAGGGTGGGAATGTCGCCCATTTCGTAGCCGAAGGTCTCCCGGAAGCAGTTGTTCAGGTACTGGACCCTGCCGTCCGGGGTGAACCACCAGACCGCAGCGGGCATGGTATCCATAAGGGTCCGCAGGGTGCGCTCCCCTTCGACGAGGGATGCCTCGGCCCGTCTGCGCTCCTCCAGTTCCCGCTCCAACGTGGTCATCACCATCCAGAACACAAGGGCGCAGGTGATGGCGCTTATGACGAACCCGCTGCTAAGGTCGATGAGCCGGTCGTTGACGGTATGGAAAGGGGTGATCAGCCGTGGCACGAAGTGCTCGACCAGCAGCAGAATACAGTTGTCCGCCAATAGCAGGAAGAACAGGAGAGACCACTTTGCCCCCCTGAAGAAGATCAAGGGGTAGAGGACCGCAGCCAGGAAGTAATAGGCGATGCTCCCCTGGGAGCCGGCGTTCATGAACCAGGCGATGTTCAAGACTACCAGCGTAACCAGGTAAAAGGCCGTGACGCAATGGGTGCCACGACATGAGTGAACGAAAAAAAAGGCTGAGAGGAGTCCGTAGGCGAATATGGTTGCGTTCAGATACGGCGAAAGGTCCTGGATGATGTTGGTGGGAAAGACGATGAAGATGCACAGCAGTGCCATGGTGAGGGTGATGAGCCGGAATAGGCGCACCTCGACGGAGACATCCTGCCCCCTGGTGACATAGACCCAGATCTTTTCGAGGTACGCGTCCACTGTCACCCCCGCAGAATCAGCCTCTGCCCTGTGTCACAGCATGAGACTGACATGATTCTCAAACTCAGTAGCGCAAATCACCTTATATCTGGTTCAGAAGTTACTGTAACAGCTGCTTTCTGTAAAGTCATAGTTGCATAGTAACTAATACCATAAAAACCGCCACGCCTAATCCTCCAGGCAGGATAATAAGGGCTGTAGTGCTGACTTCCCGCAGGAACGGCTCCCCTCGCCTGGCCGTCTTCACCTGTAGACGTCTTCTTTGGCGTAGGGGACGGTCTCTGCGACCGGCAGAAGCACTTGTGATAGCAATAGGTTCGAAAATGGGTTGCGATTTAGCAACATTCCGTTGGGAAATTTATAATCATATATAGACAAATCTGCATAAAAAAATTGTTTACTGGTCTGCTGCAACATGCTACGTTTTCGTCACTTTTTATCCTGACTCAGTAAACGCACCCTCTATGAGAGCCGGAAAAGGCTCGGGAGCTTAACAAGTCACAGAAGCTTAGTCAGCCTCTATCGCAGCACCATACAATCAGATAGACGATAATACTAAACCACCCGCGAGGGTGGGGCGGAAAGCCTACAGGGTCTCACCGAGACAGCCGGGTTGCCGAAATATCTCACGATATCGAAGCAACCCGGTTTTTTTGTGCGCACACCCGGAGTTGTTCACGGTAAGCGGGATGTCCCCGCTCATCCAAAGGAGTCCCGGAGGCGCCCGCCGCCGGGAAGGACAACCAAGCTTTTCGCAAGAAGGAGGTTTCATGAAACAAACCCGCCTGGTACTCATCGTCGTACTCTGTTGCCTCGCCCTTTCCGGGCTCATGTCGCAGGCCTTCGGGGCCAGCGCCGCCATCCTCGGCTGGAACAACCTGGGCATGCACTGCATGGACAGCGATTACTCCGTCTTTTCCATCCTCCCCCCCTACAACACCATCGAGGCACAACTCCTCGTGGGCGGCAAGCTGGTGCAGAGCGGCTCGGGCTACACGGTGAGCTACGAGGCCGTCGCCGACCCCGACGGCTCCATCAACTCCACCTCGATCGGCAAGGGGAACTGGGGACAGTTCGCCAACGCCCTGTACGGGCTGCCGACCTCGGCCAGCGCCGACAACGGCCTGGTGGGGTGGAACATGCCCGGCCTTGCCAACGTCCCGCAGCAGATGAAGTTCGAAACCTACAACGCCCCGGCCGCCGGGGTCTCGACCCCGGTCAACTGGTTCCGCGCCGAGGGGATCCCCCTGACGCCGATCGACGACAAGGGGAACAAGAACTCCTACCCGCTCATGCGCCTGGTGGCGCGCGACGCCGGCAACACGGTGATCGCCAAGAGCGACATCGTGCTTCCGGTATCCGACGAGATGGATTGCAGCGCCTGCCACAGTTCCGGCACCATGGCGGCAGCCCAACCTGCCGGCGGCTGGGTCTTCGCCGCCAGCAAGGACCGCGACTACCGCCTGAACATCATCCGGCTGCACGACGAGCACCAGTTCGCCCAAAACGGCGCACTCTACAAGGATGCGCTCGCCGCCAAGGGGCTCAACGCAAGCGGACTCTACGCTACCGTAAGCGCCGGCAGACCGATCCTATGTGCGGCCTGCCATGCCTCCGAGGCACTGGGGACCGCCAGCTTCAGCAGCGCCAACGGCTCCGTGCCGCCGCTCACCTCTTCCATGCACACCCTGCACGCCTCCGTGCAGGACCCGGTCCTCAACGTCACCTTGAACGACGCCACCAACCGTAACGCCTGTTACCGCTGTCACCCCGGCTCGGCCACGCGTTGCCTGCGCGGCGCCATGGGGAGCTCCATCGCCGCCGACGGCTCCATGGCCATGCAGTGCCAGAGCTGCCACGGCAGCATGTCCCAGGTCGGCTCGAGCTCGAGGGTCGGCTGGTTCATGGAACCCAACTGCCAGAGCTGTCATACCGGCACCGCCGTCAAGAACAGCGGGCAGATCCGCTATACCAGCGCCTTGGACAGCACCGGCCTGCCCCGCGTTCCCGCCGACCAGACCTTCGCCACCAGCGCCGACACCCCGGCGCCCGGGCTGTCGCTGTACCGCTTCTCGGTCGGCCACGGCGGCCTGCAATGCTCGGCCTGCCACGGCTCCACCCATGCCGAGTTCCCCACCTCACAGCGCAACGACAACATCAGGAACGTCCAGCTCCAGGGGCACGCCGGCACCACCGTCGAGTGCACCGCCTGCCACGCCACGACGCCCACCACCGCCAACGGCGGACCGCACGGCATGCACCCGGTCGGCCAGAGCTGGGTGAGCGGACACCATGACATGATCAGCACGGTTGGGGTTGCCTCGTGCAAGGCTTGCCACGGCGCCGACTACCGGGGCACCGTCCTCTCCAGGATGCAGGCGAACCGGACCATGAGTCTGGGCGACTTCGGCAGCCAGTCCTTTTTCCGCGGCGCCACCATAGGTTGCTACACCTGCCACCAGGGTCCCTCCAACTCCTCGTTCAACAGCGCCACCGCCCCCACGGTCGGCAACGTGACCGGGTCCGGGGTGGCAGGAATTCCCGTTTCCATGACCATCCCGGTGACCGGGACCAACGCCGTGCTGCGCATCGTGAGCCAGCCGGCCAACGGTACCGTCGGCCTTGCCAACGGCGTCGCCACATACTTCCCGGGAGACGGCTTCACCGGCACCGATACCTTCACCTTCGCAGCCTACGACGGCGCCAAGAACTCCAACCTCGGCACCGGTACCGTCACCATCGCCCCGGGCGCCCCGGTCATCACCCAGAACCCGGCCAGCATCACGGTAAACGCAGGCTCGGCAGCGAGCTTCACCGTCGCGGCATCCGGCAGTGCGCCCCTCAGCTACCAGTGGTTCAAAAGCGGGACCGCCATCGCCGGTGCGACCACGCCCGTCCTTTCCATACCGTCGGCCAGTTCCGCCACTGCCGGTTCGTACTACGCCGTGGTGAGCAACAACGCCGGTTCGGCCACCAGCACCGTCGCAGTTCTTACCGTGGTCTACCCCGCCCCCGCCATCAGCGGCTTCACCCCCGCCACCGGTCCCGCCGGGACCGTCGTTACCCTCAACGGCGCCAACCTGGTCGGGGTGAGCCAGGTCAGGTTCAACGGCGTCGGAGCGAGCTTCAGCGAGATTTCCGCGACCCAGCTGAGCGCCATCGTGCCGCAAGGTGCCACCACCGGCCCCATCAGCGTCACCACGGCCAACGGCACCGCAACCAGCACGACGTCCTTCAGCGTAACGAGCACCCCGAGCACCCCGGCCATCTCCGGTTTCACCCCGGGCTACGGCGGCGTCGGGACCGCGGTCACCGTCACCGGCACCAACTTCACCGGCGCCACCAGCGTCAAGTTCAACGGCGTCAGTGCCCCCTTCACGGTGATCTCCGGGACCACCCTGGTCACCGGCGTCCCAGCCGGTGCGACCAGCGGCAGGATCACCGTCACCACTGCCGCCGGCAGTGCGACCAGCAGCTCCAGCTTCTCGGTCTCCTCGAAGAACGTCGCTCCGCGCATCAAGAGCTTCTCGCCCAGCTCCGGCAAAGTAGGAACTGCCATCACCGTGACCGGCAGCAACCTGGGGGGCATCACGTCGGCGCGGATCGGCGGGGTGAGCGCGCCGTTCACCGTCCGGTCGGCCGGAACCGTCGTGGTGACGGTCCCGACCGGGGCCAAGACCGGCAGGATCTCGGTCACCACCGCGGGCGGAACCGGCACGTCCAGCGCCAGCTTCACCGTGTTGCCCTAGCGCGGCAACGGGGCTGCTGCGCCCCATCTGCAGCACCAAAAAGACCCCCGGCATCAGCCGGGGGCTCTTTTCTTTCCGCGTCACCTCAGGCGCCCTCAAAGATCCGTGAGCGTCTTCATGAACTGGATGAGAGCCATCCCTTCCTGCGGCGTGAGGCCGAGGTTGCCGAGATCGGTACGGTTGACGTTATCTGCCACTTCCGCGGCCGGGAAGCAGGTCGCGCCACCCATCGCGTCCACGGGGGGATTCGGTGAATCGCACAGTGGGAGCACGTCGCGCAGGTTGTAGAAGTGGACGATCTCCTGCAGGCTCTTGAAGTAGGCATTGTGGCCGTAAGCCTTCACAAAGTCGGGGGAGGAGCGCTTGTCCACGTTGCGCAGGGTCGGAGTTCTGTGCCTGCCGGTGTTGGCGGCGGCGAGGCTCCGGTAATCACGGTCCGCGCCATCCCCGGAAGTCATCCCCTGCGTTTTGGCCAGAAACTCCCCGAGCCCCTGGTCAACCCATTGGTTACCCTTGGGGTTCCATTGGCGCGGCATGTCGTAGAAGGGGTTGAGCGGGTTCTTGGGGATGCCGAGGTTATGGTACCTGAAGTCGGTGAAGAGCGGGGCCGGGCTCCCGTTCATCGGCTGCAGCATATGACAGGTGGAACATTTCCCCTTGGTGTTGAAGATCATCAGCCCCTTCAGCTCCATGTCGTCCAACCCACGCCCCTTGAACCTCGTCCAGTTCATCATGTTGATCATCGGGACCGGCGGCATCTTGCCGACACTGTTATTCCAGAAGGTATCGAACTTGGAGGTGAACGCCGTGACTTCGCCGGAGCGTTCATACGCGGCGATGGAGCGCGCGATGCGCTCGTAGGTGCCGTCCACGTCCTTCATACAGTCGACCGACCCCGGCCCCCACACTTTCTCGAAGTCGACGGCCGTCCCGGTGCGCATCACGCTCAAGCAGACGTGCTTGGCATTGGGATTGGCCTGCTCCAACGGGTTGAGGAAGGGGCCTCTTGCCTGCTCCGCGAGCGGATCGCCAAGGCTCCACCCGGAGGCGCGCCCATCCCAGAAGAGCCCACCGACGAGGGTGTCCGGGGTCATGTTGCCCATACCCGTGCCCGGTCCCATGCCACTGCCAGGCCCCATGCCGCCGCTGCCCATACCGCTGCCCGGCCCCATGCCGCCGTTACCCATCCCGGTACCGTTGCCCATGCCGGCCATATCCCCGGCGCGGTGCATCAAAGGGGTGTAGCCTGCGTACGCCACGGTAGGCGGCTTGCGGTTGCCGAACCTGGTGTGGATCACCCCGTGCAACACCCCGCCACCGGCGTTGGCACCCGCATCGGGGGACGTCCAACCGGTCGCGGGATCATGACAGGACGCACAGGACTGGCCCGGAGGGTTGGAGAGGGAAGGATCGAAGAAGAGGGCTTTCCCCAGGCTTTCCATTGGGGAGAGTTCGATTGCGGCAGACGGCGATACAGACCACAGTAAGGGAAGGACGGCGAGGAGATGTCTTGCTTTCATGCTTTACCTCCAGTGGTACCTGGTTTGGATTCACGGTTGTCATCGACGGGCATAATGCAGGTGCCATGCCAGCGAATGGGCGGCAAAAAAAACCATGAAAACAGTCCCTTGGAGACAATCAAAGTGACAGAAGGTGCAAAAAATCTCCAGCGGCAGCAGCTGGATCACACGCCAAAGGCACACTGGGCGCGGGACAATGGCACCCTAAGACAAAGGGGCACTTGTCGCATATTCGTACAACCATTGCGGGCAAATATTGCAATCGCATTAGTACGCAATGCGCTGGTAAACACGATGACCCACTTAGCACACCAAGTCACACCTTTTACCGTACAATCTGTCGCCTTCTCGATACACGTGCCGGACCCGGCCGCGACTGCGCCCTACAGCATCACTGCCCGATCCCGCCTCTGTTCCGTCAGCGATGCCTCCCGGCGTTGGGAAAACGTGGAAAATCCCCTGCGCTTTTTCTGACCAACTTGCCGTTGACATTTCATTTCGTCGGCGATCTAATAAGACATAAACAGTCTTCTTTAACTATTACAGAAGGAGAAAATCTCAAGGACTACAACCTTGATCATGGGCTTTCAGCTACTTGGTCCTTCAGAATCTCAATGGTCCCTTTTAGGACTTTTGCTTGATTTTCAGTAGTGGAGGGTATGGCCATGAAAAAATCAACCAACAGCAGGTCCGCCGCCGGCAAGGCAAAGCCTTCTTTCGTGGTCGGCCTCGGGGCATCGGCCGGCGGCCTCGCGGCCCTGGAAAAATTCTTTGATACGATGCCGCCCAACAGCGGCATGGCTTTCGTAGTAATCCAACATCTCTCTCCCGACTTCAAGAGCCTGATGGACGATCTGCTGGCCCGCCACACCAAGATGTCCATCCACCGCGTCACCAACGGCATTACCCTGCGCAGCAACTCCATCTACCTGATACCCTCCAAAACCCACATGACAGTCTCCAAGGGCAAGCTCTACCTCACCGAGCTTCTGCCGTCGCAGCACTCCGAGCTTCCCATCGACGTCTTCCTGCGCTCGCTCGCCGAAGATGCGGGACCGCAGGCCATTGCCGTGATCCTCTCCGGCACCGGCACCGACGGCTCGCGCGGCGTTCGCGACATCCACGATGTCGGCGGCCTCGTGCTGGTGCAGACGGTGGACTCGGCGCAGTTCGACGGCATGCCCCGCAGCGCCATCGCCACCGGTTTTTGCGACTTGATGCTCGATCCCGAGGAAATGCCGGCAGCCATCGTGCGCTACGCCCGCACCCCGCCCGAGGAGCGGCGCCAGGCGTTGTACGGCTACCTGGCCGACGACCAGTACCACGGCGAGTACCAGCAGATCTTCGCGCTTTTGAGAAGCCAGTACAACATCGACTTCTCCAAGTACAAACCGCCCACCATAACGCGCCGCATCCAGAGGAGGATGGAGTTCTGCCACCTGGGGGAATCGACCGCCTATGCGGCCCTCCTGGCCCGGGACCCCGAGGAACTGGACGCCCTGTATCGCGACCTGCTCATCGGCGTCACCGAATTCTTCCGCGATCCCAAGGCGTTCAAGGTGCTGGAGGATATCGTCATACCGGAGATACTGCGGGGGCGTAAGGATCACGACGAGGTGAGGATCTGGTCGGCGGGATGCGCCACCGGCGAAGAGGCCTACACGCTCGCCATCCTCTTTACGGAGAAGGCGCGCGAGCTGGGGTTCACCGGCAAGATCACCATCTTCGCCACCGACGCACACAGGAAATCGATCGAGACCGCCTCGCAGGGCAAGTTCGAGGCGCAGCGCATGAGAAACATGTCCAAGGAGCGCCTGCTCCACTTCTGCCACCAGGAGGGGAACCACTACTTCATGAGTCCCGCCCTGCGCAAGATGATCGTCTTTGCCACCCACAACCTGATCTGCGATCCTCCCTTCACCAGGATGGATCTGATCTGCTGCAGGAACCTGCTCATTTACCTCGATCCCGCCGCCCAGGAAAAAGTGCTGGCGCTGTTCAGCTTCTCGCTGCGCAACAAAGGGTTCCTGTTCCTCGGCAGCAGCGAGGGAATCGGCAAACGCTCCCCGGGTCTGGAGACCGTGGACAGTCCATCCAAGCTTTTCCGCAAGACCAGCGACCTCAGATTTGCCACCGACCTCGGCATCAGCAACGTCCCAGCGCGGTCATCCCTGCCCGCCCTGCAGCGCATCGAACGCGCCTCGGTCAGCATGGACCGCCAACTGCTCATCGACTACGATCTCCTGCTGGGCCAGTACATGCCGTGCGGCGTTTTGGTCAATGAAAAGCGCCAGATCCTGCATCACTTCGGGGATGCCTCCTCCTTCCTCAAGCTCCCGACCGGGCGCTACGAGAACGACATCCTCAGCCTGGTCGACGACGCACTGAGAATCCCTTTGAGTACCGCTTTCCATAGGGCGGAGCAGGCCAAGACCGACATCATCATGAAAAAGATCGTGATGCAGGTCGGGGACGCGAGGAAGCGCTTCGATTTGCTGGTGCGCCCCCTGCCGGACCGGAAGGCACAGGTCACCCACTTTTTCATCTCTTTCACCCCTTCGCGCATAGCGCCGGAACCGATGCAGGAAGAGGATCCGGCAAGCGGCACCGCGGAACTGGCGTCCGAACACGTGAAGCAACGCATGCTGGAACTGGAAGGGGAACTGCAGGCAGTCAAGGAGAGCCTCAGCACCACCATCGAGGAGCTGCAGACCTCGAACGAAGAGCTCCAGGCGACCAACGAGGAGCTGCTGGCCAGCAACGAGGAGTTGCAGAGCACCAACGAGGAACTGCACTCGGTCAACGAGGAACTGTACACGGTGAACTCGGAATTCGAGTTGAAGAACAAGGAGTTGCTGCAGCTCAACCGGGACCACGACAACCTGCTCTCCAGCCTGGAGGTCGGGCTGGTGTTCCTGGACCAGAACCTGCGCATCCGCAAGTACAACTCGTCCCTGGAGCGGATCTTCAAGCTGCTGCCGCAGGACGTCGGCCGCCCCATCGACCACATCGCCTACCATCTCACCGATCTGCAGTCGATGTTGGAAGACGCGAAGACCGTGCTCAGGACCGGCCGGCACATGGAAAAGGAAGACTGCACCAGCGACGGGCTGTGGTTCCTGAACCGGATCTTCCCGTTCCGGACCGAGTCGGGGTCGGTGGACGGGGTGGTGCTCACCTTCACCGACATCACCGCCCTGAAGCGCGCAGAGCAGGCGGCCCACGTATCGAACCGCGAACTGGAGCGCAAGGTGGACGAGCGCACCCAGGAGCTGCGCCTGGCCAAAGAGGCGGCGGACAAGGCCAACGTGGCCAAGAGCCTCTTCCTCGCCAACATGAGTCACGAGATCCGGACCCCCATCAACGGCATCCTGGGCGTGGTGCAACTGCTCGAGATGACCTCCCTCACAGCGGAGCAGCACGATTTTCTGAAAACCATGCAGCAGGCGACCGGCAACCTCTTGGCCATCATCGACGACATTCTCGATTTCTCCAAGATCGAGGCGGGCAAGATCGGCATCAACAACGAGCGCTTCATGCTGAGCGAGGTGATGGACGAGACGCTGCGCGTGCACACGCCGCGACTCTTGGCCAAGGGACTGAAGCTCGACTGCACGCCGCTGGACGCACTGCAGCTGGGACTGATCGGGGACCCGCTGCGACTGAAGCAGGTGCTCTCCAACCTTTTGTCCAACGCCATCAAGTTCACCGAACAGGGGGGCATCTCACTGCAGGTGGAGACCTCGCCGGCAGGCGCGGGGCAATTACGGCTTCACTTCATCATCGCCGACACCGGCATCGGACTGGAGCCATCGATGGCGCAGCACCTGTTCGAACCTTTCACCCAGGCGGACGATTCCATCACCCGCAAGTTCGGCGGCACCGGCCTCGGGCTCGCCATCTGCAAGCAGCTGGTGGAACTGATGGGGGGGACCATCTGGCTGGCCAGCAAGCCTGAGCGCGGGGCGGTATTCCACTTCACGGTGGTGTGCCGGATTGCCGCGAGCGCCAATGGCGAGGCAACGGAGCAACAAGGCACCGACGCCCCCCCGGCGCGCGACAACGCCCTCAAAATCCTGCTGGCGGAGGATGACGCGGTAAGCCGCGAGCTTTTGACCCAGATGCTGAAACGATCGGGGCACCATCCCACGGTGGTGGCCAACGGGCGCCAGGCCCTTTCGCGGGTGGCCGAGGAAGAATTCGACGTCATCCTGATGGACATTTCCATGCCCGATGTCGACGGGCTCACCGCCACGCAGGCTATCCGGCAACTACCGCAGAACAACCCCAACCGCGAGATACCGGTCTTCGCCCTTACCGCTCACGTCATGGGTGAAGCCC
Source organism: Geomonas oryzisoli (assembly GCF_018986915.1). Classification (NCBI taxonomy): domain Bacteria; kingdom Pseudomonadati; phylum Thermodesulfobacteriota; class Desulfuromonadia; order Geobacterales; family Geobacteraceae; genus Geomonas; species Geomonas oryzisoli. The sequence goes on from NZ_CP076723.1 coordinate 4,169,342, forward strand.
AGGAGCGCTTCCTGGCGGGCGGGGTGACCCAGGTGATCACCAAGCCGGTGGACTTCAAGGCGTTGAGAGAAGTACTGGAACAGTACAGCACTGAGTCTGAATCCGAATCGGCCGGTGCATGAGCAGACCGCAGCAGCGGCTTGCGCTATGCAGCTTCGGCAACGCCCTTCCCGCCGTACCATGAAAAAAAGCCCTTGGCATCCGCCAAGGGCTTTTTTCGACACAGGCGTTCTCCCGACTTCTATCCGCAGGAAAACGTGCTACCATCCTGCCCGCCTGCAGAAGCCCAGAGCCTTTGTCGGTTCCAGCATGCCGCACCTCGTCAATAGGCATTGACGCTCGCGACAAGCCCCAGCTCATCCATGTGCCCGATGCCACTCCAGTAGATCGGCCAATTGGCGTTGGTAATGGTGTTGACGAAGGTGTCGCCAACGGAGTGCGGAGAGTTGTGACCGGAATAATAATAGCCCCGGTACAACCCCTGATTCGTCCCGTTGCTGACCAGCGTCGGAGGGATCCCCGTTCCCCTTCTCCAGGTCTCCCAGGATCTGATCGTAGGTCCGGTTTTCCTTGATGATGAAGATGACGTGCTTCACGTTGGCCTTGAGAAGCGCCATGACCTCCCGGTCCCTCTCACCGTCGACGTAGGAGAAGCGGTTGTTGGAGATGACCTGCGCCGTCAGCGAGGGCAGTTGTTCGGCTGCCGGGAGCGGGAAGCTCTGGAGTCCTGCCTTGGTGAGCTGGGGGTTGTAGTGGTTGGTGAGAAAGCCGTTGGGACGCGAGGGAGGCCCGTAGCTGTACCGGAAATCGGGGTTCGGCCCGGTCGCCGATTTTCCGTTAACCACGTAGATCCAGGCGCCGTCCGCACTGATCGTCACCGAGTTCGGATACCAGCCGGTGGGGATGAGCCCAGCGACCTGGCCGCTGGTGCGAGTCTCGTCCAGATCCACTACCGCCACGTTGTTCAGGTTGCCGTTCGTCACGAAGAGGCGCCTTTCCTCGGGCGAAAGCGTGACGCTGTTCGGGTTGGCCCCCTTGAGCCCTGTCAGCGCCGGGGGGGGCGCGATGACCGGTATAGTCCCGACGACCGTGTTGTCGCTCGTGCGTATGACGTCGACGGTGTCGGTCTGGTCTTCCACCACGTACAGAAGCGTCTGGTCCCTGTTCAGGGTCATCTTGTTCGGCTGACCCGTCACCTTAATCCTGGCCGTTACGGCCGGGGTGCCGTTCAGGCTGACGACGACGATCTCGCGATCGCGGATGCTCGACACGTAGGCCATCGCGGTCCCGTCGGCCTCGGTCCCCTTCAGCGCCACCCAGAACGGGTATCCTCACAGAGACAGAGCGGCAAAAGGGACTGGCTCCGTTAGGTGCCTGTCCCTCTAGCGAAATCGGAGCGTGGATTACTGAAACTTTCGGAGGTGAAAGTGAAAGGGGGGATCCTGCCGGCGGAGACGGAACTCAGGAAGAAAATCGAGGGGTGCATGCGGATGGATGGAGGCAGGTTGCGGCGGATGGGTGGAAGCGAGAGGTGGAGGAGATCAACACTCCTCCACCATGACAATCCCATGTGAACACAAGACGTTTTCCGCTTTTAGAGCCCCATATCCTCGTTGACGACCAGGACCTTGATGTCGGTGTTCCTGGGTTTCTTCTCGATGATGGTGGTCACCCGGCAGATGCGCTGCGGCGAGTTGCAGTCGGAGCAGAAGCCGGTCGTGGTGCAGGGGGTGGCGAGGTTGAGCCTCTTGGCGTTGGGCGGCGAGGCGTAGGTCTTGATGCGCTGCACGGCGTCCTCGATGCTGCCGTCCACCAGCTTGTTCCGCCCCACCACCACGATCACCTTCTGCGGCCCGAAGAACATGGCGGCGGCGCGGTTGCCGTTGCCGTCGATGTTGACCAGGACGCCGGAGAGTGTCACCGCGTTGCTTCCGGTCAGAAACAGGTCGCAGGTAAGCTGGCGCCTGGTGATGACAAGCTTCTCCTCCGGGGAGAGGCCGGGCACGCCGTGGTTCAGGATCTCCTTACCCATTCCCTTCAGCTTGTCGGAAAGCTTCAGATCCGCGATGGAGAGCGAGCCGCCGAAGCCGACGCTTTTGGCCTCGGCCGCCTCGTTGACGATGTAGTGGAACACCTCTTCGCCGTTATGGCAGTAGAGCGCGTCGAAACCGTTTTTCTTCAGGTTCTCCACAGTTTTCTGGCATTTGTGGGCGTAGGCCCAGTCGTTGAGTTCTTCGGTAGTGCTCATTGTTGCCTCCAATGGACAGTGGATTTCCGATGATGCTGCCCGCCCCTACCTTTTTGCCAGGTACTCCTTCTCATAGGGCCAGCACTCGCCCATGAAGCCGATCAGGTGGCTCATGCGCTCCTTGAAGCCGAGGCGGAACCGGTCCTGCTCCGGGAAGGAACGCTTCTCGCGCACGCTGTCGCAGAGTTCTTTGCCCAGCGCGCGCGCCTTCTGGAACAGCGCGTCCTGGTCCGGGAACATGCGCGGACCCGCGCCGGGGGAGCCGATGCTGCCGACGTTCTGGGCGCCCATGGCGTTCACGATGCGCTGCATGTATTCCAGCGGCTCCTCGTCGCCGCCACCGCCGGAGGTCTCAACCAGCGCCGAGTACTTCCCTTCCAGCGCGGTGAGGTGGATGAGCCCGTTGCAGCGGTCCAGGAACGCCTTTAACTGTGCGGTGATGCTCAAAAGGTAGTTGGGGGTCGCCAGGATGAAGGCGTCGGCAGCCAAAAGCTTATCCTTGATGGTTTCGTACTCGTCCTTCACCGGGCAGATGCCGACCTTGTGGCAGGCATCGCAGGCTACGCACGGCTTGATGGGGGTTTCGGAAAGCGAAACGATCTCGATGTCGGCACCCGCCTGCACCGCACCGGCCAACACCTCTTCCAAAAGCCGTCCCGTGGTGCCGTTCATGCCGCGGGGGCTGCCGTTGATTGCAAGAATTTTCATGCAGTTCTCCTATCGTGGTTCCCCCCTCCCAGCCTCCCTCCTCCAGGGGGAGGAGCTATGGGCGGATGCCCATTACTGATGAGTGCGCCACAGCGTCCCCTTCCCCGGAGGGGGAGGGACAGGGTGGGGGATGTCTTTGCTACTTCGCCAGCAAACTCTTCCCCGTCATCTCCGGCGGCTGCGGCAGGCCGAGCAGATCCAGCATGGTCGGGGCCAGGTCGGCGAGTACGCCGGTCCTCAGCTTCACACCCTTCCTGCTGTCATCCACCAGCACCACCGGCGCCATGTCGCAGGTGTGCGCCGTGTGCGGTCCACCCTGCTCGTCCTGCATCATCTCGGCGTTGCCGTGGTCCGCGGTGATGATGGTGATGCCGCCCTTGGCGCGCACCTTCTCCACCAGCTTGCCCACGCACTCGTCCACCGCCTCCACAGCCTTCACCGCGGCGGAGAAGATACCGGTATGGCCGACCATGTCGGCATTGGCGAAGTTAAGGATGATGACGTCGTACTTGTCCTCGTCCAGCCGCTTCATGAGTTCCTCGGTAACGAGGTAGGCGCTCATCTCCGGCTTCTGGTCGTAGGTGGCGACCTCCTTGGGCGACGGGATCAGGGCGCGGTCTTCGCCAGGGAAGGCCTCCTCCCTGCCGCCGTTGAAGAAGAAGGTGACATGGGCGTACTTCTCGGTCTCAGCGATTCTCAACTGGGTGAGTCCGGCATTGCTGATCACTTCCGGGAAGATGTTGACCAGGTCCTCGGGGCCGAAGGCAATCGGGAGGCCGAAGGTCTCGTCGTAGGAGGTCATGCAGACGTACGAGGCAAGCTTGGGCCATACCTCCCGCTGGAAGCCGTTGAACTGCGGATCGGTGAAGGCGCGGGTGATCTCGCGGGCACGGTCGGAGCGGAAGTTGAAAAAGATGAAGGCGTCGCCGTCGGAAAGCCTGCCAACCGGCTCGCCCCCCGCCATGATTACGCTGGGGAGCACGAATTCGTCGGTGACACCGTCGGCATAGCTCTGCTTCATGGCGGCCTCGGCGCTGGCAAACGGGTTCCCCTCGCCCAGCACCATGGCCCGGTAGGCCTTCTCCACCCTGTCCCAGCGGTTGTCGCGGTCCATGGCGTAGTAGCGCCCGATCACCGTCGCGATCTTGCCGAAGCCGATCCGGGAGATCTCATTTTCCAGGTTGTTGATATAGTCTGCGCCGCTCTGGGGCGGGGTGTCCCGGCCGTCCATGAGACAGTGCACGAAGACCTGCGAGAGGCCCTGCCGTTTCGCCATCTCGATGAGCGCGTAGAGGTGGGTGTCGTGCGAATGCACGCCGCCGTCCGATACAAGACCGGCCAGGTGCAGCCTGCCGCTCCCCGCCTTCGCCTTGGCCATGCACTCCAGTAGTGCCGGGTTGGTGAAGAAATCGCCGTCCTCGATCGCCTTGCTGATCCTGGTCAGGTCCTGGTAGACCACGCGACCTGCGCCTATGTTGGTGTGCCCGACCTCGGAGTTGCCCATCTGGCCGGACGGGAGGCCGACCGCGAGGCCGGAGCCGTCGATCTGCCCGGAAGGATATTCGGCGGTGAGCCGGTTCATGTTGGGTGTCTTTGCCTGGGCGACAGCGTTGGCTTCCTGTTCGGGGTTGATACCCCAACCGTCGAGGATCATCAAGAGTAGAGGCTTTTTCGGCATGGCGTTTTCTCCCTCATTAGAATTATTAGATCCAATTAAAAAAGGTGAAGCAGAACTACTTCACCTTTAAAACTAACAGTTACTTACTCGTGATGGTACGGCTCACCGTTCATGATGGTGAAACCGCGGTAGATCTGCTCCAGCAGGAACACCCTCACCATCTGGTGGGTGAGCGTCATCCGGGAGAGCGAAATGGTCTTGAAGGCCTGGGCGCGGAAGCTGTCGGTGAAGCCGTAGGCCCCGCCGATGGCGAAGACCAGGTCCTGGGTGCCCTGATCGCGGTTCTTGGAGAGGAAGGTGGCGAGTTCCGGGGAGCTCATCTGCTCGCCCCGTTCGTCCAGGAGCACCAGCTTCCCCCCCTTGGGAATCAGCTTGGCCAGGCGTTCGCATTCGCGCTCCCGCATGGTCGCGGCCTGCGCCCCCTTTTCCTCGCGGGCCTCCAGGATCTCCAGCGGTGCGTACCGCTTCACCCTCCCCGCGTATTCGTCGATGCCGGTGCGGACCCAGCTCTCCTGGGTCTTGCCGACCCAAAGGAGCTTCAGTCTCATTTCTCTTTATGCTCCCAGAGGAATTCCTCGGGGATCTCGATCTGCGGAGCGCGGCTCCAGAGGTCGTCCAGGTTGTAGATCTTGCGCACATCTTCCTGGAACAGGTGCACGATCACGTCACCGAAGTCGACCACGACCCAGCGCCCCTCGTCATACCCCTCGGTATCGATGGCTTTGTCGATCGGTTTGAGCCCCTGTTTGACCGAGTCGGCCATGGCCTGCACCTGGCGGTCGGAGCGCCCGGTGGCGAGCACCAGGTAATCGGCGATGCTGGAGATGTTCTTGATCTCGAGCACTTTGACGTCGAGCGCCTTCTTGTCCAGGGCGAAAGCCGCACACTTCACGGCGCGTTCAACGGCCGGTATCATCACTTCCTTATCTTGCATCAACGTATAACCCTTGTTCCTTTATGTAGTGCTCGACGGCCTCCGGAAGGAGGTACCTGATCGAGCGGCCGGCTTGGACCAGCTGCCGGATTTGGCTGGATGAGATATCGAGCAACACCCCGTCCAGCGCGTAGACACAGTGACCCGAACTGTGGTTCAGGCGTTTAGCCGCCGAATCATAGCAGAACTCCCCACTTATGGCAACAGGGAGGGCCTGGGCGAGACTGGCGATGGTGGAGCCGGGACGCTGCACGCTGATGATGTTGCACAGGCCGAAGATGGCCTCGTACTCGTACCAGGTGGAGATGTCGTTGAAGGAGTCGGCCCCGACGATGAAGTACAGTTCGTCTTCGGGGAACTCGGCATGCAACTGGCGCAGGGTATCGACCGAATAGGAGCGCCCCCCGCGTACCGCCTCCATGTCCGAGACCTCGAAGCAGGGGTTGCCGGCTACCGCCAGGCGCACCATCTCCAGGCGGCTGGCGAAGGAGAGTTCCCCCACCTGCGGCTTGTGCGGCGGTGTGGCGGCCGGGATGAAGACGACCCGGTCCAGTTGGAACAGGTCGCGCGCCTCCTCGGCGATGCGCAAATGCGCGTTATGGATGGGGTTGAACGTCCCCCCCAATATCCCCGTTTTCATTGTTATCCCGGCTCCGGTTGTGGACGAAGACCACATACCTTAACGCAAAGCCGCCAAGGCGCGGAGACACAAAGGTTTTAACACGACTTGTTTCGGTTCTCTTTGCGCCTTCGCGGCTCTGCGCCTTTGCGTTGAAGCTTTTGCCTTAATGCTTAAGGCCTTACCTGTCCCGATCCGTACACGATGAACTTGGTCGTGGTCAGGTCGGTGAGCCCCATCGGGCCGAACGAGTGCAGCTTGGTGGTGGATATGCCGATTTCGGCCCCCAAGCCAAGCTGGTTCCCGTCGGAGAAGCGGGTCGAGGCGTTCACCATGACCACGCCGGAGTTCACCTCGCGGATGAAGCGCTGGGCGTTGCCGTAATCGCCGGTGATGATCGACTCGGTGTGCAGCGAGCAGTAGCGGTTGATGTGGTCGATGGCGGCGTCCATCCCGTCTACCACGCGGGCGGCCAGGATCAGTTCCAGGTACTCCGCGTACCAGTCGTCCTCGGTGGCGGGCACGGCCTGCGGCGCGAAGCTGCGGAAGGTCTCGTCGCCGCGGATCTCGACCTTCTGCGCGTCGAGCGCCTGGTAGATGAAGGGGACGAAGCTTTCGGCGATGTCCTTGTGGATCAGCAGCGTTTCCAGGGCGTTGCAGACGCCGGGGCGCTGCACCTTGGCGTTCACGATGATCTCCCGCGCCATCTCGAAGTCGGCGGAGGCGTCCACGAAGATGTGGCAGACACCTTTGTAGTGCTTGATGACCGGGATCTTGGAGTTCTCCACCACGAAGCGGATCAGGCTCTCGCCACCCCTGGGGATGATCACGTCGATGAACTCCTCCTGCTTGAGCATCTCGGTGACCCCTTCGCGCTCGGTGAACGGGATCAGGGAGAGTGCCGCCGCCGGGATGCTGCGCTTGGCCAACTCATCCTTCAGGACGGTGGCGATGGCCAGGTTGGAGTGGATCGCCTCGGAGCCGCCGCGCAAAACCACCGCGTTACCGCTCTTCAGGCAAAGGGCGGCCGCGTCGGAGGTTACGTTGGGGCGGGACTCGTAGATGATGCCGATCACGCCGAGCGGGATGCGCATCTTGCCGACCATGAGGTCGTTGGGGCGCTTCCACATGCCGGTCACCTCGCCCACCGGGTCGGGGAGCGCTGCGACCTCGCGGATCGCGTCCGCCATCCCCTTGATGCGCGCCTCGTTCAGCATGAGGCGGTCCAGCATGGCGGAGGAAAGGCCGCGTTCCTTGCCGGCCGCGAGGTCCTTCTTGTTCTCGGCGATGATCTCCTCGGCGTTGTTCACCAGCCCCTGGGCCATGTCCAGCAATAGCTCGTTCTTGACGGCGGAAGAGAGTTTCGCCATGGCGAAGGAAGCCTGCCGGGCCTCGGCAGCTATGGTGCGGATCTGTTCGGCAACTGACATGTGTACCTCCGTAAAAACCCTAAGGCAATTAACAGGGATAAAAGGGATAAAAGGGATAAAGGCGAAAAGCGGCAAAGAACGAGAGAACCCGTCTTGATCCTTTCAAGGTTTTATCCCCTGCATCCCCTTTATCCCTGTTAAAAGTCTTGTTTTAGTCTTGTTTTTATAACAGAACGAGATTGTCCCGGTGAATGACGTCGTCGCCGTAACGGAAGCCGAGGATCTGCTCGATCTCGTTGCTTTTGTGACGGCTGATCTTCTCGATCTCCTGGCTGGAGTAGTCGACGATGCCGCGCGCGAACTCGATCCCTTCCGGGTCCACGACCCTGACGCAGGCACCGCGGTCGAAACGCCCCTCCACCCTGGCGATCCCCGACGGTAGCAGGCTCTTGCCGTGGGTGGCCAGCGCGCCGCGGGCGCCGGCATCGACCACGAGGCTCCCGGCCGGCTTGATGGTGAAGGCGATCCAGTGCTTGCGCCGGTTCAGCGATTCGCCGGCCGGCAGGAACAGCGTTCCGAGCAGTTCGCCGCTCATGACCCGGGCCAGGTTGCCGTCACCCTTGCCGGCGAAGATGATGGCGGCAACGCCGGACTTCACCACCTTCTTGGCGGCGGCGAGCTTGGTCGCCATGCCCCCGGTGCCGACGGTGGTGCCGCTCCCCCCCGCCCCGCGCTCCATCTCGCGGGTCACGGCACCCACCTGGTGGATCAGGGTGGCGGTGGGGTCGGTGCGCGGGTCGGCGGTGTAGAGGCCGTCGATGTCGGTCATGATCAAGAGGAGCTGCGCCTCGACCAGGTTGGTGACCAGTGCCGAGAGGTTGTCGTTGTCGCCGAACTTCAGCTCGTCGACCACGACGGTGTCGTTTTCGTTGATGACCGGCACGATGCCGCAGGAGAGCAGGGTATCCAGGGTGCCGCGGGCGTTCTGGAAACGGCGCCGGTTGGCGAGGTCGTCCCGGGTCAAGAGGATCTGGGCGACCTTGAGATCGTAGCCGGAGAAGGCCTCTTCGTAGGCGCGCATCAGACGCGACTGGCCGATGGCAGCCGCCGCCTGCTTCTGCGGCAGGGTCCGCGGCCGGTCCGGCAGACCGAGCGCCTGGCGCCCCGCCGCCACCGCGCCGGAGGACACCACGACCACCTCGATCCCCCGGGCGCGCAGCTCCGCGATCTGAGAGGCGAGCCCGTCCAGGAACGAGGGGTCGATGCCGTTGTCCTCGCAGGTCAGGACGCCGGAGCCGATCTTCACCACGATTCTCTTTACCTTCTTGAGCAGTTCCTTACGCATAACGGATTCCGTCTATTTGTTTAGTAAAGGCAAGGATACTAACACGTTTCCCCACCCGTGGCAATTTTCTTAAAATGCCGGAGGGCTCAAACTCATTGACAAAGACGGGTGCGAACTTTAGACTGGGGCCCATTTCGAGGTGACTGTTGCTGAACAAAGAGCGCTGGAAAAAAAGGATCTACGGCATCCTATCGCTGGACAGCCATCCAGGGCACATCGCCGCCGGATTCGCAGTTGGCGTCTTCATCAGCTTCACCCCGTTCTTCGGTCTTCACACCCCTCTTGCCATCGCCGCCGCTTTTCTCCTGAGACTCAACAAGCTGACCTGCATCACCGGGGCCTGGGTCAACACCCCGATCACCGTGGTTCCCATCCTGGGGGTGAGCTACAAGCTGGGTGCTTTCCTGCGCGGTCGGCCCATCAAGGATCTCCCGGTCGCGGCGGGTATGGAGTGGCACAACCTGGAGCGCTACGCCAAGTCCCTAATCCTCGGCTCCTCCATCCTCGGCTTTTTCGCCGCCGTCATCGCCTATTTCCTCTGCTACTACCTCGTCATCCGCTTCCGCGCCAAGGACGCCGCCCAGGCCGAACAGGCCAAGGAGATGTCCGAGGTGGGTGAAGAACTGGAGTAGAGCCCTCAAAAAAAATCGGGGACAGTCCGCAGACCGCCCCCGACCTATTCCCGATGTCTCCCCCCCGTCACTTGCCCAGGAATGGCGACAACACGATATAGCTCACAAAACCAACGAAGCCCGAAGCCGGGATGGTGATCACCCATGCCGTGACGATGCGGTAGGCGACGCCCCAGTTCACTGCTGAGATCCTCTTGGTCAGGCCTACCCCGAGGATGGACGAGGTGATCACGTGGGTGGTACTGGTGGGAAGACCCATGGCCGAAGCGCCCAGGATGACCCCCGCCGAAGCGGTCTCCACGCAGAAGCCGTGCACCGGCTGCAGTTTCACGAAGTCGTGGCCGACGGTCTTGATGATCCGCCAGCCGCCAGCCGCGGTGCCAAGGCCCATGGCGATGGCGCAGGACATCTTGACCCAGTTGGGGACTTCAAAGGTGGCAAGGGAACCGTAGCTGACCAGCGCCATGGTGATGACGCCCATCGATTTCTGGGCGTCGGCGGTGCCGTGGGAGAAGGCCATCACCGCGGCGGAAAGGATCTGCAGCTTGCGGAATACCTTATTCAGGTTGTAGGGCGCCTTGTTCCTGAAAGCCCACATCATGCCGACCATGAACATGAAGCCGAAGAAGGCCCCCACGATGGGCGACACAATCAAGACGGTAATGATCTTCTTGAGCCCCGCCCAGTGCAGCGCGCCGCTACCGGCATGGGCCACCACCGACCCTACCAGCCCGCCGATGATGGCGTGCGAGGAGGAGGAGGGAAGGCCGTAGTACCAGGTGATCAGGTTCCAGATAATGGCGCCCAGGATGCCGGCCAGCACCACCATCTGCGTGATGTTGTTGGCGTCGACGATACCCTTGCCGATGGTTGCAGCGACCTTTGTGGAGATCATCGCACCAAGGAAGTTGAGCCCCGCGGCCATGAAGATCGCCGTCTTGACGGTGAGCGCCCGGGTGGAAACGCAGGTCGCGATGGCGTTCGCGGTATCGTGGAAGCCGTTGATGTAGTCGAACAGCAGGGCCGCGCCGATGACGGCCACCAGCAGGACCAGTGTGACCTCAGGCATTTTTTACCACCACGCTTTCCAGGATGTTCGCGGCATCCTCGCACTTGTCGGTTGCGGTCTCCAAGGTCTCGTAGATCTCTTTCCACTTGATCAGCTGGATCGGGTCCTTCTCCTCGGCAAAGAGACGGCTGATCGCCTCGCGGCAGACGCGGTCGGCCTCGTTCTCCAGGGCGTTGACCTCGATGCAGTAGGCACTGATCGGCTCAAGCTTGCCGCCCAGCACCGCGACGGTCTTGTCGATGGTCTGGCAGGCCTTGAGGATCAGGAACGCCAGTTCCTTGGACTCCGGGGTCGGCTTCTGCACGTTGTACATGACGAAGCGCTGGGCCGAAGCGTCGATCAGGTCGAGGATGTCGTCCAGTGCCGCGGAGAGAGCGTAGATGTCCTCACGATCGAAGGGGGTGATGAAGCTCTTGTTCAGCTTCTTGATGATCTCGTGGGTAATGGTGTCGCCCTTGTGCTCGACATCCTTTATCTTGCGCTGGCTGGCCACAGGGTCGTCAAAGTTGTCCAGCATGTCCTTCAGGAGCAGGGCCCCTTCGATGATGTTGTGGGACATTTCCCTGAACATGGCGAAAAACTTTTCTTCTTTTGGCATCAACCCAAACATTAGTCCCTCCAAAGTCCCGGCTCAGGGGCCGGTATCTAGTTGCAAACTGGGGAGATATAACACATCCCCGGCAAATATAAAACAATGAAATACGTAATGCGGCCAAACTAATTAGCGAGATGCTGTTTACCTCTCCACTCCATCTCTTCTCTGGCGAAGCTGCCGCACTTGTGTATTATTAACCTTTAATTTTTTTACCCATCCCCCTGACCGAGGAGCGGTCCATGAGCGGCGGAATCAAGTGCTGGCCCGAAACGGAACGTCCCCGCGAGAAGCTGATGCAGCGCGGCGTCTCGGCGCTCTCCGAGGCGGAACTGCTGGCGCTCATCCTGGGCAGCGGCAATGCCGCCAGCGGCCGCAGCGCCCTCGACCTCGGGCGGGAGCTGATGCTCCAGTTCAAATCCCTGCGCGCCCTGGCAGACGCCTCCTACCTCGAAATCCAGCAGGTGAAGGGGATCGGGCCGGCCAAGGCGACCTGCATCCTGGCCGCGCTCGACCTGTCCCGACGCATCCGGGAGAAGGAGCGGCGCCCCATCGAGTCCTTCGAGCGCTTCACCTCGGCGTCGCAGGTGTTCGAGCACCTGAACCACGAATTCAGGGATCGCCACACCGAGCAGTTCATGGCCCTGCTCTTGGACGGCAAGAACCGCATCATCACCCGCGCCCTCATTTCCGAGGGGTCGCTGAACCAGAGCATCGTGCATCCGCGGGAGGTGTTCAACGCCGCCGTTCGCCAGTCCGCCGCGGCCATGATCCTCTTGCACAACCACCCCACCGGCGATCCCGCTCCCAGCCCGGAAGACCTCGAGGTGACGCGCCGGCTCTGCGACGCCGGCCAGCTCATGGGGATCAGGGTCTTGGACCACATCATCATCGGTGAGAACGAGTTTTACAGTTTCGCGGACCACGGCCGACTCTAGCGTCCGGAGGAGCCATGGCAGCCACCGTAGCCCTGGTGCAGAGGGCCTGCTGGACGCTGTACTGGAAACGGCACTCATCGTCTGGTGGGCTGCCGCGTTACTGCATTGAATACGCCACCTTTACCGCCCGGCGCCGGACCGACCGGTGCGGGCACCGCCATGGCGGAACAGGAGAGCCAGATGCGCAAAACCGTCGTCAAGAATCAGCGACTGCAGCCAGGTACAAGCAGTGCCGACTGGCTGAACCTCGACTGCATCGCCAACATCGAATTGACCTCCGAAGATCCCTCGCAACCCATCGAGTCCGCCCTGCAGCCGGTGGGAGCCCCGGGATGGCGGGCGGCGGAACCGGGACCACAGCTGATTCGCCTGCTGTTCGACGCTCCGCAGCAAGTGAAACGGATCTACCTGCTGATCCACGAAGAGGAAGTAACGCGGACCCAGGAATTCGTCCTGCGTTACGCACAGCACCACAGCCATAATTTCCGGGAGATCGTGCGCCAGCAGTTCACCTTCTCCCCTCCCGGCACCACCACGGAGCAGGAGGAGTACCAGGTGGACCTGGACGAGGTGACGGCGCTGGAACTGGAGATCATGCCGGACGTCTCCGGATCGGCGGCAAAGGCTTCTTTAGGGAGACTGCTCCTGGCGTGACGGCAACAAAAAAAAGCGCCGAGAGGAAAAGGAGGATCCATCATCGGCGCAAAAGTTGGGTTTTCTGGCAAACGGCATCTGCTGTGCCGCTTTGTCTTTCTTTATTACAAGAGCGGTGCCAAAAACGGGCTCTTGTCGAAAATTTTGCAAGTGACCGTTTTACCTGATATTTAATGAGGGGTCGCCGCCTACGCACAATGAACCGCGTATCCAGCAGTTGAACATGAGCCGGGACGACACCGCGCCCTCAGACGGAAAAACAATGCAATTACGATGACTTTCAGACCTTGAGCACCAGTTCAACTTTTGCACAGGTGTCAAAAAAACCAATGAGAAGGTGTCATCGTTCCGAGTGGGAGCCGTGCTCGGCACCAAAAAAAAGGCCACGGTAGTCTGCGCCGTGGCCTTTCCCTTCAGCTGTTTGTTCCGGCTACTTCTGCACCCACCGGTCGTTTTGCAACTGCATCCACCACCCCGGCTGGGCCGCTTCACGCTTGGTTTCTGCGTAGGTGGTCGCCGCCTTACCCATGACCTGGTTCAGCGCCTCCTTGCTCTCCTTCTGCTTCTGCAGCTTGAGTATCGCCTTCGCCATGCTGAGGACCACGACCTTCCGGCTCTGGTTTTCCGCGGCCACCAGCGCTTCATCCTGCGCCCCGAGCTTCGCTTTGACGGAGGGAGGGACCACCACCAACCCCTGCTTGGACAGCCCGACCGCACCGCTGGTGAAAAGCGCGTTCAGCCTCGGAAGCCGCTTGCTCATCTCGTCGTAGGCCTTCAGTACCTCGGGCATGCTGGACAGCTCGATGGCTAGGGCGTCCGCGTCGGCATCGGTATCTGCGGCATAGGCCTCAGCCACCAGGGAGAACTGCGGCAGGCTGTCAAAAAGCCGACTCTGAGGTTTGTCCTGGGGCGCGGCCGGGGGAAGGCCCGGGGGAGGCGCGGGGCTGGACGGTTTCTCGCCGCTCTTCAGTAGCATGTCGTCCAGCGACTTGTAGGCCTCCTTGGCAGCCTTCTCGGGGAAGTAGACGTTGACCGTGATCACCGCGCAGGCGGCAAGGGAGCAACAGGTAAGGGCCAACAGCAACTTGATCAGTTTCGTTTTCATGGGATACCCCCGTCGGATTCTTTTATCTGCTCCTTAAATGGCACTTCACGAATATAACACAGCAGCATCACTCTTCCCACTTGAACTCCGGCACCACTTCCGGTTTCGCCGGTGCCTTCTCCTCGGACGGTATACCGGTCGCGGGCTTGCCACGTACGGCGGCCTCCTTGACCGACTCCAGCAGATGGTCCAGGGCGATGCGGTTTTGGGTCGGGGCGATGTTCACGTTCAGGTCCTTCACCCCGAAGAAGTTGGTGTTGACGATCTTCAGGGTGTTGAAGGTCAAGTCCCCCTCCTGCAGGGTGGCCTTGATCTCCGCCTCGTCATAGTCCCGGTCGCGTCCTAGGAAAAATCCACTCAGCTTCTGCTTGGCCAGGCGCTGCAGGAACTCCTTGCTGACCAGCATCTTCTCCCCTCCCCCCTCGCGTGCCCAGAGGTCGACGAAACCGGTCATGCCCGCGACGCCGCCTCCGACGCCCCTGAAGCTGATCACGCCGTCCACCCGCCCCGAGATGTACCCCTGGACGCTGGGGATGCTGCGGCAAAGCTGTTTCAGGCTCAGCCCGTTGACCAGCAGGTCGGCACGGTAGGTGAGCTTCTCCTTCACCGCGAGGTACCCGGTTCCGAGCATGGTGCCGTCGTAAAGGGTGGTGCGCAACGGTGCGATCTCCATGAGCCCCTGCGAGGCGCGCAGTTGGAGGGTGAGCTTCCCCAGCTCCAGGGTGCCGAAAACGGTCCTGGCCACCGTCAGCTGCTCACCAGCCGCCGGAAGCGCGCGCAGTTGGCCCAGCAGGCGCGGATAGTTGCCCCTGCTGAATTCCCGCGTGTCCTTGGGCTGCGGCGCGCTTTTGCCGGAGAGATCCAGCGAGACGGGGATCCTGCCGTCGATGCCGGTCACTGCAAGCTTCTGGGGCGCCGACTCGATGCTCCCGCCGTGCACATCGATCCCGCCGTCCAGGAGTTGCCGCCCGTCCCGAAACTCCAGCTTCGCGTTGGCGGAGAACACCCCTTTGAGCGTCGCCTCCTGCAGCGATGTCGGCAGCAGGTTCACGGTCGCGTCGACCAGGGCATCGGCGGGGGTGTCGGGGAGCGTAAAGTTGATGGTGCCGCGACGCTTGGGTGACAAGGCTGCAGCCACCTCCCCCCGCGCCCGCAGCGCGACACCCTTGCCCGGCGAAAACAGCCCTTCGCCGATGGAAAGCGTCCCCGCCGCATAGGTTCCGGAGAGGAACAGGGAGGCCCCGGAGAGAGCACTCCTGCCGTTTTTGGAGAGGGCGAGGCTGCGCCCCTTGGTATCGAAACGGCAATCCAGCCCCCCTTTCCCCGAATAGGAGCCGGAAACCCGCGCGTCCAACCGGCCCGCCGTCGGGCGCACCGCCGCCGTTTTGGGCAGAAAGGACGCTGCCTGGGCTGCGGCCCCATCCTGCAGCGCAGCCTTGAACGTGCCCCCCGTCCCGGGAACAAAGGGACGGAAAGCGGCCTCCGCCGTCAACTTCCCCCCCAGAAACCTGCCTTCCAGCTCGGCGCGGCCGCCTTCCCTGGTGAAGCTCGCCTGCACCAGCGCAGATCCCGCGGCATTCCCCTTCATGGTGATGGCACGGGAAGAAATCGTCCCCTTCCCCTCCAGCCATTTTTCCGTTCCTGCCGTGACCAGAGTCCCCTGGGCCTGCCCCGACAAACCCGAAAGCTCCAGGTCGCCCTGGCGCAACGTCCCCCCTTCGAGCTCCGCCACCAGAGGAACCCGTCCCCCTTGATGTCCCGGAGGCGGCAACCGGCCGGCGATCCGGGTGGCGACGAGCCTTACCCCCCCCAGCCGTGCCTGCACCCCTTCCAGGCTGACCTTCTCGTCCTCGACCCGGTAGCTGAAGCGTGCATCCCCGGTCTGGGAGCCGAGGGTCACCCCGGCCAGGCGGCACTCGCCGGAGGCCTGGCGGTGGGCTCCCTGCTGCCGCAACTCGACCGTGGCCACCCCCTCCTTGACGGCAACAGGTTCCTTGCCACGCTTCCCCGCAACGTCGGCGAGCGCGATCCGGCCCGAGAGTTTCAGATCCTGCGCGTTCTTCCCGGTCACGACCACGGTCGCCGTTGCCGTGCCGGAGGCCGCCTGCAGATCGTGGCGTTGCAGCAGCGGGTTCAGGGAGACGAGCTTTGCCTGCGGGAGCCTCAGCGTAGTCGACAGCGGCTCTGGCCGTTGCAGATCGTAGGTGAGGTCACCCTCGACCGCGACGCCGTAGACCCGGGCACTGAACCCGCTGCTTTGGGCACGCACCGGCCGCAAACGCGACGAAAGAGTGACATCGAAGGGAAGACGGAGCGCGTCGACCACTGCCCTGCCCGTGCCCTGCGCGGCGGAAAGTGTCCCGACAACGGCAACGCCTTCCCCCTTCCTGGCAAGGGCCGCCTTCCCGGAGATCCCGGCCGCCAGCAGTTCCCCCTTCCGCGCCAGCGACCCGTCCCGGAGCAGCAGGATTCCGGCGGCGCTGTCCAGGCCTCCCCCGGCCCCCTCCAGCCGCAGCGACTCGCAGCGCAAATCCCCCTCGAGCAGCAGCCCGCGCCGGGCCTCGTCGGTCAGCAGTACGTTCAGCAGGGCGAGGTCGACCTGGTCCACCCCGAAGAGCAGGGCGAAGCGACGCTCTTTCCTGACCCCGGTCAGGCTGCCTTCGGCGTGCAGTTGCGCGACTTTGGCGATATCGAGGGTGGCGTCGTTCAGGTCGACCCTATCCTCGGCGATGCTGTAGGAGCCGTTGAACTGCAGCGTCCCCGCGATCGGGTAGCTCCCCTCGGCTGCCGGCAACAGCACATCGCTGAACCGGAAGGAGCCGGAACTGCGCAGCTCCCCCTTGGCCAGCACCGCGTTCACCGTGAGCGAACCGCGCGCCTTTGCCAGCGCTTGCGGGTTCTTCAGTTTCAGCAGGGTGGCCACCCTCTGCAGCGACAGGATCGGTGCGCTCAGGGTGAGATCCACCGCGGCCTGCGCGCCCGGCCTCGCAGTCCCCTGCAGTTGGTAGCGGTTGTTCGCCGCATCCTGGAAGGCAAGCTCCACCTGGGCGTTGCGCGATCCACCCGTAGTCAGGTTGTAGAGCTTCACGTCGACGCCGCGCACCCCCTCCCCCTGCACCGTGAACGCACCCTTTTGCACCAGGAGCTTGCCGATCACCGTCTCCGGGGCGGGCCTGGCGGGCTTCCTGGCGGCGAGCCGGCGCTGGAGGTCGGTGAAGTTCCAGGTGCCGGCGGCGTTTTTCACGAGGTTGATGCTGCCGCCGTCGATGGAGATGAGGTCGAAACGTCGCTTCCCACGCAGCAGGCCAAGCCACTGCGGCTTTACGGCCACCCTGTCCGCCGCGACCAGGTCGGGACCGGCGAACCCTTTCGGGTTGTGCAGCCTGACCTTGCGCAGCACGAGCGTCGTGCCCGAAAGCGAGACGTCCTGCACGGTGAATTCCTGCTGGAGCGACGAGGTGACGTAACCGGCAAGCTGGCGGGCGGGGAGCGGCGTGGCGAGGTAGATCTGCAGCAGCACGAAGACGAGCAGGCACACCCCGAGCAGGCCGGCGGCAACAAATGCCAGCATCCTCACCGGTCCTTCCGGGATTAAGTTTCTGCCGCCGAGCTCTCTCATGTGTCCCCTTTCGTGCAGCGTGAACTTTACCCTGCTTCGCCGCGCTGGGCAAGGGCGGCTTCAGTCGGCTCCGTCACGAGGAACAGGCCTGCCGCTGGAACAAAAAAGGGGCACCCGGCGTGGGTGCCCCTTTTCATGTGGGTAGTACTTCCGTGCCGAACCGGAATCAGGCCGGCAGCGCGGGAAGTTCCAGACCGGCCATCTGCTGGACCATGCGCACGACCTGGCAGCTGTAGCCGAACTCGTTGTCGTACCAGACGTAGAGCACGCAGCGGTTCCCCTGCACGATGGTGGCCAGGGAGTCGACCACGCCGGCGTGGCGCGAACCGACGAAGTCGCTGGAGACGACGTCCGGGGAGTTGGTGTAGTCGATCTGGTTCTGCAGCGGCGAGTCGAGCGAGATGGCGCGCAGGTAGCTGTTCAGCGTCGCGACATCGGTCTCCGTGTTGAGCTGCAGGTTCAGGATGGCCAGCGAGACGTTCGGGGTCGGCACGCGGATCGCGTTGCCGGTCAGCTTGCCGGTCAGCTCCGGAAGCACCTTGGCCACGGCCTTGGCCGCGCCGGTCTCGGTGATGACCATGTTCAGCGGGGCGCTCCGCCCGCGGCGATCGGCCTTGTGGTAGTTGTCGATCAGGTTCTGGTCGTTGGTGTAGGAGTGGCAGGTCTCCACGTGGCCGCTGACGATGCCGAACTTGTCGCTCACCACCTTCAGCACCGGCACGATGGCGTTGGTGGTGCAGCTCGCGGCGGAGAAGATGGTTTCCTGCGGCACGATCAGCTCGTTGTTGATCCCGGCGACGACATTGGGGATGTCCCCCTTGCCCGGTGCGGTGAGCAGCACCTGGGAGACGCCGGGCGCCTTCAGGTGACGGCCGAGACCTTCGCGGTCACGCCACTTGCCGGTGTTGTCGATGACGATGGCGTTGTTGATGCCGTACTGGGTGTAATCGACGTTCTCGGGGGCATCGGAGTAGATGATGCGGATCATGTTGCCGTTGGCGATGATCGCGTTCTCTTCCTCGTCGATGGTGATGATGCCGTTGAATGGACCGTGCACGGAGTCGCGGCGCAAGAGGCTCGCCCTCTTCACCAGGTCATCCGGGCCGGCCTTGCGGACAACGGCGGCGCGAAGGCGGAGCTTCTCGCCGCTGCCGGACTTCTCGACCAGGATGCGGGCAAGCAGGCGGCCGATGCGGCCGAAACCGTAGAGCACGATGTCCTGCGGCTCGTCCAGCAGCGAGGTGCGGCCGGTGTTGACCGAGGCGAGCTCGCTGGCGACGAAGTCGTCGATGGAGACCTTGTCCTGCACGGCCTGGTAGCGGACCGCAAGCCTGCCGAGGTCGATGCGCGCCGGCGCCAGGTCCAGCTTGGCGAGGGCTTCCAGGACCGGGAACGTCTCCTGGACGGTCAGCTCGCCGTCGAGGATCAGACGAGCGAAACGATGCGCCTTGAGGATCTCGATGGTCGGGCTGTTTACCAGCGAACGGCCGTACACCGTGGTGACGATGTTGTTGTCGCGGTAAAGATGACCGATGATCGGGAGCATGCGCTCGGCAAGCTCCTCATGGCCCTGCCATTCCTTCAAATAAGCTTCCTGTTTCTCAATCTTCATAGTTCCGTCCCTTCGCAGAAAATAACGCCGGACACTTCGAAGCGCTCCGACGCAAAACTCAGCGTACATAACGGCCGACGCGCCACTGTCAACTGCACACCAAGGCAACGCCTAAGTACACCGAATCATTTCGCGGTTGACAGAACGACAGCAGCAAGAGCGGCCAAAACGCCTGCATACTACAGTATTTTTGTGATGTAAACAATTGAAACTTCAGGGAGATAAACAAGTAATGTTTTTGTTAATTATTTCGAGTAAATATATCTGTCACAGATTCACCGTCCGCATTTTATGCCGCCACAACCTTTGCGCCCGGCGCACTCTTCGTGCTATCCTTGCCAGTCGCCGCCGCGGTTGGTGGCGCGCCGCCGGCCTGCACTTCCAACCGCGGCGGGAGCGCCGGCTCGTGCCAAGGCGGCCAAATCTTTACCTGGATAGACTATGAGAACCATCGTACTACTGATCCTTTCCAACGTTTTCATGACCTTTGCATGGTACGCACACCTGAAGGACCTGCGCAGCGCGCCGGTGTACGTGGCCATCCTGGCGAGCTGGGGCATCGCCCTGTTCGAGTACATGCTCCAGGTGCCCGCGAACCGCGCCGGGTTCGGGACCTTTAGCCTGGGACAATTAAAGATCATGCAGGAAGTGATCACCCTTTCGGTCTTCGTCCCGTTCGCTGTGTTCTACATGGGACAGCCGCTCAAACTGGACTACCTGTGGGCGGGCATCTGCATGGCGGGTGCCGTCTTTTTCATCTTTCGCGGATAACGGAGGGCTGCAATGATCTGTGTAATCGCATCAATCAGGGTTCGTGAGGGGGCGCGGGACGCGTTCCTGGAAATCTTCAACGACAACATCCCCAAGGTGAAGGCGGAACCGGGGTGCATCGAATACTTCCCCTGCGTCGACGTGGACGCAGCGCTCCCGGTACAACTCCGGGACGACCTGGTGGTAACCATCGCGGAGAAGTGGCAGAGCGTCGACGCGCTGCACGAACACCTCGCCTCGCCGCACATGCTCGAGTACAAGGAGCAGGTGAAGGACCTGGTGACCGAGGTGTCGCTCAAGGTGCTGCAACCGGTCTAGAGCGGGAGGCGGGGATGCCGGCAAAGGCGAGAAGTGCGAAGGGGCGCGGACTGCGCGTGGTGGCGGTCTTCGAGGCCTTCAAGGGGGCGGTGGTCCTGCTGGCGGGGTGCGGGGTGCTGACGCTGGTGCACAGGAACCTGCACGACATCGCGGTGCGGCTGGTGCTGGTCCTGCACATGAACCCGGCGCGCCATTATCCGAGCATTTTTATTGACGCCGCCAACCGCGTCACCGATGTGCAGCTTTGGATGCTGGCGCTTTCCGCGCTGGCGTACGCCGCGGTCCGGCTCGTCGAAGCGTACGGGCTGTGGCACGAGAAGAGATGGGCGGAGTGGTTCGGCTTCCTCTCCGGAGCGATCTACCTCCCCGTCGAGCTCTTCGAGATCTTCCGCAAGCCGGACTGGGCCCGCGTCGCCGTCTTCCTGGTGAACGTGGGGGTGGTCGGTTACCTCGCCTCCGCCCTCAAGCGCTCCAGGAAGTCGCGCCGCTAGCCCAGATAAGGGGCCAACACCTGCAATGAATTCTCAAGGTGCGGCCTGCTGTGCGACTCGATGGTGAACGCGGCGTCCGGCGCATACTTATCCATCAGTTCGAAGAACAGCTTGAAGTCGATGGCGCCGTCTCCCGGGGGTGCGTGGTCGTCCCTGGTGCCGCTGTTGTCGTGGATGTGCACCTCCCTGATCCACCCCCCCAGCGCCTCGAACCACTCTTCCATCCCCACCCGCTTGAACAGGTTCCAGTGACCCACGTCGAAGCAGTGCCCGAACGAGGGCTCCTGCACCGCCTCGAACAGCGCCTTCAGGGTCGAAGGTTCCTCCTCGAAGATGTTCTCCACCGCGACCACCGTGCCGATCTCCCTGGTCCGCGGCAGGACCTCCCGCCACGCGGCGACGCTCAATTCGAGCCACTGCCCCTGCGCCTCACCGTAGCGCCAGCGGTCGAACCCGGGGTGAAACACCATCACCTCGGGGCGGAGCAGTTCGGCGGCGTCGAGCACCTGCCGGAAGCGGTGCATGGTGGCGTCCCGCAGCATCCGCTCCAGCGAACCGGGGTTGAGGTCCATGAAGGGTGCGTGGATGGTGCAGGAAAGCCCCTCCCCCTTGAGCGCACGCGCCGTCTCGGCGAGCTGCGCCGGCGTCGCGGCATCGAGCGCGTCGGCGGAGAGGTAGATCTCGGGGTTCAGCTTGCGCTCCAGGATGAACGGGAGATGCTCCGCGATCTGGCTGTAAGGGACGTGTACGAAGACTTTTTTACTCATCTTTTTTCCTGTGCTTTTTGATCAGGTCCTCGGCGCAGCTGTCGCAGCGGACCAGCTGGTCCAGCTTCTGGATCGCCGCCGGTTCACCCAGCACGATCAGCGTGTCGTGCGCCTCGATCTTGGTGTGGGACTCCGGGTTGAAAACCATCTTACCGGTCTGCTTCTTGACCCCCACGATGATGACGCCGGTTTCCTTGCGGAAGCCGGAGCTGGCCAGCGTCTCCCCGATGAAACCGGAATGCGCGGGGATCAGTATCTCCTCCATCTGCAGTTCCATGTGCTCGCGTCCGGTCGCGATCTCGATGAAGTCGACCACGGTGGGGCGCAGGATCGCCTGCGCCATCCTGGAGCCGCCGATCAGGTACGGCGAAACGACCTTGTTGGCGCCGGCGCGCTTCAGCTTCAGCTCGCTTCCCTCTTCACCGGCGCGCGCCAGGATGAAGAGGTCGGGGTTGAGCCCCCGCGCCGTCAGCGTGATGTAGACGTTCTCGGTGTCGGAGGTGACCACCGAGATGAGCCCCTTGGCCCTCTTGATCCCCGCCCGCAGGAGCACGTCGTCCACGGTGGCGTCACCCGGCAGGAACAGGTAGCCGTGACCGTCCTGCTCCATCTGGGCGATCATCTCGACGTCCTTTTCCACCACCACGAAGGGAAGCGGCTTGGCTGAGAACTCCTTGCAGATCAGCGAGCCGATGCGCCCGAAACCGCAGATGATGTAGTGCCCGTCCAGGGCGGCTATCGCCTTTTCCACCTTTTTCCTCCCGATGATGCGCTGGAACTGCCCCTCGAACATGATCTGGGCCAGACTGCCGACGATGTAACCGATGACGCCGACACCGAAGAAGATCAGCATCATGGTGAAGACCTTACCGACGTGGCTCAGGTCGTGGACCTCGCGGAAGCCGACGGTGCCCAGGGTGATCACCGTCATATAGAGGGCGTCGAGCAGACTCCACCCCTCCAGCGTCATGTAACCGCAGGTCCCCACCGTCAGCAGGAGCAGCAGCACACATATAGAAATCTTGAAATGGCGTACCGGGTCCATAGCTAAACTCCCTCAGCGTCGCAACATACAGAGCGTGCCGGTAGATTTCAAGCTTTTTCATGTGCAACGCCACAATTTTGAAGAGGGAAGTTCTTGACAATCTTTGGATACTGTATACAATACGGCGATCATTGAAGGGGGCCGCATGAAGAAGAACGTTGAGAAGCACCTTACCCTTAGAGAACGGATACTTGAGACGATCCGCGACGCCATCATGTCGGGCGCCCTCAAGCCGGGAGAAAAGGTAGCTGAGCCCGAACTCGCAGCCCGCTTCGGCATCAGCCGCACCCCGATCCGGGAAGCGTTCCGCCAGTTGGAATCCGAAGGGTACCTCTCCGTCATACCGCGCAAGGGAGCGCTGGTCGCCAGCTTCTCCGCAAAAGACGTCGAAGAGTTCTACGCCATCAAGAGCATTCTCGAAGGTTACGCCGCCCGCAAGGCGTGCAGCCTGCTCAGCACCAGGGAAATCAACAAGCTGGAAGCGATCAACGAGAAACTGCGCGAGATCGCCGAGGAAGGGGACGTGCGCCACTTCTTCAAGGTGCACAACAGCTTTCACGACCTCTTCATCAAGGGAGCCGGCAACGATAAGCTGCACGACATGATCGCCCAGCTCTTGAAGAAATTCCAGCGCCTGCGCATGGCCTCGCTGATGAAGCCGGGGCGGATGCAGCTCTCGGTGGAAGAGCACGAGAAAATCATCGAAGCCTTCCGCAAGCGCGACCCGGTCATGGCAGAGATGTTGGTGCAGAAAAATGCCGAGTACGGCGGCAAAGTCCTCATCGAGGAAGACACCGCAGCCGAAGAAGCCTGGACCAGCAAAGGGCTCGATCTCTAAAAATCAAGAAGGTCCCCGTTTGAACCACAGGCGCGGGGCCTGTCTTTTCTAAGACTTGCGGTGCCGGCGCATCTGCCCGGCATTGCCACGCCGTCCCCTGTTTTCCGTCCGCCCCCTTCCCTTTCTATTGCTCCTGCCAACCAGCGCTACCCGCTCACCCATGACTTATTCAAGCTCCACCACCGGGAGGGGACTGGCTCCGCCAGGTGCCTGTCTCCTTAGTCGCTTGTCCGCCAGGGGCCTGTCCCCTTGGGGTTGTAAGGCGGGGCTAAGCGGAATGGAGCGTTCCGCCAGAGGGACAGGCACCAGTCGGAGCCTGTCCCTTCTGCACGCGCCCTCTCCCCATCCCCCAACCTGTGGTTTTTCTTTGCCTCATGGCTCACTTTGCGCTAAATTAGCCCTTTGCCATTTCAATGAGAAGGAGGCACCGTGCAGCAGCTGAAAATGATCCCGAAAGTTGACCGCGTGCTCGAATGGGAGGCGGTACGGAGCCTTTTGGCAGCTCAGCCGAGGGAGCTGGTCCTCAAAGCGGTACGCGTGGTACTGGATCGGCTGCGCAGCGGAGCCCGCGCAGGCGGCCTCGCCGACGAGGCGTTCGGGGAAGCGGCGGTCTGCGCCGAGGTGGCGCGCGAGCTGCGACTGCTGACCCAGCCCAGCCTGAAGCGGGTGATCAACGGCTCCGGCATCGTGATCCACACCAACCTCGGCCGTTCCATCCTCCCCGAGGCGGCGCGCGATGCGCTGAACACCATCGCCTTCTCCTATTCCAACCTCGAATTCAACCTCGACGAGGGGGTACGCGGCAGCCGCTACAGCCACGTCGAGGCGCTTTTGTGCGAACTGACCGGCGCCGAGGCCGCCATCGTGGTGAACAACAACGCCGCCGCGGTGCTGCTCACCCTGAGCGCCATGGCGGCGGGACGCGAGGCGGTGGTGTCGCGCGGGGAACTGGTTGAGATCGGCGGCTCCTTCCGTATTCCCGAGGTCATGAAGCTCTCCGGCGTGACCCTGAAGGAAGTCGGCACCACCAACCGGACCCATCCCAAGGATTATCTCGGCGCGGTCAACGACGACACCGCCGTCTTCCTCAAGGTGCACTGCAGCAACTTCGCCGTGCTCGGCTTCACCAAGGAGGTCACCGCCGAGGAGATGGTAGAGCTGGGGAAACAGGCGGGCGTTCCGGTGCTCGCCGACATGGGCAGCGGCAACCTGGTCGACCTCTCCAACCGGCTCCCCTGCCCCGAGCCGACGGTCCAGGACTTCGTCCGCGCCGGGGTCGACGTGATCACCTTCAGCGGCGACAAGCTCCTGGGCGGACCGCAGGCCGGGATCATCGTAGGGAAGAAGCCGTTCATCGAGGCGATGAAGAAGCATCAGCTTTTGCGCGCGCTCAGGATGGACAAGTTGACCCTGGCGAGCCTGGAGGCGACCCTCGCCCTGTACCGCGACGAGATGGTGGCGCTCAAGGAAGTGCCGACCCTGCGCATGCTGACCGCCACTCTCCCGGAACTGACCGCGCGGGCGCGGAAGATCGCCGGCCGGTTGCGCCGCCGGACCCCGGACGCCGTCAGCTTCAAACTCAGCGAGGGATTCTCGCAGGCCGGCGGGGGGACGCTGCCGCTGTTGAACCTCCCCACCATGCTGATCGAGGTCGCCGTCGCGGGGCTCACCCCGAACGACATCGAAGCGAGGCTGCGCGGCATGGAGATCCCGGTGATCGGTCGCATCAACAAGAATGCCTTCCTGCTCGACCCGAGGACCCTGCAGGATGCCGATCTCGATGACCTGGCCGCCGCCCTGGGCGCCCTCGCGGCATAGGCCGTACTTTGGTCATATTTAACTGGTTTTTTCACAGCCAAACTGTATAATTCGGCGATTTCCCCTTCGGGGACGCCGCCATTCAGAGGTGACTTTGGCCAGAACGTTCGCACTCATCCCTGCCGCCGGCATGGGCAAGAGGATGGGAGCAGGCTCCAACAAGCAGTACCTCATGCTGGACGGCATGCCGATCCTCGCCCGCACCGTGCAGACCTTCCAGGAAGCCGACTGCATCGATGCGATCTATCTGGTTTCGCCGGAACAGGAGATCCCGTTTTGCCGCAGCGAGGTGGTAGAGCGCTACGGCTTCACCAAGGTCCGGGGCATCATTCCCGGCGGCAGCGAGCGGCAGCACTCGGTGTACAACGGCCTGCGCGCCATCGACGGCATCCAGGCCGATGACGTGGTGCTGATCCACGACGGGGTGCGCCCCTTCGTTTCCGTGCGGATGCTGGAGGATGCCGTCGCTGCAGCCCGCGAGGCCGGCGCCTGCGTGGTCGCCGTTCCCGTGAAGGACACGGTGAAGGTGGTAAGTGAAGGTATCGTCGCCGCCACCCCGCCCCGCGAAACCCTCTGGCTCGCCCAGACACCGCAGGGGTTCCGCTACAGCCTGATCCGTGCCGCCCACGACGAGGCCGCCGCTGAAGGCTTTCTCGGGACCGACGATGCCTCGCTGATGGAGTGGCAGGGGCAGCCGGTCCGGGTGGTACTGGGCGATTATCGCAACATAAAGATCACCACGCCCGAGGACATGATCCTCGCCGAGGCGTTTTTGAAGGAGAGGAACTGACATGATGCGCATCGGACACGGCTACGACGTACACCGACTTGTGGAGGGGCGCAAACTGATCCTGGGAGGGGTGGACGTCCCGTACGCGAAGGGGCTCCTCGGGCATTCCGACGCGGATGTGCTCCTGCACGCCATCTCGGACGCCATCCTGGGCGCCATCGGCGAGGGGGACATCGGCAAGCACTTCCCCGATACCGACCCCGCCTTCAAGGGGGCGGACAGCCGCAAGCTCCTGCGCCACGTGATGGATCTGGCCGAGCGCAAGGGGTACATGATCGGCAATGTCGACGCCACCATCGTGGCGCAGCGCCCCAAGCTCGCCCCCTTCATCCAGCAGATGAGGGAGAACATCGCCGAGACGCTGGGGACCGAAGAGGACCGCGTCAACGTCAAGGCGACCACCACCGAGGAACTCGGGTTCGCCGGCAGGGGCGAGGGGATCGCCGCCTATTCGGTCGCGCTGTTGGCAAAGAAGGAATAAACGGTATCACCCCTCCCCGGCCCTCTCCCTCCCCCGGAGGGGGAGGGCCGGGGAGGGGGAAGCAGGCAGGCAAGCCCCCCTCCCGACCTCCCCCCTCCAGGGGGAGGAGAATGTGCGGAGCACGAACAATAAAACTCTACGCAACGTCGGCACGCCGCCGGCGGCGGACAGGACACTTGATATGACTACAGAAGAAACCCCGGTCGTCGAAAAGGCGGCCAACTTCATCCGTAACATCGTCACCGACGACCTGAAAAGCGGCAAGCACCACACCATCGTCACCCGTTTCCCGCCCGAGCCCAACGGCTACCTGCACATCGGGCACGCCAAGTCGATCTGCCTCAACTTCGGCCTGGCCCGCGACTTCGGCGGCCGCTGCCACCTGCGCTTCGACGACACCAACCCCACCAAGGAAGACATCGAGTACGAGGACTCCATCAAGGAGAACGTGAAGTGGCTCGGCTTCGAGTGGGGCCAGCACATGTACTACGCCTCGGACTACTTCGAGAAGTTCTACAACTACGCCGTGCTCCTGATCGAGAAGGGGCTGGCCTACGTGGACAGCAGTTCCGCCGACGAGATCCGCGCCATGCGCGGCACGCTGAGCGAGCCGGGCAAGGAGAGCCCGTACCGTAACCGCAGCGTCGCCGAGAACGTCGACCTCTTCGCCCGCATGCGCGCCGGCGAGTTCGAGGACGGCAGCCAGGTGCTGCGCCTGAAGATCGACATGGCCTCGCCCAACATCAACCTGCGCGACCCGGTCATCTACCGTATCAAGAAGGTCAACCACCACCGTACCGGCGATGCCTGGTGCATCTACCCGATGTACGACTACGCGCACTGCATCTCCGACGCGATCGAAGGGATCACCCACTCCATCTGCACCCTGGAGTTCGAGGATCACCGCCCGCTCTACGACTGGGTGCTGGACCAACTCCCGGTCCCCAGTCATCCGCGTCAGATCGAGTTCGCGCGCCTGAACCTTAACTACACGGTGATGAGCAAGCGTAAGCTCCTCGAACTGGTCCAGGAAAAGCTCGTGGACGGCTGGGACGATCCGCGCATGCCGACCCTGGTCGGGATCAGGCGCCGCGGCTTCACCCCCGAGTCCATCCGTGCCTTCTGCGAGACCATCGGCGTAGGCAAGAGCGACAGCCTGATCGACATGAGCATCCTCGAAGACGCGGTGCGCGAGGACCTGAACCTGCGTGCCCCGCGCGCCATGGCGGTGCTGCGCCCCCTCAAGGTGGTCATCGAGGGGTACCCGGAAGGTCAGACCGAGGAGTTCGAGGCAGCCAACCACCCCAACAATCCGGACATGGGGAGCCGCATGGTCCCCTTCAGCAAGACCGTCTACATCGAGCGTGACGATTTCCAGGAGGAGCCGGCCAAAGGGTTCTTCCGCATGGCGCCGGGCAAGGAAGTGCGCCTGCGTTACGCCTACATCGTGAAGTGCGAGTCGGTGGTGAAGGACGAGAACGGCGAGGTGGTCGAGGTGCGCTGCAGCTACGATCCCGGCTCCCGCGGCGGCAGCGCCCCGGACGGGCGCAAGATCAAGGGGACCATCCACTGGGTCAGCGCCGAGCATGCCGTCAACGCCGAGGTACGCCTCTACGACCGCCTCTTCAGCACGCCCAACCCGGGCGGCAAGAACGAGCCGGACTACCGTACCTCCATCAACCCGAATTCCATCGAGGAGCTCACCGACTGCAAGCTGGAGCCGTCGCTGGCAACGGCAACCCAGGAGGACCGTTTCCAGTTCGAGCGCCTGGGCTACTTCTGCCCCGACATGAAGGATTCCCGTCCCGGCGCGCTGGTCTTCAACCGCACCGCCACCCTGCGCGACTCCTGGAACGACGGCAAGAGGTAGGTAAGGGTGTGGCAGAAGGAACTGGCTCCGGCAGGTGCCTGTCCCTCTAGCGGAACGCTCCATTCTGCCCAGCCGACTTCCCCAAGCCCTAACGGGACAGGCACCTGGCGGATACCAAGTGATGCACGCGAACCGGCGTCCCCCCCTTTGCGAAGGGGGGACAGGGGGGATTTGCCTCTCCCCGCTCAAAACCAAATCCCCCTAAATCCCCCTTCGCAAAGGGGGACTTTTATAACCTTTTAGAAAGAGGATCTGACATGGCTTTACGCGTCTACAACACCCTTACCGGCAGCAAGGAAGAATTCGTACCGATCAACCCGGGCAAGGTCGGCATGTATGTCTGCGGCGTAACGGTTTACGACCACTGCCACATCGGGCACGCCCGCGCCAACGTCGTCTTCGACATGATCTATCGTTACCTGCAGGCCAAGGGGCTCGATGTCACTTACGTCCGCAACTACACCGACATCGACGACAAGATCATCAACCGCGCCAACCGCGACGGCGTCCCCTACAATGAGATCTCCGAGCGCTTCATCCATGAGTTCGACAAGGACATGGCGCGGCTCATGCTGCAGCTCCCCACCTTCCAGCCCAAGGCAACCGAGCACATCCCCGAGATCATCGCGCTGGTTGAGCGGCTGATCGAGAAGGGATACGCCTACGCCTCCGGTTCGGACGTCTTCTTCCGCGTGGACCGCTTTGAAGGGTACCTGAAGCTCTCCAAGCGAAACCTCGAAGACATGCAGGCCGGCGCCCGCATCGAGGTGGACGAGAAGAAAGAGCACCCGATGGACTTCGCGCTCTGGAAAGGCGCCAAGCCGGGCGAGCCGTATTGGGAATCCCCGTGGGGCCAGGGGCGGCCGGGCTGGCACATCGAGTGCTCGGCGATGAGCTCCAAGTTCCTGGGGGATACCTTCGACATCCACGGCGGCGGCAAGGACCTCATCTTCCCGCACCATGAGAACGAGATTGCCCAGTCCGAGGCCGCGTCCGGCAAACCCTTCGTCAAGTACTGGCTTCACAACGGCTTTGTGAACATCAACTCCGAGAAGATGTCCAAGTCGCTGGGGAACTTCTTCACCATCAAGGAAGTGCTGGAGCGTTACGACGCCGAGGTGCTCCGCTTCTTCCTGCTCTCCGCACACTACCGCTCGCCGATCGACTTCTCCGATCAGAACCTGAAGGAAAGCGAGCTCGGGCTTGAGAGGATCTACAAGGCACTGGTCGGCATCGACGAGCGTCTGGCTGCCGGGACCGACCACGCCCCGACCGAGGAGAGCGCGGAGCTTGACGAGAAGTGCCGCAGCATCGCGACCCGCTTCAGCGAGGCGATGGACGACGACTTCAACACCGCCATGGCGCTTGGGCACGTCTTCGACCTGGTGCGCAGCATCAACCGCGCCCTGCCGGTCTCCCCGCTGGAGCTGCTCGCGCGGGTGAAGCAGGAGATTGCCAACATCGCCGCGACCCTCGGGGTATGCGATTCCGTGCCCGCCGAGTACCTGCAGCGCATGAAGGACCGCAAGACTTCGGAGATGGAGATCCCGGTCGAGGAGATCGAGGCGCTCATCGCCGAACGCGCCGAGGCCCGCAAGGCCAAGAACTTCAAACGCAGCGACGAGATCAGGGACCTGCTCCTGGAGAAGAACATCGTGCTCCTGGACAGCGCGCAGGGGACTACCTGGAAAGTGAAATAATGTAACAGGAAGGTGTCCCGGGAAACCGGGAACTGCAGGAATAAAAAAAGGCCGCTTAACGCGGCCGTTTTTTATGTTTCGGCGGGGTGATGCAAGGCGGCCTAGGCCGCCTTCTGGTTCATCTCGGCGCTGCGTGCCTTCACGAGTTCCATCGCTTCCCTCATGATGTCGGAAACGCTTTTCTTGGTGGAGTCCATGATTGCTTCGAGGGTCTCACGCTCTGCGTCGCTGATCCTCATGGAAATGACATTGTACCTCGGGTTCTCTCTCATTCTGCCCATTTGCTTCTTCTCCTTGTACTGCTCAAGATTGGTGACACGATGTCTACAATATTGCTATATGCGTGCCAACCTCAAAAAAGAGCAGCCCTGCTGCGTAACCCACTGTTTTCACGTATACCCTTAATTTTGCGTTAAAAACTTATAATCCAACCGTGTATACAAAGTGCGCCACTTTTGGCACACGGTGCGTAATTGTGCCCATTTGTATCATTTTGGCCACGCCGGCGTTACTGCCCGTGTGGCAAATCACTCATCTTCTTCCTCCCGAGCGCGGATTGTGCGCCCTTTCAACCCATGCTTGGCCAAAAGACGATAAAAGGTCCTTCTGGGGATGTTGGCAAGTTGTGCCGCTTTTGACACATTGCCTCCAGCGTCGGCCAGGTAACGCTGGATCAGCTTCTTCTCGACCCGCAGTACGTGCGGCTCGCGCTCCTTTTTAAACGAGCGCAGGTCGATGACATCCTCCCCCTCGTCGGCGTAGCTTTCGGCGAAGGCCAGCGGCAGGTTGCCCAGCTTGATGATGTCATCGTGGGTGAGGACGGCGGCGCGCTCGATGACGTTCTGCATTTCCCTGATGTTGCCCGGCCAGGGATACTTGACCATGGCGTTGATGGCGCGCTCCTCGATCCCCACGATGTGCTTGTTCAGCTTGTTGCGCGCCTTCTCTAGGAAGTAGTGCGCGAGCTGCGGGATCGACTCCACCCGTTCCCTAAGCGGCGGCATGGTGATGGAGAAGACGTTCAAGCGGTAGTAGAGGTCCTCGCGGAACCAGCCGTCGCGCACCCCGTCCTCCAGCGACTTGTTGGTGGCCGCGATGAGGCGGACGTCGACGCGGCGCGCCACGGTGCCGCCGACCGGCCGGACCTCGCCCAGGTCGAGCACGCGCAACAGCTCCGCCTGAAGCTTGGGGGTGATGTCGCCGATCTCGTCCAGGAAGATGGTGCCGCCGTCGGCCGCCTCGAAGAGGCCCTTCTTTTCGGTGATGGCGCCGGTGAAGGAGCCTTTCTTGTGGCCGAACAGTTCGCTCTCCAGCAGCGAATCCGTGATGGTGGTGCAGTTGACCGTTACCAGCGGTTTGTCGTTTCTCTTGCTGTAACGGTGGATGGCGCGCGCCGCCAGTTCCTTACCGGTACCGGACTCGCCGCGGATCAGCACCGTGGTCGGCGTCGGACCTACCTGCTTGATCTGGTCCAGCGCTTCCAGCGTGTTGCCGTCGCTCCCCACGATGAACTCGTCGCCGTACTCGCGGTCCAACTCCCTCTTGGCCAGTTCGTACTTCTGGATCAGGCGCCCGCGCTCCTCCTCCAGCTGCTGCAGGTTGTGCGGCAGGCACATCTCGAGGTCCGCCAGCCCCTGGAACACCGCTACCGCGTACTCGCGGCAGGTACGGTAACCGCAGGTGCGGCAGTTGAGCTCGTCTTTCTGGGTGAACTTGTTGGTTGCCTGGAGGATCTTTTTCACGTCGCCACCCTTCGGGGTGGGGAGCTTGGCGTACTTGTCCGAGAAGGTGCGCGACAGGTTGATGTCCCACTCCTTCTGGTAGTGCGGCGCCACGCGGTACGGGGTCTCGCCCCTGAAGTGGTTGATCACCATGTTGCGCCGTGAAAACTCGGTCAGTTCCTTGTTGCGCCCCGGACCGCCGATGCAGCCGTCGTAGCAGAACCGGAGGTCGACCAGCTTCGGGCTGATGCGCCCGGCGGCGAGGTCCTTGATGATCCCCATTACGTTCACTTCGCCTTCGGCGGTGACGATGTCGGTATCGAGCGGGTCGGGATTGATGCCGAACGCCTGGAAGGAGCCCTGGGACAGCGAGAAGACCCGCCCCATGTGCGGCGCCCTGCCATCGAACGGCTCCTCCTGCAACGCGGAAAGGTCGATGCCGCGCTCCCTGAAGATCGACTCCAGTTCACGGTAGGTGAGCAGAACGTCCACCGCGCCCTTGGTCTGCTCCGCCTGCACCTCGAACTTCCCGGCGATGCAGGAGCTGATGTAGATCACTTTCACCTGCTCGCCCAGCACGTGCTTGAGGTAGCGCCCCATGGCGACCATGTGGGTGACCACGCCGACCAGGTTCTCGATCAGCTGCGGGTAGTGCCGCTCCACGAGATCGACCACGGCGGGGCAATGGGAAGAGATGAGCGGCAACTGGGCTTTATCGATGGCGTTTCTGTACTCGCCTGCGATCAGCTCCACGCCGCGGGCCCCCTCATGCACCTCGGCAAAACCGAGCTGACGCAGCCCGGCGGAAAGCTGGCCGGGAGAGCAGTTGTGGAAGAAAGCGGGGAAGGAGCAGCCCAGGACGGCGACGACGGGGTCACCGGAGGTAAGCAGCGCCTCGGTCACCACCACGTTGTCGGCGATGACCTTGGCGTGCTGCGGGCAGTTGCTCAGGCAGTTGCCGCAGCCGATGCAGCGCTCGAAGATGATCTCGGTGTAGCTCTTCTCCACCTTGATCGCCTTCACCGGGCAGCTGCGCACGCATGAGTAGCATTTTCGGCATTGGTCGGTAATGGTTACAATAGGATACATCGGTCCTCGCTGGCACAGCCGGATGAAATTGCAGGTCAGGTGGGATTGTATAGGAATCGCGAAAAGTGTGCAACAGTTGGCACACTTTCAATGTGGTAGGTACAAAAAAAAACCCTAGCGACTAGGAGGGCAAGTCGGCTAGGGGAAGGAGGATCCTACGATCCTCCGCAACTCTTATCTATGTCTCCCATTATACTGAGACGCTCAAAAGACTGCAACAGCTTAACTGCAATTAATCAAAGGACTCTGTCAAGGCAGCGCCTCATGAGCCCCGTCCGGAGCGCGTTTCATAAGAAAAAGAGCGGGTTGGCACATTGCACCCGGCGCACGTCGTGTGGTATAAGTTACCGCGAACTCAGCCAAGGAGGATGGTATGACAACCACGGCACGCTTTCATTTCTCACTACGGCTCATGGCGATACTGGCCCTGGTCCTCTTGCCGCTGCAACTCCTGGCGGCCGCCCCTCTTCCCAAGCTGGCCGCTCCGCCCGAGGGTGAGCGCTGGTTCAGCATCATCATGGGGGACGATCAGGTCGGTTTCGGCCAGACCACGGTGACCCGCACTGCCGGCGGCTACCAGATCTCCTCGCGCGGCAGTGTCAAAATGAAGGTCATGGGCTTCTCCCGGGAAGCCAGCTCGACCGAGTCGTACCAGGTGGCGCCCGACCTCACCCTGCGCTCGTTCCAGGTCGAAAACCGCATCGACGGCAGCCCGGTGGAGATCAGCGGGGACGTCACCGCAAAGGGGATCACGGTACGGACGCATTCGGCGAACGGGAACAAGGAGCGGACCCTGAAGGTCAAGGGAGCCGTCTACCCTCCGCACGCACTGAATCTCTACCCGCTCATGCAGGGCGCTGTGCCGGGGAAGACATACAAGATCCAGTACCTCGATCCGGAAGCGGTTAAGGTGAAGCAGGCGAAGGTCGAGGTGGTCGGCCCGGAAACGCTGGACGGAAAGCAGGTGGTCCACCTCAAGAACGACCTCTACACCATGGTCGACAACGACATATGGGTCGATTTCTCGGGGAACGTCCTGAAGGAATCGGTGCGGGACGGGCTGGTGCTCACGCTGGCCCGCGACGAGGCGGCGGCGCGGGCGGAACTGGCGGAAGCGGCCATGGACAGGAAGGACCTCGTGTACGACTTCAGCCTGATCCGGATCACCCCTCCACTGGAGCATCCCGAGCGGCTGCAAAAACTGGTAGTGCAGATCACCGGGATACCGGCCCAGCAGCGCCTGCTGCAGGGGGCGTGGCAACGTGCGGAGCGCCAGCCAGACGGCAGCGTCATCTTCGTCCTGCCCAACCCGGCCCCTGCCGCGGAAGAACTCCCCACCCAGGCGGACCTGCAACCCGGAGAGCGCACGCCCAGCGACAACCCGGAGATTGTCGCCCGCATGATGGCGATCGTGGGAGACGAGAAGGTGGCCCCGGCCCAAAAAGTGGCCCGACTGACGGCGTGGGTCGCCACGCAAATCAAAGCCGACGTCATCGATTCCCAGTCGCCGTTGGAAACACTGCAAAAAGGGCGCGGCAACTGTCAAAGCCACGCGCGGCTTTACGCCTCCCTGGCGCGGGCCGCCGGCATCCCGACCCGCTTCGTCTCCGGCCTTGTGTATCAAGGCGACGGGTTCCTGTACCACAGCTGGGCCGAAAGTTACCTGGAGGGGAAATGGGTTTCGGTCGACCCGACCTTCAACCAGGTCCCGGCCGACGTCACCCACATCAAGCTGATCGAGGGAGACTCGCTGGATGAATTGGGGAGCATCGCCGGCATGATCGGCAGGGCGCGGGCCAAGGTGCTCGAGAAGCGGTAGGGACTGGCTCTGTCAGGTGCCTGTCCCTTTAGCGGAACGCACCTTTCAGCTCAGCCACCTTCCCAAGCAGAAAGGGGACAGGCACCTACCGGAGCCTGTCCCCTCCTTCTTGCCGTCTAATGGCAGGCCTGCGCCGCCACCGCACCGACTACGTGCTCTCTCGTACCCTTCTTCAAGCTGCTCCGGTAGCAGGCGATCTGCACCAGGATTGCCACTACGTACACCACCCCAACCGCAATAAAGAAACCACCCATCTGTCACTCCATAAATACTTAGATTCGCCACGGAGGAGATACTCCTCGACTGCGGGCGCATCTTCTAATGAGCACGATGCATGCCGCATCTGCCCTAGCGTGCGGATTTGTGGGATAACGTGGAGTTACGGCATAGAGGGGGCAGTCGTCCAACCGAACGTGTGCGAAAGTGGGACGCCGGCCTGTCTCATTAGCTAACGTCGCCGCAGCAGCGTGACACGGAAAAGGGCGGCCCGGTGGGGCCGCCCTGGGAGGGAGCGTGGTGCAAAAATCATCTTTTTCGGGACATCGCCTCTACCATCTCGCGGCGGGCTTCGCCGATGGTCAAGGGGAGACGGGTGAAGGGGAGCCCTTCCTCGTGCTTTAGCTGGTAGATCAGCTCGGCGATGTGGGGGAGGCGCAGCTTGACGTTGGCCAACTCCTCAGGGGCGGTGAAGACGTCTTCGGGGGCGCCGCCGCGGACCAGCTTGCCTTTGCTCAGGATATGGAGCTGGTGCAGGAATATGGGGACCAGGTCGACGCTGTGGGTCGCCATGACGATGGTCACCCCCTGGTCCCGGTTCAGGCGGGTCAAGAGCTCCATCATCCGGTACTCGCCCATCGGGTCCAGCCCGGCGGTCGGCTCGTCCAAAAGCAGGATCTCGTGCCCCATGGCGAGAAGTCCCGCGATGCAGACCCGCTTCTTCTGGCCGTAGCTCAGGTTGTGAATCCCTTTCACGGCGAACTCCGACATGTCCACGCTGGCCAGGGCGGCTTCGACTCGGCTTTTCACCTCGGCTTCGGCGCATCCCATGTTGCGCGGACCGAAAGCGGCATCCTCGAAGACGTTGCTGGCGAAGAGTTGGTCGTCGGGGTTCTGGAACACGAGACCGACCTTGCGGTAGATGTCACGCGGGTGCAGACGCAGCACGTTGTCGCCGTCAAGGAGCACCTCGCCGCGATACCCCTTGATCAGGCCGTCCATGATCTTGAGCAGCGTCGTCTTTCCCGAGCCGTTGGAGCCGAGGATGCCGGCAAACTCGCCCCGGGCGATGTTGAGGCGCAGGTCGGAGAGGGCAACGGTGCCGTCGGGGTATTTATAGCTTTCGAGGTTGACGGAGATTCTGGTTTGATCCACGCGGCGTTCCTTTTTCTGCTTGCGCCCTCACCCTAGCCCTCTCCCGGAGGGAGAGGGGATGTGGACGTGAATTTATGACATCAACCTCAACACTGCGATAGCACTCACCAAGAGAAACGCAGAGCCGACCTCGACCGCCCGCAGCGGCCGATGCACTGACGCGGGCATGGCGCCGTCATAGCCGCGCTGCACCATGGCGGTGGTGATGCTCTGGCTGTTGTCGAAGGCCTTGATGACCAACACGCCTGCCAAGGTCCCCAGCGAGGAGAGGGCGCGGCGGCAGCCGACGTAGCCGAGACGGTTCTTCTGGGCGTTGTACACGACTTGGGCATCCTCGAGGAGCAGGAACAGGTAGCGCCAGGCAAAGAGCGCGACGTCCACCAACACCTGCGGCACCCGCAGCCACGAGAGCGCAGCCATCAGCTCGGTGAAGGGGGTGGAAAAGCCGACCACGGCGAGCAGGGACACCCCCCCCAGGATACGCCCGGCAATGAGAAGCCCCGCCGCCAGCCCGTCGCGGTGCCCGACCAGCTCCCACCCTGCCACACCGATGCTGAACATGAGGATGGTGCCGGAAAAGAAGGTCTTCAGCGCCAGCACCATGACCGCGATGAAAAGCGGCTCGGAAAAGCGCAGCAAAAGGATACGCACCGGCGTCCCCAGGTGCAGGCAGAGGCCGAGCCCCAGCGCCGCCACCGCCAGGGGAAAGGCGATCCCCTGAGAGCTCAGCACCATGACCAAGAGGGCCAGGGCGCTCACCAGCTTCACCCTCGCATCTACTGAAGCGAGAGGATGAGCCTCGTGGTGGCGGTATGCGTTGAAGTGATGGTGCATCAGCCTTCCTTGTTGTCCTTACCCGTCAACTGCCGCCAGTAATATCCGGCGGCGAACCCGCCCACGACGCCCGCCCCCAGAAAGGCGAACAGGAGCAGGTCACCGGAGCCGGGATCGATGAACGGCGCCTTGGCCTCACGACCGTGTTCCTTGGCGATCTTCTCCACCACGGCCTCATCCACTCCCTGGTAGGACTTGGGAGCCAGCGAGAAGAAGTAGAAAGCAAACAGCAGCGTCGGCAGCATCACGGTGTGCAGCAGCAGTACTTTCCACCTGCGTTTTCTATCAGGCATTGCCGGCAACCTCCTTTTCCGTGATAACCCTCATCTTCACCAGCAGGTCCGGGCGCTTGCGGTACAAAAGCGTGACCATGCCCGCGGTGATCACCCCTTCCAGGATGCCCAGGGGCAACTGCGTGGGGAGGAACGCGATGACTATTTTCACGACCAGCGGCCACAGCGGCGACTCCCCCCGGATGCCGAGGGCGAGGAGGAGCGAGGTGGTGGCGTAGGTGGCCCAGTCTGCCACAAGCCCGGCGATAAATCCAGCCAGAGCTAAGCTCCCACCGACCTTGCGCAGGGCCCGGAAGGCGAACCAGCCGGCGAAGGAACCGACCACGCCCATGGAGAGAGTGTTGGCGCCGAGCGTCGAGAGCCCGCCGTGGGCCAGGAACAGCGCCTGGATCAGCAGCGATACCGCCGCGATGATCACGCTTACCAGCGGGCCTACCAGTATGGCCGACACGCCGGTGCCGCAGGGGTGCGAGCAGGTCCCGGCGGTAGGCACCGGGATCGGCATGCAGGAGATGATGAAGACCACGGCGGTGAGCAGCCCCACCAGCGGCTTCATGGAGAGGTCCTCGCGCGCCAGGGCGTTCAACTGCCTGATGCCGAGGGCCAGAAACGGCACCAGCACCACGAACCAGGCCAGCGCCCAGGGGAAGGGGAGGATCCCTTCGGAGATGTGCATGGCGTGGGCGGGGGTGGCCGGCAACAACGGAAAAAACGTTCCTACCATCAGCGCCCACATCCCGGCTCTCCCCCTCCCCTTGCGGGAGGGGGCAGGGGGGTGGGGGGAGGCGCCATCATTTCCTCTGCTTGCGGCTTCACCCACCCCCCGCCCCCCTCCCGTCAAGGGAGGGGGAGGTTGGAGCAAGAAGGGGGAACCGGGATGGAGCGGTGCTTTGTTCAGCAGCTTGCCCAGCATCAAATCTTGTCCCCGCGCAGGTCGGCGGCGAAGATCTTGCCGGCGCCGCGGGAGGCACAGAAGTCGCCGCACATGGTGCAGGTCTGCTCGTCCTCGGGAACGCGGCTTTTCCTGATGGCGGCGGCGTCCTCGGGGAAGAGGGCGAGTTCGAACTGGCGCTGCCAGTCGAGATCCCGGCGCGCCTTGCTCATCTCCTTGTCGCGCTCCCTGCCCCGCTCGGGGTACTTGTTCATGTCGCCGATGTAGGCGGCGATCTTGGCAGCCTTCACCCCCATCTTGACGTCCTCCTCGTTGGGAAGCGCCAGGTGCTCGGCCGGGGTGATGTAGCAGATCAGGTCGGCACCGTAGCGCGAGGACTGTGCGGCGCCGATGGCGGCGGTGATGTGGTCGAAGCCGGGCGCCACGTCGGTGGAGATGGGGCCGAGCATATAGTAAGGGGCGCCGCCGCTCATCCGTTTTTGCAGCTTGATGTTCCCCTCCACCTCGTCCAGCGGGACGTGACCCGGACCTTCCACCAGCATCTGGCATCCCATGTCGCGACCCAATTCAGCCAGCTCGCAGTTGATCAGCAGTTCCTGGATCTGGGCGCGGTCGCTGGAGTCGTGGATCGCGCCGGCCCTGAGGCCGTTACCGAGCGAGAGGACGGTGTCGTAGCGCTTCAGGATCTCCACCACGCGGTCGAACTTCTCGTAGAGCGGGTTTTCGCGGTTGTTGGCGATCATCCAGGCAGCCATGCTGACGCCCCCCTTGGAAACGAGGCCGCCGTAGCGGTACCCCTGCTTCCGCAGGCGCTCGAGCGTGTAAAGGTTGATGCCGCAATGGACCGCCATGAAGGCCATGCCGTCGGCGCACTGGCGCTCGATGATGTCGAAGAGCATCTCCTCGTCCAGCTTGTTGGGGTCACCGTACTTGCGTGCCGCCTCGCAGAAAGCCTGGTACAGCGGCACGTTCCCCACCGGCAGGTCGACCGCGGCGATCACCTCGCGCCGCACCCGGTCCAGGTCGCCGCCGACGGAGAGCTCCATCAGGGTGTCAGCGCCAGCCTCCTGCGCCACCTTTGCCTTGCGCACCTCGGCCTCGTAATCGATGATGTCGGACGAGGTGCCGATGGATGCATTCACCTTGGTGCGTAGCCCGGTGCCGATGCCGGCCACCTTCGGTTTCCTGACGTGGTTCCAGGGGATGACGATCTGCCCCGCTGCCACCTTGTCCCGGACGTACTCCGGCGTTACCTGTTCGTCCAATGCCACCTGTGCCATCTGCGGGGTGATGATCCCCGCACGCGCCGATTCGATCTGTGTCTTCATGTGAGACTCCTTGTCCGGTATGCCCTGCAGTGTCCCACGAAGTCACGTGCGATACCCGGCGAGCTGCCGAAGTGTAAATGTATGTAGGAGGCCAGGCAGTTTCGGTAGCGGTACCCTTCCCCCCCCAGGTCGACACCTTTCCTGCTGACCCGGTAGAGCCGCTCGAACCCCTCCGGCATCTCCTCCATCTCGGAATAGTGAAATTCATGCCCCCGGGCGACGGTGCCCCGGGTGCCGATCACAGCGTCTTCGACAAGTTCTATTTCCCGGTAACCGAGCGCCTTGCGGCGCGGCAGCATCCGGGTCCGCACCGGGAAGATGCCGACCAACTGAAAGGTCCCCTCGCCCCCGGCTAACCCTTCAGTCAGGTAGATGAAGCCGCCGCACTCTGCATAGACCGGCATGCCCGCCTCGATGCTCTGGCGGATCGCCCGCTTCATCGGCTCGTTGGCCGCCAGCTTCTCGGCGAAGAGTTCCGGGTAGCCGCCCGGAAGATAGATGCCGCCGATACCCTCCGGCAACGCCTCTTCTTCCAGAGGAGAGAAGCAGCAGACCTCGGCGCCGTTTTCTTCAAGCAGCCGCAGGTTGTCCGGATAGGCGAAGCAAAAGGCGGCATCGCGGGCGACGGCGATGCGCACCGGTTGGGGACGGTTGTCCGGCTCGGCTGTTGCCTGCGCTCCGTGGGGCAGCGCCGGAAGGTCCTGCTGCCCCATTCCCAGGAGAAGCTCCAGGTCGAGGTGCCGCTCGACCACCTCCACCAGGTGGTCCAGGAACTCCGCGGAGAGCGGGTTGTCCTCGGCCGTGGTCAGCCCCAGGTGGCGCGACGGGATAGCGAGCGACGCGTCCCTGGGGAGGCACCCCAGCACCGGCACCTCGGGCAGATGCGCCTCCAGCGCCTCGCGCAGAATACGCTCGTGGTTCGCGCTGGCAACGTTGTTGAAGATGACCGCCGCCACGCGCACGGCGGGATCGAAGCCGGCAAATCCGCCCACCAGGGCGGCCGCGCTGCGGGCCTGACTGCGGGCATCGACCACCAGGATGACCGGCGCCGCCAACTCCTTGGCGACCTGTGCCGTACTCCCGGCATCGGAGACGCCGTCGATGCCGTCGAACAGCCCCATCACCCCCTCGATCACGGCGACGTCGGCCGATGCCGCATGCAACGCGAAGGTGTCCCGGAGGAAACTGGGAGCGCACATCCAGCCGTCCAAGTTCACGGAGGGTACGCCGGTCACCAGGGTGTGATAACCGGGATCGATGAAATCCGGTCCCACCTTGAAAGGTGCCACCTTGAGGTCGCGGCGCCGGAGCGCCGCCATGATCCCGAGGGTCACGGTGGTTTTCCCGGAGCCGCTATGCGGCGCTGCGATGACGATGCGCTTCATGCCGTCCGTGTCTCCGTCAGCCGTTGACCAGTTGGACTACGGTGTTGCCGTCCGCCCAGTAGTCGATGATGTTCACGGCGCAGTACTGCTGATCGATGCAGAAGAAGGAGCCCAGGGGCGCCTTGATGGCGTCCAGGAGGACGATCCGGTTCACGCCGCCGTGGGCCACCACCAGGACGTCCTCGCCCCGGTGACGCTCCACGATCTCCCTCAGGGCCGGTAACACGCGCCCCGCGAGCTCGCCCAGGCTCTCGCCGCCGGGCGCGCAGAAGTTTTCCAGGTCCGCCATCCGCGCCGCCCATTCGTCGGGGCGCTGTTCCTGGATCTGGGCCACGGACAGCCCTTCCCACACGCCGCAGTTCAGCTCGCGCAGGGCGGGGACGGTCACCGGCTCCACCCCGAGATAGGGGCCCAGTATCTCGCCGCCGCGCACGGTGCGCTGGAGGTCGCTGGTATAGACTGCGCTGATCCGGTCCGGGTCCAGGCGCGGTTTCAGCTGGTGGTACATCTCCTCGCCGCGCTGGGTGAGGCGGACGTCGTAGTGGCCGTTGTAGCAGTAGGACCGCTCCACCTCGCCGTGGCGGATCAGGTGTATCCTCGTTCTTTCGATCATGCATTCTCCTTGGGAGGGGGACAGGCACCTGACGGAGCCAGTCCCCTCTACCCCAACCTGCCTAAGAGCGCCAGCAGGAAGATAAGGCAGAAGATCTCATTCAGCTCGCTGGCGCAGCCGATCACATCGCCGGTGACGCCACCAAGCCTTTTGTGCGACCACCCCTTGATCCCGAAGGTGAGACAGAACAGAAGCAGCAGGGTCACCAGACCGGCAAGATGGAGCAGCGCCCCCGCAACCACAACGGTGCAGGCGCCGGCCAGGACCAACTGCAGCGTCCCGGCCCCGCCGACGAAGGCATGCCCCAAGCCGTCCTTCCGGGCGCGCTGCGACCCGACCGTCATCTGCACCTGGGCGAAACGCGCGGCCATGGGAAAGAAGAGCAGCGCCGCCCGTTTGTATTCGGGCGGCAGCGCGAGCAGCGCCTGGTACTTGAGCAACAGCCCCAGTACCAGTCCCACCGCACCGACTGCGCCGACCCGGGAATCCTTCATGATCTCGAGGAAACGTTCCCGGGAGCCGCGCGCTGCCAGCCCATCGCAGACGTCCGAGAGACCGTCCAGATGCAGGGCGCCGGTCACGATGCTCATGATGGCGACCAGCAGGAGATCCGCCAACGTGCGCGGCAGAAGCGGCGCCAGCACGAAGTCGGCCCCGACCAGGAGCGCCCCGATGGTCAGCCCCACCAGCGGGAACAGGGCCATGGAGCGCCCGAGGTCCTTCTCCTCGCAGCGCACCGAGACCGGGAGCGGCACGATGGTCAGGAACTGGAAGGCGATGATGAATAGCCTCATGGAATCACCTCAGGCCGCCGCCCTTAGGAGGAGGCCACCCCGGCTTCTTCGAAGGTGGCCATTTCCTTCAGGATCTTGACACCTGCCTCGATGAGCCCCATGGCCAGCGCGGCGCCGGTTCCCTCACCCAGGCGCAGCTGCAGGTCGAGCAGCGGCTTGACGCCGATGCGCTCCAGCATCATCTGGTGCCCGATCTCGACGGAGTTGTGCGCGGTGAAGATGTAGTCGCGCACGGCAGGATGCATTTCGGAGGCGATCAGCGCGCCTGCGGTGGAAATGAAGCCGTCCACCACCACCGGCATCCGGTTGGCGGCGGCGCCCAGCACGAGGCCGGCGATGCCTGCGATCTCCAGCCCGCCTACCTTGGTGAGCACGTCCAGCGGGTCCTGCGGCTCGGGGCGGTTCAGGTCGAGGCCTGCCTGGATCACCTTGATCTTCTTCTCGAGCGCCTCGTCTCCGATGCCGGTGCCGCGGTGGGTGACCTCGCGGACGGTGCAACCGGCGATGGCTGCGATGATGGCGGAGGAGGGGCTGGTGTTGCCGATCCCCATCTCACCGGTGCCCACCATGGCGACCCCTTCCTTCTTGGCTTCGTCGGCGAGAGCGATACCGACCTCGATGGCGGCGACGGCCTCCTCGCGGGTCATGGCGCTCCCCTTGGCGAAATTGCGGGTTCCCTTGGCCACCTTGCGGATGATGAGCCCCGGAGCGGGTTCGAAGTCGTAGTCGACCCCCACGTCCACCACGCGTACCTCTGCGCCGCTGTGACGGGCGAGCACGTTGACGCCGGCGCCGCCGCGCAGGAAGTTGAGCACCATCTGCGGCGTCACCTCTTTGGGGAACAGGGAGACGCCCTCTTCCACGATGCCGTGGTCGCCGGCGAAGGTGAAGATCACCTTCTTGGCGGTATCGGGGGCGAGGCTGCCGGTGATGGCTGAGAAGCGGCGGCCGACCTCCTCCAGGCGCCCCAGCGAGCCCAGCGGCTTGGTCTTGTTATCGAGTTTGGCCTGGGCCTTGGCGAGCAGCGCCTCGTCCACCGGCTGAATCTTGGCGAGTGTCGTTTCCAGAAGTTGCATCGGTTCCTCCTTGGTTTTCATGGCATTTCACGTGTCATGGCATATCACTTCAGCCTGAGCGGCAGTCCTGAAATGGTGACGTACACCTCGTCCGCGGCGGCGGCGATGATCTCGTTGGCCTCCCCGGCCAGGTCGCGGAAACTGCGGGAGAGCGGGTGCTCGGGGACGATCCCCATCCCTACCTCGTTGGTGACGATGATGAGTGGAGTCTTGAGCGAGGCGAAGCTGCCGGCGAAATTCTCCACGTGGGCCAGTGCCTCGACGGCCCCGCCCGGGCAGCGGAAGAGGAGGTTGGAGATCCAGAGGGTCACGCAGTCCAGGAGCATCACGTTGAAGCGCCCCTCGTGGGTGCGGATCGCCTCAGCCACCGCGAGCGGCTCCTCGACGGTCTGCCATTCCGGGCCGCGCCGTCCCTGGTGCCGCGCGATGCGCTGGGCCATCTCGGCGTCACCCGGCTCGCCCGTGGCGAGGTAGCCCCGCAGCGGCGCGTACTTCTCGGCCAGCCCCTCGGCGAAGCGGCTCTTGCCGCTGCGGGCGCCGCCGGTAACCAGGACCACTTTGGACATAAAAAAACCCCCCTTCCCATGACGGAAGGCGGGTCAAAAACGCACTACAGGTGCGATTCCGGCTTTAGCCCCTCTGCCACGGAGGTTCCAATAAGCTTGCATCCTGGCAGGTTTCCTGACTCACGGGTCGTCTTACTCGCCGCGCCTTCCCGATTCGATCAGTGGCGTTGTTGCGGCTTTCATCTCCGTTCACAGTTGCGGGACAGCGAGGGATTCACACCCTCTTCCCTTTTAACCCCTCTCGGGGCACCAGGACGAACGTCTATGTATGTATTGCGTGCAGCGACCTTTTACTAACAGACGCCGCGGGGAAAGTCAATCACTATCGGGTTCCGCTTCCTCAGCAAATTCGCCGGTTTCGCCCTTGCCGGGGGCGAGAACGGCGTCGATGCGGGTCCAGACCGCATCTTTTCCTTCCTTGCTCAGTGCGGAGAAGAAGGTAAGCTCTTCCTTGGCCACGCCGAGGGTGCTGCAGATCACCGCTGTCTGGCGGGCCCGTTCGTTCTTGGACAGCTTGTCGCACTTGGTAACCACGATGATGGGCGCGATGGAGTAGGCGCGCAGCCAGGCAAGCATCTGCAGGTCGTCGTCGTTGGGGACACGGCGGATGTCCAGGATGAGCACCACCCCGCGCAGGTTTTCCCTTTTTGACAGGTAGGTCTCCATCATCGGGCGCCAATCCTTCTTCACCGCCAATGGCACCTTGGCATAGCCGTAGCCCGGGAGGTCCACCAGCATGAAATCGTCATTGACCTGGAAGAAGTTGATGAGTTGGGTGCGGCCGGGGGTGGAACTGGTGCGCACCAGGTTCTTCCGGTTCACCAACACGTTGACCAATGAGGACTTACCGACGTTGGAGCGCCCCGCAAAGGCTATCTCCGGGAGGTCGCCTGCGGGGTAGTGGGCGGGGCGGGTCGCGCTTTTAATGAATTCAGTGTTCTTTACAATCAATGTGGGGCCTTATCCCTTTTTTTCCGCGCAGT
The DNA here is from genome assembly GCF_018986915.1 of Geomonas oryzisoli. NCBI lineage: Bacteria > Pseudomonadati > Thermodesulfobacteriota > Desulfuromonadia > Geobacterales > Geobacteraceae > Geomonas > Geomonas oryzisoli. Next base: position 4,214,118 of record NZ_CP076723.1, read on the forward strand.
ATAGACTGCGGTGGAGCCCCTTTCAATCATTAAATCCGCGCTTGCTTAAAGGAATCGTTTTGGTATATTTTTGAACCTGACCTGAACCGGCCCTCACCAACGTAAGGATCTAGGCATGAATAAAGAACTTGAGACTGCGATCATGACCGCAGCAGACCTGCCCACCATTCCCATCGTTGCCATCAAGGTGATGGAGCTCATCGAAAGCGAGAATGCCACGGCAGAAGAACTCGCCAAAATCGTCTCGTCCGACCCGGCCGTCGCGGCACGGGTCCTCAAAATATCCAACTCCTCATTTTACGGCTGCCGCAGGCAGATTCAGACCCTCTCCAGCGCCATCGTCGTCCTCGGCTTCAGCACCCTGAGAAGCCTCGTGGTGGCGGCATCGGTGAAGCAGGTCTACAAGCCCTACGGCCTGACCGAGAAGATGCTCTGGGAACATTCCTTCGCAGCCGGACTCGCCGCCAGGATCATCGCCGGGCGCACCCGTGCCGCCAACGAGGAGGAGGCCTTCCTCGCCGGACTGTTCCACGACATCGGCAAGATCATCATGAATACCCTGGACCGGGACAAGTTCCAGGAAGTGATGCAGCACTGTTACAACGAGGGGATTACCTTCGGGCAGGCGGAAAAGGGGATCTATCCCTTCACCCATGACGAGGTGGGTGCGTACGTGATCAAGAAGTGGAACTTCCCCGAGGTCCTGACCACGGCGATCCTGCAGCACCACCAGCTGGACTTCAGCGAACTGGATGACCCCGCACTGGTCAACCTCACCGCGGTGACCTCGTTGGCGGACCAGTTCTGCCTCAAGCTCGGTATCGGGGTCAGGGAACCGCGGGAAGACATCGACATCGCCGCTTCCAAAGCTGGCCAGATGCTGAAGATCACGGAACAGAACGCAGCCGAAATGCTGGATGTCTTCGACAAGGCCTTCGCCGAGGACAAGGCCCTGTTCACCAGCTAGCGGCTATTCGGAGGCATCCTCGGCTTCGGCTTTCTCAAGCAGTTTCTTGGCTTCATCGGATATGCTGACGCTGTCGGCCGGCTCCGATTTCTGGGCCTGCCTGCCGCGCCTGCGCTGATGCTCCTGCCCCCCGGCGTCCGGGTCGATCCTGAGCCCCCCCGAAATCCTGTCGACGCTGTAGCTCATGCCTCCTCCCATCGCTGCTGGTCCTGGCGCATATCAACGACCGGCATCTTAGCAGCAAGTCCAAGCTAATGGAAGACAATTAATTCATCACAGCCCGCGCCCCGTAGATCTGCCTTGTCTAGCCAGGGGCGCTGCTGTATACTTGCGAGCTTAGTGAAAACTCATAGATCGGAACGAAAGCCATGAAACTGAACACGAAGCTGGTGATGATCATGCTCACCATGCTGGTAGTCGCCACACTGATCCTCTTCATCCTGAACCAGTTCAGTCAGAACGATCTGGTGCAGGAGATCCAGGAGAGTTCCACGGTAGTTTCCAAGGCCATTCAGCTGAGCGTCGAGGACCTGACCTCGGAAGAGGAATCAACCCGCCTCTCCGAGTACTTAAGCCACGCCAAAAACAAGGGCGTCAACGAGATCAACATCATCAACAACGAAGGTGAGATCATCAACTCCTCCGACCCGGCCCAGGTCGGCAAGAAGCGCGAGATCAAGAAGCTGGAGAAGGGACTCAAGCGCCGCGGCGGCGGGGGCGGCAGCTCGCTCAAGCCTTACGACCTGGTGGTGCCTGTCATCGTAGGCGACGAGCAGCTTGGCTACGTGCAGATCAACCTCCTTCTGGACAACATCCGCGACATCCAGCACGCCAACTTCGTCCGTCGCCTCTCCGTGACTGTCCTGGTGTTCATGGGGGGGATGATACTGATCATCTTCCTGGCGCGCCGCTACACCAGTCCGATCCACCGCCTGGCGTCGGGGGTCAACAACGTCTCCGCCGGCGACCTGAGCGTCACCTTCGACGCGGAAAGCGGCGACGAGATCGGCGAACTGGCCGAGAACCTGAACGAGATGGTGAAGAAGCTCAAGGAAAAGGAACAGCTCGAGAAGCGACTTTACGAGGCGGAGCACCTTTCCAAGGTGGGGCAGCTGGCGGCGGGCATCGCGCACGAGATCAGGAACCCGCTCAACTACATAAGCCTCGCCATCGACCACCTCAAAAGCGAGCTGCTTCCCACCTGCCCCGAGAAGGGGGGCGAGTTGGAGGCGATCGCGGACAACATCAAGGAAGAGGTGCGCAAGGCCAACTACATGGTGCTCAACTTCATGAACTACGGCCGGCCGCTCAAGCTCAAGCTGCAGCAGGTGAACTACGCCGACCTGGTCGACCGGGCGATCCACCTCATGCAGGACCGGCTGGTCGAGAGGAACATGCAGGTGGTGCGCGAGATCCCGCAGGACCTGCCCGCCATGCAGATCGACCCGGAGCTGATGCGCAACTGCCTGTGCAACTTCATCAGCAACAGCATGCAGGCCATGAGCGACGGTGGCACCATCACCCTGGGCGCCGCCGTGGACCAGGAAACCGGGGAGTGCCGCCTGAGCTTCAGCGACAGCGGCGTGGGCATCGAAGAACAGGACCTGGAGAAGGTGTTCCAGCCCTACTTCACCACCCGCGAGGCGGGCATCGGCCTCGGGCTCGCCATCACCGAACGGATCGTCAAGGAACACGGCGGACGCATCACGGTGCAAAGCCGCAAGGGAGAAGGAACCACCTTCACGGTGATCCTTCCCGCGGGGGCGCTGGCCGGAGCCGGGCGCGGCAAAGACGCGCGGCAGGTGGCGCGGGCAGCGGCAACATCGGACCAGGCAGCGGGAAACTAGGAGATTGGAGTGGCAATGAGCGGCAGCATCCTGATAGTAGACGACGAGAAAGGGCAGCGCGACATCCTGAGCGCCATCCTGTCCAAGAAAGGGTACCGGATCACCTCAGTCCCCAGCGGCGAGGAGGCACTCCAGGAGCTGGAGCGCGCCGAGTACGACCTCCTGCTCACCGACCTGAAGATGCAGGGGATCTCCGGCATGGAGCTCATGGAACGGGTGCTGGCGGACAACCCGGCCCAGTGCGTGGTGATGATGACCGCCCACGGCACCATCGACTCCGCGGTCGAGGCGATGAAGAAGGGGGCTTTCGACTACCTGGAGAAACCGCTGGAGCGGGAAGACCTGATCCTCACCGTGCAGCGCGCCTTCGAGCGCATCATGCTCCTCAAGGAAAACCGGGTGCTGCACAAGAAGCTGGCCGAGACGAAGACGCTCCCCAACATGATCGGGGAACACCCGAAGATGATGGAGGTGGCGCGCATCATCCACAAGATCGCCCCGACCTCCACCACGGTGCTCATCTATGGGGAATCGGGTACCGGCAAGGAGCTGGTGGCGCGCGCCATCCACGACGGCAGCCCGCGCAAGGACCGGGCCTTCTTCGCCATCAACTGCGCCGCCATCCCCGACGCCCTCATCGAGAGCGAGCTCTTCGGCCACGAGAAGGGGTCCTTCACCGGCGCCGGGAGCCGTGAGATCGGCATCTTCGAGGCGGCCGAGGGGGGGACCGTCTTTCTGGACGAGATCGGCGAGATGAACGTCTCCATGCAGGCGAAGCTCCTGCGCGCCATCCAGGAGAAGGAGATCCGCCGGGTGGGGGGTAAGGTGAACATCCCGGTCGACGTGAGGATCATCTCCGCGACCAACAAGGACCTGGAGCAGGAAACCAAGCGGGGGCAGTTCCGCGAGGACCTCTTCTACCGGCTCAACGTGATCCGCATTACCCTGCCCCCCTTACGCGAGCGGGGCAACGACATCGTCACCCTGGCCAACTTCTTCCTGAAGAAGTACAGCCAGGCATCCGGCATCTCGGTCAAGGGGATCGGCAAGCCGGCGCTCAAGATACTCCTGGACTACAGCTGGCCCGGCAACGTGCGCCAGCTCGAAAGCGTGATCGAGCGCGGCGTGCTGATGGCGGAAAGCGACTACATCCAACCCGAGGACCTGCCCGCCGAGGTCCACCACGACGCCTCCCTGGCCGGCTCACTCCCCTTCGACTTCCCGGCCGAGGGGATATCGATCGACAACCTGGAACGCGACCTGATCACCAAGGCGATGCAGAGGGCCGACTGGGTCATCGCCAAAGCGGCACCACTTCTCGGCATGAGCTACAAGACGCTACAATACCGGCTGGAGAAGTTCGGTATAGGGAGGCCGGAGTAAGTAGCGAGGAGGCGGTATGAACCTCTTCTCGACGCTGCACCGCTTCACCGTTGTCCCTTCGCTCCCCAAGGAGCTCGCCGGGCTGCAACGGATCGCATACAACCTCTGGTGGACGTGGGAGCCGGAGGCCATCGGACTTTTCAAGCGCCTCGACCCGGAACTGTGGCGGGCGACGCGCCACAACCCCCTGGAGATGCTGGGGTGCCTGCAGCAGGCCACCTACGACAGCCTCATGCTGGACGAGGGGTTCATGTCGCACCTGGCCCAGGTGGAGGAGAGGCTCGACGAGTACCTCGCCGCGCGCACCTGGTACGAGCGGCACGGCACGCCCCGGGCGCGCATCGCCTACTTCTCGATGGAGTTCGGCCTGCACGAGTCGCTCCCCATCTACTCCGGGGGGCTCGGCATCCTGGCCGGCGATCACCTGAAGTCGGCCAGCGACCTCGGGCTGCCGCTGGTCGGGATGGGGCTTTTGTACCGCCAGGGGTACTTCCGGCAGCACCTTAACTTCGAGGGGTGGCAGCAGGAGGTCTACCCCGAGAACGACTTCTACAACCTTCCGCTGCACCTGGAACGGGACGCGCAGGGAGCCCCCCTCAACCTGGAGCTGGAGTTTCCGGGCCGAAACGTCCGGGTGCAGATCTGGCGGGTCCAGGTGGGACGGGTGCGGCTCTACCTTCTGGACAGCAATCTCGAGGAGAACGCGCCGGCCGATCGCGAGATCACCACGAGGCTCTACGGCGGCGACCAGGAGATGCGCATCAGGCAGGAGATCGTCCTGGGGATCGGCGGCATCCGCGCGCTGCGCCTTTTGGGAATCGAGCCCAACGTCTGCCACATGAACGAGGGACACGCCGCCTTCCTCGCCCTGGAACGGGTCCGGATCCTCATGGAGGAGCGCTCGCTCCGCTTCCGCGAGGCCATGGAGGCGGTCCGCGGCGGCAACGTCTTCACCACCCACACCCCGGTCGAGGCCGGCATCGACCACTTCCCCCCCGAACTCCTCGAGCGCTACCTCGGCTATTACTACCGCCACCTGGGGCTCAGTCGCGAACAGTTCCTGACCCTGGGAATGCAGAACCACGGCCGCAGCAACGAGAACTTCTGCATGGCGGTGCTGGCCATGAAGCTCTCGCTGCACTCAAACGGGGTCAGCGAGCTGCACGGCATGGTATCGCGCCGCATGTGGGCCGACGTCTGGCCCGATCTTCCCGAAGAACAACTCCCCCTCACCTACGTCACCAACGGCGTGCACCAGAAGAGCTGGCTCTCCGAGGAGATGAGCGGCCTTTTGACCCGCTACCTCGGCACGCGCTGGCTGGAGCAGAGCGACGACGCCCTCTGGCGCAAGGTGTCCCGCATCCCCGACGCGGAGCTTTGGCGCACGCACCGACGCGGCACGGAACGCCTGGTGGCCTACGCCCGCGTGAGCCTCAGGGCGCAGTTGCAGAAGCTGGACGCGGGGGCCAAGGAGATCGACCGCGCCGGCGACGTGCTCGACCCGGAAATCCTCACCATCGGCTTCGCGCGCCGCTTCGCCACCTACAAGCGCGGCACGCTTTTGTTGCACGACAAGGAGCGGCTGGAGCGGATCCTGAACCACCCGGAACGCCCGGTGCAGATCGTCTTTGCCGGCAAGGCCCATCCCGCCGACCACCAGGGCAAGGAACTGATCCGGCAGATCGTGCAGCTCGCGCAGCAGGAGAAGTTCCGGCGCCGCATCGTGTTCCTGGAGGACTACGACATCTCGGTGGCGCGCCGCCTGGTGCAGGGGGTGGACGTGTGGCTGAACACCCCGCTGCGCCCCCAGGAGGCCAGCGGCACCAGCGGCATGAAGGTCGCCTTCAACGGCGGGCTGAACATGAGCATCCTGGACGGCTGGTGGTGCGAGGGGTACCGGGGCAACAACGGCTGGGCCATCGGCAGGGGCGAGGTGTACGACGACCTCCCCTACCAGAACGAGGTGGAGAGCAGGGCTCTCTACGACCTCCTGGAGAAGGAGATCGTGCCCCTGTTCTACAACCGCGGCAGCGACGGCGTGCCTCGGGGATGGACGGCCTTCATGAAGGCGTCGATGCAGAGCCTCTGCCCGGTCTTTTCCACCGATCGCATGGTGCAGGAGTACGCCCGGCGCTGCTACCTCCCCGCCTTCGAGAACTGGGAGCGGCTGAACCGGGACGACCTGAGGCTCGCCGTGGAGCTCGCGCGCTGGAAGGAGCGGCTGCACGGCGTGTGGGGGGGGCTTGCCATCGTGGCGGTCCAGGCCGAGTGCGATCGGGAGGTGACGGTGGGGCAAAAGGTCCCCATCTCGGTGCAGATCATGTCGGGGGATGTGCCGCTCTCCGAGATCGCGGTCGAGGTCTATTTCGGGGTGCTGGATTCGCGGGGCGCCATCGTCGGGGGAGAGGTCGTGCCGCTCGACCCCGCCCCGGACCCGGACAAGGTCGGGCACTTCGGCGGCGAGCTGGAATGCCGCTTCTGCGGCCGGCATGGGTTCCTCTTGCGGGTCATGCCGCGGCACCCGGAACTGGGCACCGTGTACGACCCGGGCCTTATCCTATGGGGGTGACAGGGGACTGGCTCCGCCAAGGAGGGGACTGGCTCCGCCAGGTGCCTGTCCCCTTAGGCGGCTGAGGCAGGTCCGCTAGGGACGAATTAGGCAGGTTGAATCAAGGGAGGTGAGGCGAGTGCCTCACCTTTTTTTTAAGCTGTACACGTAGGCAAGGATCTCGGCGACAGCGGCGAAAAGGCCTTCCGGGATCTCGTACCCCTCCTCCACCTGGGCGTAGAGCTCGCGGGCCAGGAAGCGGTTCTCGACCAGGGTCACGTTGTTTTCCCGCGCCACGATCTTCATCTGCAGCGCCATCTGGTCCACACCCTTAAAGAGCACCACCGGTGCCGACATCTTGAAACGGTCGTACTTGAGCGCCACGGCGTAGTGGGTCGGGTTGGTGACCACGACGTCGGCGGTGGGGATGATCTGGCGCATGCGCCGGCGCGCCATCTGAAAGGCCTTCTGGCGCTGCTTTCCCTTGATGGCCGGGTCCCCCTCGGTGTTCTTGTGCTCGTCCTTCACCTCCTGCTTGGTCATCTTCAGGTTGTCCAGGAAGCGCCACTTGACGAAGGCGAGGTCGAGCACCGCCAGGATGATCAGCACCCCGCAGGTGTGCAGCACGATCTTGAAGGCGATGTGACCGATGAATTGCAGGATCCCTTCCAGGTCCTGGTCAACCAGGAAGATGATCCCCTCCATCTCCTCGGCGAGGATCTTGTAGGCCATGTACCCGACGATCGCCATCTTGATGAAGGACTTGGCGACCTCGAACAGCGAGTCCTTGTTGAAGAGCCGCCCTACCCCCTGCACCGGGTTCAGGCGCCCCAGGTCGAACTTGAGCTTCTCGGAGCTGAGGTTGATCCCACCCTGGCTGATCTCGACTCCGAGCCCGGCGATCAGGCAGACCAGCATGAACGGCGTCAGCATGATGGCCAGGTTGGCAAACTCCCGGATCATCAGGTGGTGCACCCCGGAGGGGGTGATCTCGATGGTGGCAAGCCCGCCGAAGATGTCCCTCATGGTCCCCTGCAGGGTCTTCAGCATGATTCCGGAGCTGGCGTAGAGCGCGACCATGGCGGCGATCAGGGTGACGGCGGAGGTCATCTCGCGGCTGCGCGCTACGTTCCCCTTGCTCTTGGCATCGGTGATCTTCTTACTGGTAGGTTTTTCTGTTTTGGAATGTTTGTCGTCTGACATGGCGAGGCCCTAGGCGAGCAGCTTGAACAGGGCGTGCATCTGCTGCACGAAGGCGCCGAAGCTCCCGTTGAGGACGCGCAGGAATACCGGCAGCGAGATACCGAGGATCAGGAAGCCGATGCCGATGTTGAGCGGCATGCTGACCATGAATACGTTCATGGCGGGGAAGCTGCGCGCGACGATCCCCAGCGCCACGGTGGTCGCCAGAAGCGCCACCGAGACCGGTGCCGCCAGCTTGAGGGCGATGATGAACATCCCCGTGCTGGTCTGGGTCAGGAACTTCAACAGGCCGTTACTCACGTGCCAGGCCCCGAGCGGTATCACCTGGTAGCTCTCCACGATCCCCTTGATGAAGAAGTGGTGCACGTCGAGGGCGAGGAAGATGAGGGTGGCCAGCACCCCCTCGAAGATGGCCATGGTAGGGACGTTGTTCTGGGTGGTGGGGTCGAACTGGGCGGCGATGGAGATCCCCATCTGGGTCCCCACCAGTTGCCCGCTGAACTCCACCGCCGCGAAAACGAACTGCGAAATGGCCCCGAGGGTGAGACCGATCAGCGTCTCACGCAGCACCAGGAGCATGAGGGAGAGGGAATCGTCGGCGACGGGGATTCCCTTCAGCCTGATCACGGGGAAGATGAGCAGCGCCATGGCGAAGATGAGCACCGCCTTGATGCGGTTGGGAACCAGGCGTGCCCCGAACATCGGGATGGCCATGAACAGCCCCGCGACCCGGGCCAGGACCAGGGCGAAGGGGATCAGGTCGGCCAGGGCCTTGAGCGGGAGGGCGTCGAACACCTAGTGCCTCATGTTGGCGATCATGCCGTAGATCTCGTGGGTGAAGTCGCTCATGTACATCATCATCCAGGGGAAGAAGATGACCATGGCCACCATGACCGCGATGATCTTGGGTGCGAAGGCGAGGGTTGCCTCGTTGATCGAGGTGACGGCCTGGAAGATGCTGACCAGGAGGCCGACCACCAGGGCGCAGATGAGCAGCGGCGCCGAGAGGAGGATCACCGCCTCGAAGCTCCGCCTGCCGAGTTGAACTACCATTTCCGGGGTCATACCTAACTCCTGTCTTTATCCGAAGCTCTTCACCAGCGACCCGATCACGAGCCCCCAGCCGTCCACCAGCACGAACAGGAGGATCTTGAAGGGAAGCGAGATCATCACCGGCGGCAGCATCATCATACCCATGGACATGAGCACCGAGGCGACCACCATGTCCAGCACCAGGAACGGGATGAAGATCAAGAAGCCGATCTGGAAGGCGGTCTTCAGCTCGCTCACCATGTAGGCCGGGATCAGGGTCATGGTCGGGATGTCATCTGCGTTGCGCGGCCTGGGGAGCTTGGAGAGGTTGATGAAGAGGGCCAGGTCCTTCTCGCGCACCTGCGAGAGCATGAACTTGCGCAAGGGGGCCACGCCGCGCTTGAGCGCCTCCTCCTGAGTGATGGTCTGCGCCTTGTAGGGCTGCAGCGCCTGGGTGTTCACCTGCTGCCAGACCGGCGCCATGATGAAAAAGGTGAGAAACAGCGACAGCCCCACCACGATCTGGTTCGAGGGGGCCTGCTGGGTTCCCAGCGCGGACCGGAGGAAGGAGAGCACCACGACGATGCGGGTGAAAGAGGTGGTCATCATCAACAGGCTGGGCGCCAGCGAGATGACGGTCATCACGAAGAAGATCTGCAGCGCCACGGAGACGTCGGCCGGCTTGCTCACCTTGCCGACCCCCACGCTCACCGTGGGCAGGGAGAGCGGCTCCGCGCCCGCGGTCGCCGCCAGTATCAGGGATAGAGCCACCAGGAGCAGCGCCCCCAGCATCTTTTTATGTTTCACGCAAACCCACCGCTTTTGCCGAGCTGCCCAAGCGGCGCCTCCTTACGGGGGAGGCCTCCGGCCAGGGTCTCCAGCTTTTTCTTGAGCCGGGCCGGGATCAGGGCCGCCGCGCTTCTTTCCTCGACCACCTCGATCTCCTCCAGCATCTCCACCTGTTTGATGAGGCTCACCCCTTCGCCGCTGTTGGACAAAAGCAGGTATTCGCCTCCTACCTCGACCAGCATCAGCGACTTCTTGGGGGCCAGGTGCTTGGTCTCCACCACCCGGATGTACCCGGCGGCGTTTCCCTGCGGCATCTTCATGAGCCGCCCGGCAAGGTAGTAGAGGATCAGGATGATGCCGATCACCAGGATGAGCGAGCCAACCATCTGCGCCAGGCTCCCCAAAAGGTCGGGTCCGCCGGTATCGGCATGCGCCGCCGCCGGGATGAGCAGCGTGGCCGTTGTCACCGCCGCGAGCTTTCTCATAGCACCTTGTCCACCCTTTCATTGGGGCTCACGATGTCCAGGAGCCGGATGCCAAACTTGTCGTTCACCACCACCGCCTCGCCGCGCGCCACCAGCTTCGAGTTCACGAAGACATCCAGCGGCTCGCCCGCGAGCTTGGTCAGCTCCACCACCGACCCCTGGTTCAGTTGCAAGACGTCCCGCACCAGGAGCTTGGTCCGCCCCAGCTCTACGGTTAGCTGCAGCGGGATGTCCATGATGAAGTCCAGGTTCTTCGGCTGCGGAACTTCCTTCTGTTCGTCCAAAGCGAGTTTTTCGCTCAATCTTCACCTCCAGTCAGGGCACGCGTGATCTGTACCGCCTTGTTTCCGCCGCTTACCCCGGCAATGCCCATAAACTTCTTCGTTCCCCCAACCTTGACCACCAGCTCGTCCTTGCCGCTGGCATCGAGCATGATGACGTCCCCAGGGGTGAGCCCCATCAGGTCCGCCAGCGATATGGTCGCGCCCCCCATCTCCACCGACATGTCCATGGGCGCACCCATCAGTTCCTCGGAGAGGCGGTAGGACCAGAGCGGGTCCACCACCATCATGTCCATCTGCACGCCCCGCTTCAACTTGTCGCGGATCGGCTCGATGGTCAAAAACGGGATGGCCAGGATCATGTTCCCCACCGTCTCCTCGATCTGGATCTTCATGCTCATGGTCACCACCTGGTACTCGGGGGGGACGATGTTGACCAGGCGCGGGTTCATCTCCAGGCGCAAAAGGTTCATGCTGGCCGGGCAGAGCGGGGCCCAGGCACGCTCGAGGTCGGCCAGGGCATCCTTGACGATCTTCTCCACCAGGCGCAGCTCGATGGAGGTGAAGAGCCGGTTCATCCCTTGCCCGGACGGCACCCCCGAGCCCCCCAGGATGCTGTCCACGATGGTGAACACCAGGGTGCTGTCGAAGGCGATCAGCGCCGCCCCCTTCAACGGGTCCATCTTGTAGATCGCCATACAGACCGGCGACGGGAGCACGCTCAGGAAGTCCCCGAACTTATAGGGGACCGCCTCCTCCTTCTTGATGTCCACCATGCGCCCCAACCGGTTCGACATGGTGACCCGGTTGTAGCGGATGAAACCGTCGTAGACGATGTCAAGGTTCGGGATGGCGCGGTGGGCCTCGATGTCGAGCAGGTCGAACTGCTGCGCCTGAGGCCCTTCCTTGGCCAGCTCGTTATCCGGGATCAGGCTCCCGTCGAAAACGGCCGCCACCAGGGCGTCGATCTCTTCCTTGGTAAGGAATTTTTCCATCGATGGCACCTTTTACTGCACCACGAAGTCGGTGAAATAGACCTTGGTTACCTTGCTGGGGGGGACCACCTTGGAGACCGCAGCCAGAATCTGCTCGCGCAGCTGGTTTTTCCCCTGCAGGTCCTGGATCTCCTGCATGGTCTTGGTGGTCAGAAGGATCAGGATGGCGTCGCGCAGCGGGGCGAGCTTCGCGTCGAGCTCCGCCTTCGCCTGCGGGTTGGCCATCTCGAACTCGACCTTGAGCTTCAGGTACCGGAGCTCCTGGCCGTCGTAGATGTTGACGATGAAAGGCTCCAGGGGGTAGACGGTGCCGCCGCCGGCGGCTGCGCCCTCACCTCCCTTGGCGGGTGCGCCGTGCTCGCCGCCCCCTTCGGCCTTGGCCTCGACCTTGGCTCCCTCGGGCGCCTTTTCTTTCTTGCTTCCCCCCATGAAGAAGGCTGCCGCCCCTCCGATGGCAAGGACCGCTACCACGGCGCCGATGATGATGAAGAGCTTCTTGTTGTTCTTTTCCGGGGTCTCTTGCGGCTTCGCCGGTTCGGCCATGCTGGGTTCTCCTTTTTAAACAGCTCAAGCTGGTGTATTCGAATTGAACACCCTTGCAACCCAGATGCCAGATCGGTAAAGCCGCGCCAGATATGCCTGGAGAGGAGGGTGCCCACCGCGCGGCTGACGGCGGCAAAGCCTTATGTTACGGAAGGTTGCAGGTTCGATACCGATACTGGCCCGGAGCGGGGGAGCGGGAGCGGAGGGAGCGTGGGTCAACTTTTTGACCGACGAAAAGAAGGGTGTCGCCGCCGGCGCACGGCTGGGCGGCGATCCGGGAGGGGCGCGGGGCGGGGCAACAGGGGGAAAAAGGACGCACGGGTGCCCAGGCGGCGCACAACGCGGGGTTCGCGGAGCGGCGCGTCAGAGATCCGGCCCGAGAGGGCGGTGTCAGAGCTTCGACGCCGGGGGGAGCTTTGACACGGCGAGGATGGGGGGCGCGGCTGTTGCCGCGCCCCCTTTGCTGCCCTGTGCCCGCCCTAGCGGATCAGCTGCAGGACTTCCTGCGTCATCTGGTCCGTGGTGGTGATGGTCTTGGAGTTGGCGGAGTAGGCCCTCTGCGTGATGATCATCTTGACGAATTCGCTCGCCATGTCCACGTTGCTCTGCTCGAGGGTGTTGGAGAGGATCTTCTCGCTGACGCCGTTGGGCTTGTTGGCGACCAGGGAGAAGGCGGCCCCGGAGACGCCGGCGTCGGCGGTGGCCTGGTACAGGGAGCCCCCCATCTTGCTGAGTGCGGTGGGGTCGGATGCGGTGACCACGGCCAGGCGCTGCACGGTGGCGGCGTTGGCGGGGGTGGCCGCGACGCCCACGGCACCGGAGGTGTTGTAGTAGTTCTGGGTGATGCCGTCGGTGGCGAGGTAGGTGATCAGGCCGGAGTTGTCGATGCTGATGATCTTGCCGAAGTCGGTGTTCGGAGCCGTGCCGGAGTTAACGAATTTGATAGGGTTACCCTGGGTGTCCAGCACCTGGTAGCCGTCCGGGTTCACCAGGGTCAGGTTGTTGTCTACCTGGAAGGCGCCGGCACGGGAGAGGAAGGCGGAATTCTGGGTCGCCACCGGGGAGGTCGCGGTCGGCGGTTTGAGGGCGAAGAAGCTGGTCCCCTGGATGGCGAGGTCGGTCACGTTCTCAGAGCTCTGGGTCGAGCCTTGGCTGAACACGTTCTGTACCGCCTGCATCTGCACGCCCTTACCGATCTGGGAACCGCCGCCGATGTTCTGGGAGAGCATGTCCGAGAAGAGGGTCCTGGCCCCCTTGAAACCGATGGTATTTACGTTGGAGATGTTGTTGCCGATGACGTTCATCGCTTCGCCGTTTTGAATCAGACCAGTAACGCCGGTAAACAATGCGGAAGTAACACTCATTTTTTTGCCTCCTTAGGCTTGGTTGTGGGACTCCTCAGTCGGTCGGTGTCCCGCGGGCTTTCCTTCTGGAGGGCCAGCCCGTTTCAGTTGTCGTTTGCGCTTAGAAAAATACTGCCGAATCGATGTTGGTGAAAACGTTCCCCTTCATACCCTGACGATCCATGGCGGTCACCACTGTCCGGTTTTTGACACTCACCACCAGGGCCGCGTCTCCCATCAAGATCAGCGATTCCCGGCCGCCCTTTTGTGCCACGCTGTCCACCGCCCCTTCCAGCTGCTTCATGTCGGCGTCGGAGAGGGTGATGCCGCGGGACTTGAGCCGCTCCTGGGCGTGCTGGGAAAGCTTGACCGGCTGCCCCGGCAGTTTCTGGTCCAGGACCTGGGCGAACGGGGTGCCGCTCCCGGTGCTCTTCGCGGCCGGCTTGGCGCCGCTTGGGTTCGGTTTGACCGGCGCCTGGATCGGTTGGGGAAACAAGATGCTGTTGTCGATCATCTCAGGCTCCCTTAGGCTGCCTCGCTCACGGAGGTCACGTCGGTCAGGTTGATCTTCAGCCCGCCTACCGAGAGCACCGGGGTACTGCCGGACATGTCGACGCCGCTCACCTTACCCCGCACGATACCCGTGGCGGTGACGGCTGTGCCGGCGGCGTCATTGGCGGAGACGCTGAAGCTGTAGGTGCCGGGGGTGAGTTGCGCCCCGGAGTTGTCGGTTCCATCCCAGGTTACCGTGTTGCCGCCGGAGTTCTGGGCGCCGCCGTTGATGGTCTTGACGACCTTGCCGCTGGCATCGAGCACGGAAACCGTCACCGACTGCGCGCTCTTGCCCAGGTTGTAGTTGATGGTGCTGCTCCCCGAGGTGAGTTCCACCTGGGAACCGGAGGCCACCACCTGTTTGCCGATCAGTGAGACCGCCGCCATGGTGCCGGCGTTGCTCCCCTGGTTCAGCAGGTTCTGCAGGTTGGTGTTGGTGTTGTAGGCCTGTTCGACCTGGGTCAGCTGGGCGAGCTGCGAGATGAACTGGGTGCCGTCCTGGGGATTCAGGGGGTCCTGGTTCTGCAGCTGGGTCACGAACAGCTTCAGGAAATCGTCCTTGTTCATGCCCGTCGCCTGCTTCATCGCCGCCGCGGCCGAGGCCGTGGTTGCTGCTGATGTTGCGTCGGTTATCATCCTTACCTCCTTGCTAGAATCGTACGTCGAGCAGGCTGTTGACCTCGGTTGTCATATATTTGACCCGGGGTGTTTCCTGACCGTCGTACCCTGCGCCCCTGGCGAACCTGGGGGCCTGTTGCTGCTGGTTTCCCCTCTCATCGTTGAGGGGGCCGTTGAACCCGCCACCACCGGTCGAGACGTTGAACCCTTCCATGGTGAGGTTCTTCCCGGAAAGGGCCTCGCGCAGGGAGTCGAGGTTGCTCATCAAGAGGTCCTTGACCATGCGGTTGTCCGCCTGGACCTCCACGTTGAGCCGGTTGTTGTCCATGCGGAGCTGGATCTTGAGCTCCCCCAGCTCGCCCGGGTTCAGCCTGATGCTCATCTGGCCGTTCCCCTTGCCGTCGTGGGTCACCACCCCTTCCCGTACCTGGGAGAGGATGTTTTCGTGCAGGAAGGTCTTGCCGCCGGCAAGCCTGTTTTCACCCGGCACCGCTTCCGCCGGGGTCCCCTGCGCCGTCAATCCCGCGCCGAGCATCTGGCCGTTCAGGTTTTCCTGCCCTTTCTGGTGCGACTGTCCCTGCTCACCCTGCGCGCCCGACATGTCCCGCACCGCCCCCGGCTCGGAGACGGAGTTGGCAGTTGCCGTCGTTGCATTCTTGGTGCCGGACACGTCCTCTCCCGAAGGCTTGGATAGGTTCGCCTGCTGGGCCTGTACCGCTTCCCGCACCTGCTTCCCGGTCACGGTTTCGCCCTGGTGGGCGTCCTTGCGCGGGGATTGCGGAGCCTGCTCCGCCTGTGCCGCCTTATCCTGGGAGACCGCTGCCGGTTCCCCCTGCTGTTCCGGCTGCACCTTCACCTGGGCCGCACCCGCCTCGGGCTTGGCCTCGCGGACCGTTGCGCCCGTGGTGCCTGCGGCTGCGGCGCCGGCCGTCTCCGGGGTCGTCTGCGGCTGCGGGGTTGTCCCCTGCAGTGTTGCCGCATCCTGCGTTACGGCCTGGTCCTGCTGGACCGGTGCGCTCTCCTGCCCGGCCGCTTTTGCTGCGGCAGGGTCGTTTGCCGTCGCGGGCTCGGCCTGCTTCCTGACCGGCATGGCCACGAAGCGTCCCGCTCCGGTTTCTTTCGCCGCCAGGTGGGCGGCTGCCACGGTCTGGTCGGCCGTTACCGCTGTTTTTGCGGCATCCGGCAGTACCGGGGCTTCCTGTCGCTGCGCTGCGCCCTGAGCCACCTGCGCCGGGGGCGTCTCAACCTGCGCTCCTTCTGTCGCGCCCGTCGAAGGGACCACCTGCGCTGCCCCCGGTGCCGGGGAGAGCTGTGCCGCCTCGACCTTCTGGCCGGCTTGGCTGCCGGTCGTGCCGGCGGTGGTCTGGTGCTGCGGGTTTTGCTGTTGTACTGCCTGCTGCGGCGGCTCCGGTTGCGCCTGGTCTGCGCCGGCTGCCGTTTCCGGCGCCGTTGCCTGCTGCGTGCGCTGCTGCAGGGCCTGGAGCCTTTCCAGCGCGGTGGTACCTGCTGCCGCGTTGGTCTCCTCTCCCCGTGCCGCTACCTTGGTTTCGATCGCGGCCATGGCCACGACCAGCCCGGGGTTTACGTCCGGCTTGACTTCCGGGACCGTCCCGGTTACCGCATCTGCGGCCTGAGCGACAACCGCGGTTTCCGGTGTTGCCGGCACCGCCTGCTCCGCGCCGGCGTTGTCCGCCACGTTCCCGGCGGCGCCTTCCGCTGCCGTGTCCTGCGCCGGTGCCGTTTCCTGCTCCGCATCGCCCTTGCGGGCCTCGCGCTTGCCTTCAACCGCCGCCTTGTCGGCAGCCGATGTCCGGACCGCGTGGGCCGGTTTTTCCTCGCGCGCGGAGCCGGTTTCCTGTGCCTGCGCCGGTCGCGCCTTCTCCTCGGCCTTGGCGGAACGGGAAGCGCCCTTCGCGTTCTGTACCGGCGTCGGCCGGGTCGGCGTCGCCGCGGGGTGGTCCGGGGTCTGCCTTCCCTGCAGCAGCTGCTGGAACACCCCCGCACCGGGGGCTGCCGCTGCGTTTGCCATCCCGGTTTGTGCCGCTGGGGCCGGGATCGCGTCTGGAATGAATGCTGCGTTTTGAACCATCATGTACATGTCACCTCCTTTTGCCTGAAATACGGCTGCGCCGATACACAGCCGGTCGAAATCCGCCGCGGCAAGCGGCGGTTCGCACTGGGGTCAGCCGGTCACTTCCCGGCCAGGTTCAGCCTGGTCCACTCCAGGACCCGGGGCTGGTTGATGAAGGGGATCAGCTTCACGGCGGTCTTCTGGTCCATCTGGTTCAACATCTGGATCACCATCTTCTCGTCCAGCTTGTTGAGCAGGGTCCCCGCCTCCTCCGGCTTCAGCCCCTTGTAGATCTTGATCATCTTCTTGTAGCGGTCGTCGTCCTGCTTCTTCTTGGCGGTGAGGGCCTCCTCGATCCCCTTCTTGGCCGCGTTCAGCTCGGCCACCCGGGCGTCCAGCTTGGCGGAGAGCTGGTTCAGGGCCGCTTCCTTGGCGGAGAGCGCCGCCTCCTTCTGCGCCAGCTGTTGCCGCTTGGCCTCCAGGGCCGCGCTCTCGCTGGACATGCTCCGGGGCGGGTTCTTCACCTCGGCCGCCTGGGCGTTAAAGACCTGCCGTTCGTTCCATAACAGCGGCAGTGCCACGAGAACCAGCACCAGCGCGCCTATCAGCTTTTTCACTTATGCCCCCTCCCCTGGACGGCTATCTCGTCCAGGAAGGCCCGTTCGCGGTTCAACTGCTCCAGTCTCAGGTCCCGCATCTTCTTCTCCTTGAAGACCTCGAGCGCCTTCTTCTCCTTGGCCGCGGCCAGAAGCGCCTCGCGCTTTTCCTGGACCGCCTTCTCCAGCACCACCAGGCTCTCCCGCAGCTGCTGGATTTCCTGGGCCTTTCTGCGCGAGAAGTCGCCGTAGAGCTGCAGGTCCTTGGCCTCGATTCCCGCCCTCTGGCGCTGGGTGTATTCCTGCTCCAGCTGCTCCATCATGGACTTTTCATTCTTCAGCCGCTCCCTGGCGCTCTCGTGCTGCTGCTTCGCCGCCGCGAGTTCCAGCTGGTGCATCTTCTCCACTTCCTTGCGGAACTTGAGCACCTGTTCGAGCCTGAATTCCTGTCCTGCCATGGCCTACCCCTCCCACCTTCGCTAAAGCTACGGCGGGCAAGCCCTTGCCGCACCGCAACCTCACTGTCATCATGTCCGGCCGCCGCTTCCGGCGGCCCGCTAATCGTTCAAACTGCCGACTCCGAAGATACGGGCCAGCGCCTCGATGGATTCCTCGAAGGTGACCTGGTCCGCCACGTCCTGCTTCAGATAGGCGATCATCTGATCCATCCGGGATATGGCGAGATCGATCTTTGGGTTGCTGCCGGCCTTGTAGGCGCCGATGTTGATCATGTCCTCGGCCTGCCGGTAGGTGGCCAGGGTCTCCTTGAACTGCCCCGCCAGCGCCCGGTGCTCGCGGCTGGTCACGTCGCTCATGACACGGCTCGCGCTGTTCAAGAGGTCGATGGGTGGGTAGATGTTCCTCGCCGCCAGCTCACGGGTCAGGATGATGTGCCCGTCCAGGATGCTGCGCATGGCGTCGGAGATCGGCTCGTTGAAGTCGTCCCCCTCGACCAGGACCGTGTACAGGCCGGTGATGCTCCCCCCCTGGAAGTTGCCGGTCCGCTCCAGAAGCCTCGGCAGGGCGGCGAAGACGCTCGGGGTGTACCCCTTGGTGGTGGGGGGCTCGCCGATGGCCAGCCCCACCTCGCGCATCGCCATGGCGAAACGGGTGGCGGAGTCCATCATGAGGAGCACCTTCTTCCCCTGGGCCTGGAAGTACTCGGCGATGGTGGTCGCTATGTAGGCGCCGCGCATCCGGACCAGCGGGGGCTGATCGGAGGTCGCCACGACCACGACCGATTTCCTGAGTCCTTCCGCCTGCAGGTCCTTCTCGATGAACTCCCTGAGCTCCCGGCCGCGCTCGCCGATCAGGGCGATCACGTTGACGTCGGCCTCGGTGTAGCGGGCGATCATGCCCAGAAGGGTCGACTTGCCGACGCCGGAGCCGGCCATGATGCCGACCCTCTGCCCCTCGCCGCAGGTCAAAAGACCGTTGATGGCGCGGATGCCGAGGTTCAGGGGCTTCCTGATCGGGCGCCTTTTCATCGGGTTCACCGGCAGCGCGTAGATGGGATACTCGTCCGCCACCTCGATGGGACCCTTGTCGTCGATCGGCTCTCCCAGCCCGTCGATGACCCGCCCCAGGAGCGCGGGGCCGACCCCCAGGGCCGCCTTCTCGCGCCGGACCGAGATCACGCTCCCCAGTCCCACGCCGCGCAACTCGCCAAGCGGCATCAGCAGGGTCTTGTTCTCGCGGAAGCCGACCACCTCGGCAGGAATCGGGGCATGCCCCTCGGAGTGCACCTCGCAGACGCTCCCCACCGCCGTCTCGGGGCAGTACCCCTCGATGACCAGGCCGACCACCTGGGTCACCTTGCCGTGAAAGCGCACCGGCTTGGCCGCCTCGACCACCGGCAGGTAGCGTGCCAGATCAATCCCCACTTTCGACGTCCTCCCGCCGCGCGTTCCTCTCCTCGGAGAGCCGGCGCATGATCTCCTCGAGCTGGGCGTCGAGCCCTGCGTCGATGTTGCCGCGCACCGTCTCCACCAGGCAGCTCGCCGGCCCCAGGGCCGGGTCCTCGCGCAGGGTTATCTTCTTCCGGTCCCGGGAGAGTGCCTGGAACTGCGGCGAATAGGCCACCACCTGGTACTCCTCCGGGTTCAGCCGCACCACGATCTCACCTTCGTCGGCGGCCAGCTCCACCGCACCGTGCACCAGCCCGGCGATCAGCCCCGGGTCCAGGGAGAGCTCGCGCATCATCACCTTGCGTGCGATCATCACCGAGAGCTTCAAAAGGTCCTCCTCGGCGTCGTGCATGATCTGCCCCCGCAGCGTGCCGGTGGAGAGAAGCGCCTGGGCCAGCGCCTCGCTCACCTTGGACAGATCCTCCTCGGCCTGCTGCCGCCCCTTTTTCATCCCGTCGGCATGCGCCTGCTGGATCCTCCTGAGCGCCTCGTCCTCGGCGATCACGGCGGGAGGGGTCTCTGGTTCCTCCTCCGCCTCGTCCGGCGCGGCGGTTTCCTCCCCCCCCAGCTGGATGGGGCGAAAGACCTCCTGCCCGACCGGCGGGACCAGTTCGCCCCCCAGCGGCTCCAGCGTGTAGGCCTCGGATTCGACCCCTTTCCTGATGATCTTAGACGAGAACATCTTCCGCCCCGCGACCCGCGATGACCACCTTCCCTTCCTCTTCCATCTTCCGGACGATCTTGATGATCTCGCTCTGTGCCTTCTCCACGTCCGAGAGGCGTACCGGCCCCATGACCTCCAGGTCCTCCTTGATCATCTCGGCCGCGCGGCTGGAGATGTTGCGGAAGATCTTGTCCTTGACCTCGTCCACCGAGGTCTTCATGGCCAGGGTAAGGGTGTCGTTGGAGACCTCCCTCATGATCGACTGGATGGCGCGGTCGTCCAGCTTGAAGATGTCCTCGAAGGTGAACAGGTGCTTCCTGATCACCTCCGCCAGCGGCGGGTTCATGGTGTCCAGTTTGTCCAGGATCTTCTTCTCGCGGCTTCGGTCCAGGTGCGCGAACATGTCCACCACCTTCTCCACGCCCCCCACCTTGAAGCGCTGCACCCCGCCCAGGGCGGTCAACTCGACCCGGATCACCTCGTCGATCTCGGAAAGGATCTCCGGGGAAACCTGGTCCACCTCGGCGATGCGGATCACCACCTCGGCCTGCAGCTCCTGCGGCAACAGCGCTATGATCTCGCTGGTCTGCTTGGGCTTCAGCTTGGCCAGTACCACGGCGATGGTCTGCGGGTGCTCCTGGGAGAAGAAGTTGGCGATGGTGCGGGGGTCCATGGTGGAGAGGATGTCGGCCATGTCGCCGATACCCGAGGTGCGGATCTCCTGCAGCAGGGTCTCGGCGCGCAGCGGCCCAAGGGCCTTCTCCAGGATCTTCTTGACGAACTCCTCCCCCTGGGAGAAGAACCCGGTTTCCGGGTTGGTGATGTCGGTGAACTCCTCCACCACCGACGCGATCTCCTCGCGCGGGACGTGCCCGAGCTTGGACATGCTCTGGCTGATCCGCTTGATATCGCCATCGTCCATGTGTGAGAAGACCTTGGCGGTCGCCTCGGGGCCCAGGTACAAAAGGAGTATGGCGGCCTTCTCGGCTCCGGTCATGCTGCACCTCTAAAAGTCATCGTTCTCATCTATTCCTTGCGCGCCAGCCAGTTCTGCAGGATCTGGGCAGCCTGGTAGGGGTCCTGCTTCACCTTCTCCACCAGCTCGATCTGGGTCACCCGCATCTTCTCCTGGGCGATCTTCTGCATCTCCAGCATGTGGGCGTTCTCGGCGTCGTCCTGGATGGGGAGGAAGGAGGAGGCCGGCTTCTCGCTCTTCAGCGTCTTCAACAGCGGCCGGATCACGAACAGGATCAGGGCCAGGAAGCCCAGGCCGATCAGGCCGTTCTTGATCAGGGTCTGCACGATGGGGGCGTCGTACCACTTGGGCGCCTCGCCGCCGCTGTCGCCGGTCTCCTGGAAGGGGATGTTGGCCACGGTGACCTGGTCGCCGCGCTCCGCGTTGAAGCCGACCGCGCTCTTCACCAGGGCCTCGATCTTCTGCATCTCGTCCGGGGTGCGGGGCTGGTACTTGGGCTGCGCGCCCGGCTTCGCCCCCACCGGGAGGTCGTATTTTCCGTCCACCAGCACCGCCACGGACACCTTGGAGAGCGCTCCCACCGGCTCGATGATGCGGGCCGTGGAACGGCTCACCTCGTAGTTCAGGGTCTCGTCGGTCTTGGAACCGCCGCCGCTCTGCCCGCCCGCTCCCGGGGGGGTCCGCCCCAGGTTGGTCTGTGCGCCGGGGACGCCGGAGGCGGTGGTCGTGGTGCCCCCCTTCTCCTCGCTTCTCTGCTCGCTTCTCACCGCCGCGGACTCGGGGTCGTAACGCTCCTCGTACTTCTCCACCTGCTTGAAGTCGAAGTTAGCGGTGACGCGGGCCACGCACTTGCCGGAGCCGACCACGCGGTCCAAAAGCGACTGCAGCTTGTCTTCCTGGGTCTTCTCGAAGTTGCGCTGGGTCTCCTGGCGCGAGCCGGTCAGCTTGCTGGCGGGGTCGGAGGAGGTGTTGCCGGAGAGCATCTTGCCCCGGCTGTCGAGCACGGTCACCTGCTCCGGGTCCATTCCCTCGATGGAGGAAGCGACCAGGTGCACGATCCCCTGCACCTCGCCCTCCCTGAGCATCCGGTTCGATTTCATCTTGAGCACGACCGAGGCGGTCGCCGGCTTCTCGGCATCCTTGAACAGGGTCTTCTCGGGGATGGCCAGGTGCACCCGGGCCGACTCGACCCCGGCGATCTGCGCGATGGTGCGGGAGAGCTCGCCCTGCAGGGCGCGCTGGTAGTTCAGCTTCTGCACGAACTCGGTCATGCCGAAGTTCTTGCGGTCGAAGATCTCGTAGCCGACGCCGCCCCCCTGGGGCAGACCGTCGCTGGCCATGGAGAGCCTCAGGTCGTACACCTTATCCGAAGGGACCAGGATCGCCTTGCCGTCGGCGGCGATCTGGTAGGGGACCTTCTGCTCTTTCAATTTTTTGACAATCTCGCCGGCGTCGTCGCTGTTGAGGTTGGCGAACAGCGGGCGGTAGTCGGTCTTGTTCGCCACGGTGATCAGCGCCGCGAAGGCGAGCAGCGAGGCGAGTGCGACCCCCGCGACGACCATCCGCTTCCCGGTCGACATCGCGAGAAAAGGTTCCAAAAGTTTTTTAAGCCCTTCCGGCATGGTATCCCCTTAACCTCTTAAACCGGCATCCTCATGATCTCCTGGTACGCCTCGACCGCCTTGTTGCGCACCTGGGTCAGCATCTGGAAGGAGATGCTGGCCTTTTCCACCGCGAGCATCACCTCGTGCAGCCCCTTGGTCTCGCCGGTGGCGAGCGCCTGGATCGATTGGTCCGCGGCGCCTTGCTGCTGGTTCACCTTGGAGACCATCTCCTCCAGAAACTTGCCGAAGCCGACGGTTGCGTTGCCCTGCGTCCCCTGGGTCCCCTGGGCGGGAAAAGCCTGGGAGAGCCCGTCTACCTTGGTAAGTGCCGATATTTCCATGTATAACCTCCGTTACCTAGCGCAGCAGGTCGAGCGTCTTCAAAGCCATGCTCTTGGCCGCGTTGGTCGCCGTGATGTTCGCCTCGTAGCTGCGGCTGGCGGTGATCATGTCCGCCATCTCCTCGACCACGTTGATGTTGGGATAGGCCACGTAGCCGTTGGCGTCCGCGTCGGGGTGCCCCGGCTCA
Organism: Geomonas oryzisoli; assembly: GCF_018986915.1. Taxonomy (NCBI): domain Bacteria; kingdom Pseudomonadati; phylum Thermodesulfobacteriota; class Desulfuromonadia; order Geobacterales; family Geobacteraceae; genus Geomonas; species Geomonas oryzisoli. The sequence continues at coordinate 4,237,051 of NZ_CP076723.1, forward strand.
TACTGCAGCCGCGGCGGCCGCTGGTCCTCGTTCACCTGGGTCACCTGGACGCTCCTCGCCTCGTTGGCGCGGGAGAGCGCCGCGCCGAAGGAGCTCCCCTCCTTGACCGGGGTGGCGGTGAACACCGCGTCCTTGCGGCGGTAGGGTCCCCCTTCCGCGGTCCTGGTGGAATTGACGTTGGCCAGGTTGGAGGAGATCAGGTTCATCCTGGTGCGCTCGGCGGCAAGCGCCGAGGCGCTGATGTCCATGGAAGTGAAAAAGTCCATTATAAGGTACCCCTTATGGCCTGCTTCAGTTCCTCGAACTTCTTGGTGAGGAGCTGCACGCTGGCGTTGTACATGATCTGGTTCTCGGCCAGACGCCCCATCTCGCTCTCCATCTCCACGCCGTTGCCGTCAGGCCCCATGTTGCCGGAGTTGAGCTCGACCACGTCGCCCTGCACCTTCTCCAGGGAGGCAGCGGAGCCACCCTTGAGCGGGATGTGACGCGGGTTGGTCAGGGTGCCGGCGCCGGGTCCCCCCTTGAGGGCGCTTTTGAGCTGCCCCTCGAAGGAGAGGTCGCTGGCCTTGTAGCCCGGGGTCTCCACGTTGGCCAGGTTGGCCGAGATCATGGTCTGCCGCTTGGCCCTCAGGTCCAGGGTCTTCCCCAACAGTTCGACGGTGTTTCCGAAAATTCCTTGTACTGGCATCTCATCCTCCTTGGTAGCCAAGCAGCATCAGCAAAAGGCGTACCACCCACGGCAGATCAATGTTATCGATAGGTTACACTGCGGGAAAACAACCAGGTCATCTTTTTGACAGTCAGGGAAGCTGCCCGGCGATCTTCATGCGCCAGTTCAGGTCGTTGAGCGCCTCGGAGGCGAGCCTCCCCCAGGTCCCCCCGGCTCCGGCCGCCTTCTCCCAGCTCGCCTTGGCCTGGCGCACCTCGCCCAGCTGCAGCTGCAGCTCGCCGCTCTTGTAGAGGAACTGGCCGCTCATCTCGCCGGAGGCGACGCTGCCGCCCACCTGGCAGGCCGCCAGGGCCCGCTGGTAATCCTTGCCGGCCGCGAGGGCGGTGGCCAGGGTGAAGTAGCCGTCCGGAAGGAAGGGGTCATCCCGCTTGGCGGCCACGGTGAAGCGGGACAGGCTGCGCACCGCGCCGCCGTGGTCCTTGGCGGCGGCAAGCGCCTTGCCCAGGTAGTACTCGCTGTCCGGCAGCTGCGCCCTGGCACCCTTGGCGCCCAGGAAGGCGAGCTGCGCCGCCGCGCCGGGGAGATCCCCCCGCTCGAAGGCGAGCCGCCCCAGCTGCTCGCGGACCCGGCCCAGGTGGGGGTCGCGGGGGAAGCGGGCCAGGAAATCCCGGGCGGTCGCCTCGGCCAGCGGCACGTTGCCGAAAGCGACGGCGTCGTCTACGATGCGGGCCAGCAGGAAGGGGGCGCTGCCGGCGGCCCAGTTCTTCTGCTCCAGGTACCCGAACAGCTCCAGTTCCTTCGCCGTGGCACCGGTCTTCTCGAATGCCTGCGACACCCTGGGGGCGAACCCCGGGTCGCCGAAGCAGCGGGCCAGGTATTCCCGGTTGTCCAGGGCAAGCTGGACCAGCCCCTGGTCGTTGCCGGCCGCGGCGGTCTCCTGGTACACGGGGAAGAGGATCTCCTCCCGCATCTTCTTGATGATGGTGCTGAAGATGCCGCGCGGGTAGCGCCGGTCATAGGTGACCACGGTATCCAGGGCCTCCTTGGGGGAGGCGTACAGCGAAAGGAGCAGCGTCATCTTGAAGAGCGCCTCGTCGCGCGAGGCGGGATCGCCGGGCTCCTCGTAGACCGCCCGGTACTTGGCCAGAAGTTCCCGGTAGCGGTCGCGGGAGAGGGTAAAGAGCTCGCGGTCGGCAAGTTTCAGGCGCGCCCGACCCGCCGCGGGGCTCCCGGCCGAGTAGACCACCACGCTGCGGTACATGGCGAGGGCCGCCGCCTTCTGGCCGTTGCGCTCGATGAGATCGGCCAGGCGGTTCAGAAGCTCCGCCTGGTAAGGGGTCCCCACGTACCGGTCCATGAGGCGCAGCAGCATGGCGCGGGCGGCGGGAAAGTTGCCGGTCCTCGCCAGAGCGTCCGAGTAGGGCTGCAAAAGCTCCGGGGCCTGCTCCAGGTACTGGGGCCACAGCCCCTCTCCCTGCCGGAAATAGGACAGGGCGTCCTGGTGCCGTCCCAGCCGTTCCAGGGCTTCGCCGAGCCGGAAGCAGGCCAGCGCCTTGGGGCCGGGCGCCTTGTTCAGGAACATGGAGAAGACGTTGACCGCCTCCTCGGCCCGGTCCCGGTACAGCAGACTTTCCCCCTGCTGGAACAACAGCGCTTCCCCCTCGGGGAGGAGCCCCTTCAGCACCTTGCCGTCGGTGGGGGCAAAGGGAATGCCGCCGGGATCGGCGTCGAAATCGCGTACGAAGCGCTCGGTGCCGGAGAGGATCGGTTCACGCCCGGGGGCGATGTCCACCCGCGCCGCCCGCTTCACACCCGGCCCGATATCCAGCGACAGCACGCTGGGATTGGCGCACGAAATCACCTGGACCCCGGGTTCCGCACCGCGCACCGGGATGGAGACACTCAGCACGCCACGCAGTTCGGAGGTGGTGACGCCGGCGAGCTGCTTGTCGTTCAGGACGCGCAGTTTCTTGAAGCTCGGGGAATCGGCCCCCCGCACCTCGAGCCTGACCCGCCCGGAGAGGACCCGGAGCGTGTAGTCGGGGGGGGACTGGAAGAAGAGATTGACCCTGGTGAAGCCCTGGTGCGGGTGCACCGCGATGCGCAACAGGCGGTTTTCCTGCTGGGCCGGTGCGCTTTGCGGGAGGGCGCAGGCGAGCAGTATGGTGACGAGCCCCAGGAAAAGCCTCGGGCCGGGTATGCGCAGCGTAAAGGTCATGGGAGAGTGCAAGGCAAAAGCCATGCCGTAGGGGCACACGGAAGGGGCGACGCGCTAAACCATCGGGACTACGGCATTTTATCTTTGTGGGAAATTTTCTCGGCGCCGGGAAGGTGCCCGAGGCGGCCGGCCAGTCAAAAAAACGAAGGGGAGGGATGTTTTTTTGACTCGCCGGTCAGTGGTGCAGGATCTTGTCGAGCTTCTCGGCGAGCTCGTGCGGAGCATAGGGGGGCATCACCACCCCCTTGACCCCCGCCTTGAGCGCCTTCAGCACCGCGGTCCGGGTCCATTCCGGTGCGGAGAGGAGCACGGCCCCGCCGCTTCGGTCCACCATCGGGACCACCCGCTTGCAGATGGCGAGATCACGGTCGGAGGTCTGCTTGAGGAAGATGAAGGCGGCGCGCACGTCGCCCTGGGCGAAGAGCCCGGGGAGGTCGGCGCCCAGCGGCGCGTCGATCAGGTTGAGGCCGCTGTCAGAGAGCCCCTGCACCAGTTCCTGGCGCCCCTGGTCGTCACCAAGGACCAGGATGGAGGGGAGCGGCCCGGCGCTCTCCTCCGCCGCCGCCTCGACCTCGGCTACGGCCTCGACCGCAGCCTCCTCCGGCTGCGGGTCGAACAGGTTGGCCAGCGGGTGCGGGATCAGGATGTCCACCATGTTCATCTCGTGCCCCTCGATCTGCAGGGGGGCACGGTACATCAGGTACTCGCCGTCCGGGAAGGGGACGTCGTCACTGAGCGGATCGGTCCCGGGAACGTACTTCTGCGGCGGAAGGAGCTTCAGGTGCACCTTGTCGGGCAGGTTGGGCTGGAACACCGAGTTGAAGGAGCCGATGATCTGGTTGGCGATCTCGCCGAAGGCGTCCACGTCGTCGGGTTCCTGGATGGAAAGCCGGCGTTTCTCCTGGATCCTCGGCCCGGGGATCCCCAAGAGGATGGAGCTCATCACGATGGTGTCGCCCAGCGAGAAGAGGAGGTAGAACACGCCGGGGTAGGCCTCGCGCGACTCCACCCCCACCACGTAGATGGGGTTGTCCTCGTCACCCAGGTAGCTCTTGCGGTTGGTGTTGAGGACGTCGGAAGCGGCCACGGACATGCCCTGGCCGAGGAGCATGCTGCTCTCCTCGCCGGCCTGCTTCATGGCGGCGTCCAACATGGATTGTAGCTTTTCGAATGCAGCCATTACGGTACCGCCTAGACTTCCTTCCTGAGCTTCAGCCCGACCAGGAACCGGTCACCCTCGTTGGTGAAGGGGATGATGACGCAGTCGCTGTCGGCCATCGAGTTGACCGTGTAGTCCTCGCCGGAGATGACGGTCGGGATGGAGAGGTTGATGTCCAGCCCCCCCTTGGAGAGGATCTGCTTCACGTACCCCCCCAGCATGTTGGCGATCTCGCCCAGGGCGTCGTTGACGTCCTCCCCCACTTCCTCCACGTCCATGCCGAGCATGTTGGAGGTGATCCTCAGCGCCAGGTGCTGCGGGCAGTGGATCGACAGGATGCCGGTGTAGGTCCCCGCCAGGCCGACCATGCCGGTGACCGAGCAGTGGAAGGAGGTGACCGGCTCCTTGAGGGGGTAGCTGTCCTCGAGGGCCATCATCACCATCGTTTCGAACACCTCCTTGGTGGCGTTGATGACATAGGATGCCAGATCCGCCTCCTCAAGGTGTGTCGCGGCTGCGATATCCTGGTTCAGGGACATCATAAAAGTCCTCCGAGCTTCTCGTTCAACTGGTCGGGCGTGAACGGCTTCTTGATGCTGTCGCTGGCGCCGTTGTTGATCGCCTCCTTGAGGATGTCCTCCCCCCCCTCGGTGGTGATCATCACGATCGGGGTGTTGACCCCCTTGCCCCGGACGCACTTGATGAACTCCAGCCCGTCCATGTTGGGCATGTTGATGTCCGACAGGATCAGGTCGATCGTTTTTCCCTCCATGGTGGAGAGGGCCTCGATACCGTCGCCGGCCTCGTAGATGTCGTCGATGGCGAGCCCCGCCTGGCGCAGGCTGCGGGAAATGATCTTTCTCATGGTCGAGGAATCGTCCACTATCAATACGTTGCCCATGCTGTTCTCCTCCTTGGCTGTTAACGATGCGCGCACAGGGCGGCTTATTTTCTTCTCTTCGGGGGTCCTGCCCCCTCGGGCGAGCCCGATGAGAGCCTAATCGGCGTCGAACCCCGGGAACTTTAACCCTTAAATCAAGGCGTGAAGCTGCACCGTTCGTTGTGCAGCGGCAAAAGGACCGAGAAGCAGCTCCCCTTGCCGGCGCTGCTCTCGACGCGGATACTCCCGCCGTGGGCCTCGACGATCGCCTTGCTGATGGTGAGCCCGAGCCCGGTCCCCTTGAACCCCTGGGCGCCCGAGGCGCGGAAATACTTGTTGAAGATGCGCGGCAGCTCGCTCTCGGAGATGCCGATACCGGTATCGCGGACCTGGACCAGCAGGCACTCTCCCTCGATGGTGCTGGTGACGCTGATGGTGCCGCGCCTGGGGGTGAACTTCACCGCATTGCCGATCAGGTTGGCGAAGACCCGGGTGATCTGCTTCTCGTCCAGGTCGAGTGTCGGGATCCCGTCGCAGATCTCGCTCAGGAAGTAGGAGCCGTGCACGGCGGCTTCCCGCTCGCCGTCCCGGCAGCACCCCTCCAGCAGGCTGCGCGCGTCGCAGGGCTGGCGGTCGATCTGCAAAAGCCCCGCCTCGAGCCGGTAGGCGTCCAGCACGTCGTCGATCATGGAGAGCATCTTCACCGCGCTCTTGTCCATCTCCTTCACGAACAGGTGCAGCGAGGGGTCCATCTTGGAGGGCATTTCGCCCATGAGGGCCTGCACGTACCCCATGATCACGGTAAGCGGCGATTTGAGGTCGTGGGTCATCATGGCCACGAACTCCTCGCGCTGGCGTTTTTCCTTCCGGTCGTGGCTGATGTCGCGCAACTGGAACAGCTCGCCTTCCGGGGAGTCTCCTCCCAGCGGCACGGAACGGACCTGGATCACGGAGCCGTCGATGCTGACCTCCACCGGTTCATCCTGCGCGTTCTCGCTCAGCACCCGGTAGATCGGGGTCCTTAGCGGCAGCATGTCCACCCGCTTGCCCAGGACCTTGGCACGCTCGACGTGGAGGAGCTCCTCGGCCCTGCGATTGATGAAGAGCAACTTACCGCCGGCGTCGAGATAGACCGCACCGCAGTCGACCTCCTCCAGCAGGCGCGCCGCCAGGTTTTCACGTTCCTCCTGCATGCTACCTCCACCGTGAAGCAAGCCCTGTTTTGGCTTATCGGAACCTGTCTGCATAGCTTGAGCCAAAAGAACTGCAAAAGTTTACCAGAATGGGAGTGGATGGGAATTATGGCGGCAACGGGAATTTTTAGGAGTAACGGTTTTTTGGAGAGTAACGGGAATCTTTGCGAGTAACCGGAAATTTGCGGAGTGATGGGAAAACGGAAGGTGTACCCTGGAGGGTTTTCGAGGGGGTGGGGCTCCCTCCCCCGGAGGGGGAGGGTTGGGGAGGGGGACTAGCGCCCCAACTGCAGCGGCAGGTGGTTGTTGTACCAGCCGACGATGCCGTCGGTCATGTTGTAGACCTCGCGGTACCCCCGGGAGGAAAGAAAACTGGCGGCCGTCGAGGAACGGGCGCCTACGGCGCAGTACACCAGCACCGGGCGGTCGCGCGGGATCTCCTGCACCCGGCGGTTCAGCTCCCCCAGCGGGATCAGCTGGGCGCCCTTCAGGTGCGCCTGCCGGTACTCGTCCGGGGTGCGCACGTCCAGAAGCACCATCTTGGCGTTTTTGGCCAGCAACGCCTGGGCCTGCTTCGAGGTGACGTTGGCGGGGCCCACTGCCTGGGAAAGGGAAGCGGTCAGCAGCAAAACGGAAAACAGCACGGCGATAAATCTCATCATCTTCCTCTCTTTACGGTGTGAACTAGTCGACTTCGAGTACGTAGCCCACCTGCATCGGCTTGAAGCCGCCGGGGAACGCGGCGGCGAGACGGGCGGCGGCATGGAACCCGGTGCAATGGCCGGGACAGATCTTCTTCAGCCCGTAACGCTTCAGGGCCTTGATGGTGGCGTCGATCTGGGGCTGCGACGAGAAGGCGAGGTGGCATCCCCCCATCACCCCGTAGACCTGCTCCACACCGGTCTTCTCCCGTGCGAGCTCCAGGGTGTTCACCACCCCGGCGTGACAGCACCCCAAGAGCAGCAAAAGCCCCTTCTCCGTCACGATCACCAGGGATTGGTCGTCCGGGACCTGGTCCCTGTGGCAGCCCGCCTCGTCGCAGAAAAGTCCCGCGTCCCCCTCCTCGTAGCCGGTACGGCGCGGCACCTCGCCGGTCAGGAAGACGCCGGGGACGACTTCCCGGAAGGCGTCGCTGTAGGAGAAGCTGGCGCCAAGGCCGGTGAGAAATTCCTCCGAGTAGGGCACCCCGACCGAGCGGGCACTCCCCTCGCGCAGCACGTAGCGCCGGGTGAAGATCTCGGGGTGGGCCAGGACCCGCTTGGGACCCGCCGCCTGCAACAGCGGCCACAGCCCGCCGGCATGGTCGTAATGCCCGTGGGAGAGCACCACCTGGTCCACGCTCTTCAGGTCGATGTTCATGCGCTGGGCGTTGTGCAGCAGCGTGTGCCCCCCGCCCGTGTCGAAGAGCAGCGACTGGTCCCCTGCCTGCACCAGCGCGGCAAAACCGTGCTCGCCCAGGGTCCCGGAGATCGAGCCGGCGCTGTTGTCGCAGAGGACCTTGATGCGGCAGATCATTTGCCGCAGCCCTGCGGCGGCAGCTTGGGCACACCCAGCTTGTCCAGTATGGTCATCATCGGGCACCAGTTGGTGAAGCCGGACTGGAGCAGGTTCAACCCGATGAAGGCGGTGAACCAGAGCCAGCGCGGGTCGTGGTAATGGGCCAGCGCCAGGGAAATAAGGGTGAAGGTGCCGGCAATCAGTCTCAACAGTCTGTCGATGTACATAGGAACCTCCGTTTGCTAAAGCGGTTTAGCCGCTAAAGGTCCCCCTTGTCAAAGGGGGATTTAGGGGGATTTTGATCTCGTTCCCAAGGTCCACCTTGGGAACGCAAAGCCTCTCCGAAGCTACAACTTCCCTCGGATGCAAAGCTGGAGCTTGGGAACCAGGAAAATTGCTTTGCGGAATCACTTTTTCTGCAGCAGCTCGGCCACCTTTCCCGCCGTGTTGGCGGTGAACTCGACGCAGCGCTTCTTGCCGTCGGCGGTGAGCGCCTTGCAGCAGGTGACGCGGTACTGCTCCTTGAACCAGTGGTGCAACTCCTTGGTCAACGCCGCGGCCGCCTTGCGGTCCTTGACCGCCAGGCCGATCGCCATGGTGCCGCCGGCGATGGCGCCGCAGATGCAGCCGGCACCGGAACCGCCGCCGAAACCAGAGGCCAGATGGACCAGTTCATCGCCCGCTTCGGGGATGAATTCGTTCTTTACCGCGGCCAGCACCGCCTCGGCGCAGTGCATCTTCCCGGAGCGGTAGAACCCTTCGGCCTCGTTGGCGACCTTCTCGGCCACCGACTCGCCGTTCACATTTTCAGCAACATTTTTTCTCAACCAGAACACTAAAAACCTCCTAAAGGCAGGTTACGGCACCTCAACCTCAACCTGCTTCTTATGTTTCTCCTTCCAGGACTGCACCATGAAATACAGGATCGGGATGGTGATCCTGGAAAGCGTGGTGGAGGCGATCTCGCCGCACATCATGGCCAGCGCGAGCCCCTGGAAGATCGGGTCGAACAGGATCACGAAACTCCCCACCACGACGGCCGCGGCCGTGAGCAGCATGGGACGGAAGCGGACCGCACCGGCGTCGATGATGGCCTCGTCCAGCGCCATCCCCTCCCGGCGTCGCAGTTCCGCGAAATCGATCAGGATGATGGAGTTCCTGACGATGATTCCCGCCAGGGCGATGAAGCCTATCATACTGGTGGCCGTGAAGAAAGCCCCCATGATGGCGTGCCCCGGCAGGATGCCGATCAGGGTGAGCGGGATGGGCGCCATGATCACCAGCGGCGTGGTGAAGTCGCGGAACCAGGCGACCACCAGCACGTAGATGAGCACCATCACCGCGGCGAAGGCCGCCCCGAGGTCACGGAACACCTCGTAGGTGATGTGCCATTCGCCGTCCCACTTGATCCCCGGGCGCTCCTCGCTCCAGGGCTGGGTCGCCGCGCGCTGCTCGATATGGTAGCCGCCCGGAAGCGGGATGTTGTCGATATCCTTCTGCATCTTGAGGATGGCGTAGACCGGCGCCTCAATCACCCCGGCGACGTCCCCGATCACATAGACCACGCTCTTCATGTTCTTGCGGTAGAGGGATTTTTCCTCCACCCCGCGTACCACGCGCACCAGTTCGGAGAGCGGCACGTTCCCTTTGTTCCCGGCCACGTAGATGGAGGAGAGCGAGGAGACGTCGCTGCGGGAGCCGACCGGCAGGCGCAGGTTGATCCGCACCGGCTCCTTCTCCTGCGGCACGTGCATGATCCCCACGTCGGTTCCGCCCACCGCGAGCTTCAGGGTCTGCACCACCTGCGCCGCGTCGACGCCGGAGAGCGCCGCCTTCTCCCGATCCACCTCGAAGCGCAGGGTCGGATGGTCGTCCTCCTGGTACCAGTCCACGTCGACGACGCCCGGGGTCTGCTTGAAGATGTCGCGTATCTTCCTCGCGATACCCACGCGGCTTGGCTGGTCGGGGCCGTAGACCTCGGCCACCAGGGTGGACAGGACCGGCGGGCCGGGGGGGATCTCGGCGACCTTGAGGCGGGCGCCGTAACGGTCGGTGATCGCCTTCAGGGCCGGACGGATCCGTTTCGCGATGTCGTGCGATTGCGCGCTTCTTTCGTCCTTGCTCTCCAGGTTCACCTGGATCTCGGCGACGCTCGGCCCCTGGCGCAGGTAGTAGTGGCGCACCAGCCCGTTGAAATTGAAGGGGGAGCTGGTGCCGACGTAACTCTGGAAGTCGGTCACTTCCGGTACCTTCCTGAGCGCGTCGCCGAGCTCGGCCACCATGCGCGCGTTCTCCTCAAGCGTCGTCCCCTCGGGGGCATCGACGATCAGCTGCAGCTCGCTCTTGTTGTCGAACGGGAGCATCTTGACCGTCACGGCCTTGAAGTAGATCAGCGAACAGGACAGGAGCAGCAGCACCACCACCATGGCGAGGAAGCCGTGGCGTACCCTGGTGTCGTGCAGGAGCCGCCCCATCATGCGCCGGTAAAAACTGGTCATCCACGTCTCTTCGGGAGGGGCTTCCGTGCCGTAGTGGGACTCACCCTTCATGAAGCGGTAGGCGAAGTAGGGGGTGACGATGAGCGCGATCAGCAGCGAGAACACCATGGCCATGGACGCGCCCACCGGGATGGGACGCATGTACGGCCCCATGAGCCCCCCCACGAAGCCCATGGGGAGGATGGAAGCGATGACCGCCAGGGTGGCCAGCATGGTCGGGTTGCCGATCTCGTCCACCGCCCGGACCGCCGCCTCCAGCGGCTTGAACTTGGTCGTGGTGAAGTAGCGGTGGATGTTCTCCACCACCACGATGGCGTCGTCCACCAGGATGCCGATGGAGAAGATCAGGGCGAACAGCGTGATCCGGTTCAGCGTGTAGCCGATCCGGTTGAAGATGAACATGGTGAGCGCAAGCGTCACCGGAATGGCGATGGCCGCCACCGCGCCGGCCCGCCACCCCATGAAGACCGCGATCAGGATGGTGACCGAGATGGCCGCGAGGAACATATGGAACAACAGCTCGTCGTTCTTGTCCTTGGCGGTCTCGCCGTAGTTCCTGGTGACCGTGACCTGCATCTCCGAGGGGATCAGTTTCCCCTTCTGGAACTCGACCCGCTTCAGGAGGTCTTCGGCTACCCACGTGGCGTTGGCGCCCTTTCTCTTGGCGATGGCGATGGTGACCGCCGGGTAGTCCGCCGCGCCACCTTTGAGGTTTTTATGGGCCGCCGCCGGACCCAGGCCGAAGAAGACGTAATCCTTGGGATCCTGGACCCCGTCGGTCACCGTGGCGACGTCGGAGAGGTAGACCGGCCGACCGTCTTTCACGCTCACCACCAGGCGCCCGGCATCGGCCGGGTCGGCGATGAAGCCGCCCGCTTCCAGGCTGTACTCGCGGTTCCCCGAGGCGAAGGTCCCGGCGCGCTGCGACACGTTCGCCTTCTCCAGCGCCCCCATCACGGCGAGCGGGGTCAGGCCGTATGAGGAGAGTCTGACCGGGTCGAGCCGTACCTTCAGCTCGCGCGACAGCCCCCCCTTGATCTCGGAGTGGGCGACGTTCTCGACCTTTTGCAGGTCGTCGCAGAGTTCGCGCGCCACCCGGCGCAGGGCGTTATGGTCGTAGCGGTCGGACCAGAGCGTGAGCGATACGATGGGGACGTCGTCGATCGACTTCGAGACCACCAGCGGCTCCCCCGCCCCCGGAGGGAGGAGGTTGCGGTTGCTCATCACCTTGTTGTAGAGCTTGACCAGGGAGTCCTCCATGCTCTCGCCGACGAGGAAGCGGACCGTGATGATGCCCATTCCCTGGCGGCTGGCGGAGTAGAGGTACTCGACCCCGTTGATCTCCCAGATCTTCTTCTCGAAGGTGGTCACCACCCGCTCCTCGACCTCCTTGGGGGAGGAACCGGGCATGGGGAGGTAGATGTCCACCATGGGGACCACGATCTGCGGCTCCTCCTCGCGCGGCGTCGCGATGACCGAGTAGAGCCCGATCAGCAGCGAAGCCGCCACGATGAGCGGCGTCAGCTTGGAATCTATGAAAGCGCGGGCGATTTTCCCCGCGAAGCCGAGGTTGTTCATGAAGTTCTCCGCCTACTGCACCTTGGCGCCGTCCACCATCTTGTCGAGGCCTGCCGTGACCACTTTCTCGCCGGGGGCGAGACCGGAGAGGATCTCCACGCGCCCCCCCTGGGCGCGACCGGGCTTCACCAGGCGCAGGCGGGCCAAACCTTCGGGCGATACCACCCACACCGAGGTGAGCGAGGAACGCTGCACCACCGCCGCCGCCGGGACGGCGACCCCTTTGCGCGAGCCGGTCTTGAATAAGGCCTTGCCGTAGCTCCCGGACCGAAGCCCCCTGGAGGGGAGATCGACCTTGACAGTGAAGGTGCGGGTGGCGGGATCCACCACCGGCACCACCTCGGAAACCCGCCCCGTTTCCGGCGCGCCCTCGACGGCTATGCCGATCTGGTCACCAGGCTTCACCTTGCCCAGAAGCGTCTCGGGGGCGGCGACCTCCAGCCGGAACCCTTCGTCCCCCTCGACGGTCAAAAGCGGGGTCCCCGGAAAGACGGTCTGGCCCGCCTCGACCTGCTTGGCGACCACCACGCCGGAAATCGGGGAGACCACCCTCCCGTAACCGGCGACGGCACCGGCCGCCTGGGCGCCGTGCCGTGCCTGGGCGAGGCGCGCCTGCGCCCTGGCCACCCCTTCAGCCGCCACTTCCTGCGCGGTCTTCCTGGTGTCGTACTCCTGGCGGGTCACCGCCTGCTCCGCGAAGAGCCGGGAGTAGCGGTCGAAGGTGACGTCGGCAAGCTTCTTCTGCGCCTGCGCCTCGGAAAGGGCACGGGCCGCCTCCTCGACGCCGGACGCCGCGCCGGCTGCCGCCGCGCCGCTTTCCACCGCCTCGATGGAGACGAGAAGCTTGCCCCGCCCGACCCGGTCCCCTTCACGGACGAAGACGCGGCTCACGCTCCCGGGAATCCGGGCGGCGATCTGCGCGCTGTTACGCGCCCGCACCGTGCCGACCGCCTCCTGGAGATCCGGCAGTTCCTCCGCAGCGAGGGTCACTACCGTGGCGCCATGCACCACCGGCGGCGGCGCCGGAGCGGCGACGTGCCCCTCCTTCTTGCCGCACCCCAAACCGCTCGCTATGAAAAGGGCAACAACAGCCGCCCGGTATGCTCTCATCGCAGAACCTCCTTGGTAAAGACGCCGGCGCGGAAGTAGATCTCTCCCGTCGCGGCTTGAAAGCCGTTCTCGACCTCGACCAGGTTGGCGCGCGCCCGGGTCAGCGCGGTCTCGGCGTCCAGCACCTCGACCAGCGAGGAGAGGCCGTTGCCGAAGCGAAGCGCCACCAGGCGCCGGCTCTCCTCGGCGTCCCTCACGGCGGACTGCGCGCTCTCCAGCTTCAGGCGCGCCTCCTGGCGGTGCAGCACGCTCTCGGTCACCTGCAGCGCCACTTCACGGCGCTCGTTTTCCAGCAGTTCCGCCGCGCTCTTGCGAGTCAGCTCCGCCTTCTCCTTGTCGTGGGACCTCTTGCCGCCGTCGAAGAGGTCCCAGCGCAGGTTCACCCCCACGGTCCAGGAATCCTTGTCGGTACCCAGGGGAAGGTCGCGGTCGTTGATCTGGTAGCTCCCCCGCGCATACAGGGTGGGAAGGTAGGCATTCTTCGCCTGCCGGACCGCCAGCTCGCCGCGCTGCACCGAGGTCTCGGCCAGCTTGAGGTCCGCCCGGTTCTGCCTGGCCAGGGCGATCAGCTGTTCCTGCTCCTGCGCCGGCTCCGCCAGGCTGGGCAGCCCGGCCACGTCCAGCGGCTCTCCCTCGCCGCCGCCGACCACGAGGTTGAGCCTCAGGCGCGCGATCAGCAGGTCGTTCTTCGCAGAGATCACGCGCTGCTCCGCCTCGGCCACCGAGGTCGCCGTGCGGAGGCGATCCGACTTCAGGCCGATGCCGTCCTTCTCGCGCACCGCCGCCAGGCGGTCGTGCTCCCGCGCGTTGACCAGCGCCTGGTCGGCCACCTCGCGATAGGCCTGCGCCTTGCGCACCCCCAGGTAGGCCAGGTAGACGCGGAAGGCGATCTCCTCACGCCTGGCTTCCTCGGAGAGCGCTGCGGCCTCGGAGCCTTTCCCGGCCAGGGCCACCCCGGTGGAGATGCCGAAGTCGAGCAGCGGCTGCTCCAGCGTCACGGCGCTCTTGAAGTCCCCCCGGGGCGAGGGGTTGTTGAGCGTACCGGCGGCGAAGTCCTTGCCGGGGTTGATGCGTCCCTCGTCCAGCTTCATCATGAAGACCGTGCTCGGCGTGTTGGAGAGAACCGCCCCGCTCTCAAGACCGACACGGGGGAGGTAACGGCTCCGGCTGGCGGCCACGTCCTGCTCCGCCGCGCCGCGCTCCAGCGAGGCCGCCTTGAGCAGGTGGTTACTCTCCAGGGCGCGCTTGACCGCCTCCGGCAGCGTGACCACCTCGCCGAAGGCCGGTGCCGCAAACGACGCGGCCAGCAGAGCGATGAGCGGTAGAAACCTGTGATTCACCGGAAAACCTCCTTGCCGGTACAGTCAAAATGTCGAATCAAAATATATTCGAATTCCTATATATATGCTCGATCAGCAATTGTCAAGGTAATACCTGTATAAGCAGCAGTTACGGGAGGATTTTGGGAGGGCGAAACGGAAACATTTTATCACTTAGTAACGGGGCGTCTTCTTTCACATGAAAATTGGCTGGTCGCTGCCTGAAAAAAAACCGGCGTGCTCCGCCTGGGGGCACGCCGGTCTTGGTTTTCGCGAGGAAGCCCTGAGTTATGCGGAGGGCTGGTTGAGCAGGTAGCGCCCAACCCAGTGTTTGGAAAATTGCATCGCGGTACGGCCGCAGCGTTTGGTCTTGTCGTGCGACCACTGGATCGCGTCCAGTTCGAGCTCTTTGCTCCAGGGGATGCTGACGTTGCGGTTTTTCGCCTCGCGCTCGACGCACTGGCGCACGGCATCGAGGTAGCGGTCCTGGGTGAAGACGTGGAAGGCGACCCAGAGGCCGAAACGGTCGGAAAGGGAGACCTTTTCCTCCATCGCCTCGCTCTCCTGCAGCTCCCCGTTCACGTACTTGCCGCCCAAAAGGTCGGTGTTGTACTGCGGCAGCAGGTGGCGTCGGTTCGAGGTGACGTAGATGAGCACGTTCTCCGGGGCGGAGTACACCGACCCGTCCAGCGCGCTTTTGAGCATCTTGTAGGAGAGTTCGCCGATCTCGAAGGTGAGGTCGTCGCACAAAAGGATGAAGCGGTAGGGCTGGTCCTCGACGGCGCTGAAGATCTCGGAGAGGTAGATCAGGTCTTCCTTCTCCACCTGGATCACGCGCAGTCCCTCGGCGGCGTACTCGTTGAGAAGCGCCTTAACCATGGAGGACTTGCCGGTGCCGCGCGAACCCCACAGCAGCGCGTTGTTGGCCGGGAGCCCCTTCAGAAACTGACGCGTGTTGTACACCATGATCTCTTTCTGCTTCTCGCACCCCAGCAGGTCGTCCAGCCTGGTCTGGTCGGTGACCTTGACCGCCTCCAGGTATCCCGAAAAGGAATGACGACGCCAGTTGGCGGCGGGGCAGGTGGCCCAGTTGACGGCCTTCACCGCCCTGGGGAGCAACATTTCGACAGAGCTGAGCACGCGCTCGAGCTGGGCTACGACCTCCGGTTTCAGATTCAGCATGTACGTTTCCGTCCTTGGTGTGGTGGGCTCCGAACCGGCTGTTTGTTCTGGTGAAACAACCATGCCTAAGTAACCCCCGGTAATTTTGTTAAATCTGTATACGTTATCGGAGAGCCCGCTGTCAAATTAAAACAATGTGTCAATTGCCGCCACGCCGGTTCTCGCACAAGGCCCACGCCGTGGCTCCCGGTAACAGAATGCCTGCCCGGGCCAGCGCGATCATCACGGCATTGTCCCATGACAGCATCCTGCCGACCACGCAGGCCAGTAGGCGCCCGCCGCGCCAGCGCCCACGCTCCCGCACCCTGCCCCAGTGGTAGAGCCGGGATGCCAGGAACCTCGGGATGAGCAACGAGCCGAACAGGTAGCCGGAACTGACCACGACCAGACCGGCGCTCCAGGCGAGCTGCTCCACCTGCCTCAGCCGGTAGCGCCGGTAATGACCACGAAACCAGTCATGACCGCTGTAGAGAGCCTGAAACGCCGGGACGGTGACCAGGACGCGCCCCTTTGCGGCGACGTGCTGCCGCACCAGGCGCTTCAGATACCCCCGGTCGTCCTCGACCCGCTCCAGGACGTCCAGCAGGATGGTGAGGTCGTACCGGTTCCGGCCCGGGGGAAGCTCACGGCCGTAGCTGATGCCGGGCTCGGGCCCCAGCTCGTTCAGGGCCTCGGGCAGATCCGGGTCGACCGCCGCCACCTCCTTGCGCGCGAGCCCGCCGAACACGGTCCGGCAGAGATAGCCGTCGCCGCAGCCGACACCGAGCACCTTCACCCCCTCGTGGAGCGTGGTGCCCAGCAGGGCGGCCAACGCCCCGGCGCGCGCCCGCTCCCAGGGATGCCTGGCGCGTTCCTCCCTCGTGGTTGCTTCCATGGCTAGTACCTCACGTCGCAGGCGACACCTGCGCCGCCGGCGGAAAGCATCGGGCGTACGGAAAATCCCTTGATGACGGAACCGCTGCGCCGCTGTTCTGGTTCGGGCCTGGCGGGATGGTCGTAGTGCAGCAGGCGGGGGAGCAGGAAACCGGAAAAGAGGCCGATGGCGGCCCCCGCCATCACGTCGGTGGCGTAGTGGTGGTCGGCCATGATGCGGGCGACGCCGTCGGCAGCGGCGAGTCCCAGCCCGGTCCAGCAGGCGGCCCGGTCGGAGGCGGGATCGCGGTAGAGCGACTGGTACTCGTGATGGTTGCAGACCAGCCCGGCGCCGGTGAAGGCGAAGGCGACGTGCCCGCTGGGCATGCTCCGGTTGGGCTGGTCCCCCTCGCACTCGCCGTTGCGGCAGTTGCGCACGAACGGCTTTTCGCGCGCCACCAGGTTCTGCAGCAGCGACGAGACGAACGAGGTGAAGGCGAAGGACTCCAGGTTCACCATCTGCGTCTGCCACAGGGTATCCCAGGCGCGGTCGCGGACTCCGAGGGTCGCGAAGGAATCGATCACCGGTGCCGCGATCATGCCGTACATGAGCGCGTCCCCCACGTGGTGCGCCACTTCCCGCGCGCCCCGCGAGTGCAGGCGCAGGACGTCGCGCACCGACTCGTCGAAGCCGTTGGTCCCCTTCCACTTCGGCTCGGGGTCACCGTACGCGCTCTCCACGAAAATGGCCCCCGCGCCGAGGACCGCCACGCCCAGGTAATCCGCTACTCCGGCCCTGCGCCAGCGCCAGGTCGATGCAGGGACGTCGGCGCCGGCGACGACCGGCCCGCCCGCGCCCGATCCCGCCGCCCCGTCGGGAAGGATCAGGAAATCGTCCGGCTGCGAGGGGAACTCAGCGGCGGCAAGTTCAGTCAGTGATGGCAGCTTCCCCCACCCCCCTACCCCCTCCCGCAAGGGGAGGGGGGCAAAGGCGGCTTCTGGCTGGTTATCCACGGAT
The DNA here is from genome assembly GCF_018986915.1 of Geomonas oryzisoli. NCBI lineage: Bacteria > Pseudomonadati > Thermodesulfobacteriota > Desulfuromonadia > Geobacterales > Geobacteraceae > Geomonas > Geomonas oryzisoli. The sequence goes on from NZ_CP076723.1 coordinate 4,254,225, forward strand.
TCATCGAGAGGATCGTGGTTCACCCGTCGGGAGACGAGAGGACGCGGCAGCGACATCACTCCCGTGCCCGGTGTCGGGGAAGCGATAGCGGAGCCGGCAGGGTGCAGCGATGCGGATGCTGTGGGGTGGTCGGCAGCGGCTGCCGCGGGTGCGGCGCTGCCAAGGAAAAACAGGAGGGCGATTACGCTATGGGTCAGGGTGTAATGAGCCATAGGCGAAATTAAAGATCATTAACGCTACATTGTCAAACCGTGCTGCTACTGAGGGACGGCCTCCAGTTCGCCGGTATGGCTAAGCCAGGCAAACGAAAGGGCCAGGAGGTCGGCCACTCCTCCCATGGTGAGGTTGAGGCTCACATAGTGCTCGTTGCGCCGGGACAGAAAACTCATGAAGTCATCGCGCCGCTCGACCAGCAGCTCCAGCGCCCGGCCGTCCTCCTGCACCGTCGCCAGCCCTTCGCTGCCGCAGCGGTGCAGCGCGGTAGTGTCCTCGACGGTCGCCATCAGGCGTCCCAGCATGGCGTACACCGCGCTCCCCCTGTTGCCGGCGGCGAGCTCGCGACGGTAAGCGGGGAGCGCCTCCCGGAAAAGCGCCGGAAGCCCCTCGAGGGCCTCCCCCCTGATGCCCCGGGCGCCGTAGCTGGTGCAGGCGCGGCTGCCGTTACTCTCCCCCTGCGGCGTCCCGTCGAAAAGACGGCCCGCGATGTCGGCCACCGCCTCGCTCAGTGCCGCCTCCCCTCCCCCGGCTGTCCGGGCGGCCGCCGTCAGCAGCAGCCCGCTCAGAAAGATGTACCCCTTGTGGCAGTTGGTGCCGGCGTGCTCCTGCATGGCCTTTTCGGCCTCAATCCCCAGGCGCACCTGCGCCGCCAGATCCTCGCCACGGGAGAGCGATTCCGCCAGGCGGCAAAGGTAGCCGGAGACGACAGCCAGGGAAGTTTCCATGCGGTCCAGGGAGAGGTCGTGGTGAGAGCCGGGATCGTTCAGGTCGACGAGCCCCGGCTTGGGGGTCAGGTAGAGCTCCAGGAAGGCGCCGCGCACCAGGTTTAGCGCCAGCCGGGCCAGTTCAGAGCGCATCGATCACCGCCCTCGTCTTCAGCACCAGTTCCTCGGTGCTGTGGCGCTTGGCGTGAATGCAGGCGAGCGCGGGCTCGCAGCAGATCAGGCAGCTCCGGGGGGCGATGTCGAGCTCGGCGCGCCCGACCTGCTTGCCGGAGTGGTCGTAGATGTCGAGATCCAGGAGCCGCCCGGCCGGATGCCTCGTTTCCAGCGCGATCCCCAGCCGCTTCACCTGGGTGGCCGGAAGCCGGGTGTGGTAGATGGCGAACGGCCCGAGGGCGTCGGAGCCGCGCAGCGCCGGGGTCACCTTCAGGGCCGCGAGCAGCGCCTCCTCCCCCCAGGCGAAAAGCCGCTCGGCACGCGCCCCGCTCTTCTCGGGACCGGGCAGGTTCAAAGACAGCATGACGGTAGCCGGGAAAGGGGTCGGGAACAGCCCGTCCAGAAGCTCCTGGCGCCGGTCCCGCGCTGCGAGGAGACTATTCCTTAACGCGTCTGACGACATCGATGATGCTCCCGTCCCGGTATTCGACCACCGCGACCACCTCGTCTTCGAACTCCAGGGGACGCGGCGTGCCGGTGACCCGGCAGATCTCACGCTGCAACTCGGAGATGTCCTTCACCGGGAGCTTCCTCCGGATCAGCTCTTCCTTCAGCTCGGCGTGCTTCTCGTTCACGGCGATGCCGCGCTCGGTGACCACGACGCCGATGGTCTCGCCCGGCGTGGTGATGGTGGTGACGCGGTCCCTGACGATGGGGAGCCGCCCGCGGATCGAGGGGGCGACGATGATGGAGAGCTTGGCGCCGGCCGCGGTGTCCGAGTGCCCGCCGGTGTTGTGCAGCAGGTAGCCGTTGGACTCCGTGTTCACGTTGACGTTGAAGGAGGTGTCCACCTCGGTGGCCCCGAGGATGACGCAGTCGAGCCGGTTCACGACGGCCCCGGCGTTGAAGGGGTTCGCGTACATGTCCGCGCTGATCTCCTGGTGGGCGCGGTTTCTGCCGATCGACAGCACCGCCTCCTGGTCGAAGCACTGCACGTCCATGAGCGCCGAGAAGAGCCCCTCTTCCAGCATTTCCACGAAGTAGCCGGTGATGCCGCCGCAGCCGAAGCTCCCCTTGATGGAGCCCTTGCGCATGGCGTTACGCACCTTCTCGGCCACGGCCAGCGAGATGCCGCCCGAGCCGGTCTGGAAGGAGAAGCCGTCACGCAAAAGGCCCGAGGCTTCGATCACCTGCGAGGCGTAGCTCGCGATCTGCAGGCCGACCGGATCGGTGGTGACGCGGGTGGTGGTGGAGACGATCTTGGCGGGATCCCCGAGCCGGTCCACGACCACCACGTAATCCACCAGGGTCTGCGGGATGCTGACCGGCACCACCGGGAACGGGACCAGGTGGTCGGTGACCGCGACGACGCAGGAGGCGTAGGTGGCGTCGATCTGGGCGTAGCCCAGGGAGCCGCAGGCCGACGGGCCGTAGTAGCCGTTCATGTTGCCGTACTCGTCGCAGCAGGGCGCCGCGATGAAGGCGACGTCGATGTGCACGCTCCCCTCGATGACGGAGCGGGCCCGGCCGCCGTGGGTCCGCACCACGATGGGGCAGGCGATCTCACCCTTGGTGGCCATCTCCCCGATCAGGCCGTTCACGCCGCACTGGAAGCCGGCAATGACGCCGCTTTTTATGTGCGGGATGATCTCGGCGTGCACCGGGTGCACCGACGACGACGCGATCCAGATCCCCTTGAGCCCCATGGCGGCGATCTCCGCCACGATCCGGTTCAGAAGGAAATCGCCGTTTCTGAGGCTGTGGTGGGTGGCGATGGTCATGCCGTCCTTCAGCCCGCTCGCCTCGATCGCCTCCCTCAGCGATGAGAGGAGCTTCTTCTCACCCGGGTTCACCCGCTTCAGGGGGCGCGCCGCCACGTTCCCCTGCGGCCGGATGGCGAAGGGGTCGCCGTAAGGGATGAGCGGTTTTCCCGCGTAGCTTTCCGGGATCTCCCGTCCCAGGCTATTGAGCGCCATGTATCGCCTCCTCGTCGATCAGGGTGTCCACCATGCCGTGGGCGTAGGCGGTGCGCAACACGCGGGCGGCGCGCTTCACCACCGGGGCGTCGACCATCTTGCCCCCGAGGGCGATGACGCCGGTACCGAGCTGGCGCGCCCGCTGGATCGCCTCGATGACCTGCAGGGCGTACTCCACCTCGTGTGCTTTGGGGGCGAAGACGTCGTGCACTACCTCGATCTGGCGCGGGTTGACCAGGCACTTGCCGGTGTAACCGAGCCTCTTGGCGAGCTCGGTCTCTGCCCTGAGCCCCTCCATGTCGGAGACGTCGGCGAAGATGGTGTCCACCGCCTGGATCCCCTTGGCCTTGGCGGCCCAGAGTACCCGGGTGCGGGCGTTGAAGAGCTCCTCGCCGCCGCGGCTTCTCTCGATCTCCATGCTGGCGGTATAGTCCTCGGCGCCGAAGGCGAGCGCGAAGATGCGCTCGGAGCTGTTGGCGATGCCGACTGCGTTGATGACGCCCAGCGCGCTCTCCAGCGAGGGGAGGATGCCGAAGCGGCCGATCTCCACCTCCAGCTCCTCCTCGAACTCGGTCAAGAGCGTATCCAGCCGCTCCACGATCTCCGGGGTGTCCGCCTTGGGGAGCCGGATGCCGTCGGGCATGGCGGGGAGCACCACCCTCAGGTCCTCGTAGCCCCACTTGGTGTCGAGCGGGTTGATGCGCACCAGCAGTTCCTTGTTGCGGTCGGTGTAGTTCATGAGGAAGCGCTTGACCAGGTGGCGCGCCGCGTCCTTCTCGGAGAGGGGCACCGCGTCCTCGAGGTCGATGATGACGCTGTCGCAGTTGAAGATGGGGATGTTCTGGAGCATGGAGGGCATGTTGCCCGGGACGTACAAAAGGGAGCGTCTCAGCTTGAAGCCGGCCATCAGGGCGCCTCCTCGTCGATGTAGATGGTGGGGATCCCCCCGACCTTGGAAACGTGGCGCTCGACGCCGGAGACGTCCAGCTCGGTGAGCACGATTTCGCAGGTGGCGAAGACCTCGGCGTCGTAGAGGTGCCCCCCCACCACTTCGCCCGACGACTTGGACATGATGATGTGGAAGTGGCAGTCGAGGAGGTCGTCCTCGCCCGGCACGATGTTCCCCTGCAGCCCCAAGAGCTCGCAGGGTCCTTCGATGTCGTGGATGGTGACCCGCGGCGTGGTGATGGGAAGCTTGGCGCCGGTCTTGATCCCCCTCAGGCGCACGTTCTTGACGCTCCCCAGGGCCGAGACGATCATGGCGTAGCGCACGTCGGTCAGGTGCGCGAACTGCAAAAGCCTGGTGGAGAGGCTCTCCCCCGGCGTGATCTTGATGATGAAACGCCTGCCGTTACTGCACTCCTTGTACCAGAGACCTTCCATTTACCCCTCCGTCGCCCGCATGATCGCCGTTTCCAGGCGCGCCTCGATGGCGTAGTCCAGCGCGCCGCGGTCGGTGATGCGCACCTCTCCCGCGTCGACGCCGTGCTTTGCCAGCACCTCGTCCACCTTGGCCCGGATCAGCGCCCCGAACTGTTTCAGGACCGTCGACTCTATGGTCACGTTCAGCGTCTCGGCCGGCTCCAGGAACACCATCAGGTCGCTGGACTGCATGGTCCCGGCCTGCGCCTTCTTCACGATCTTCATCTAGCTCCTCCCTTGTCCCAGATCTTGATCCCCTCGCTGGAGAGGAGGAAGTCCAGGGTGCTCACCGGCACCAATTCCGCGATCCCCTCCAGCTCGCCGCGCAGGAGCATCTCGCGCACCCGCGACGCGGAGATCGGTTGCTGGTCAACGTTCTTTCTCTCTATCTCGCACACCTCGATCCCCAACGGGGGAAGTATCCGGTGCATGGCCTCGTTGTAGGCGGCGGTGGTGCCGCACAGGGGCTCGCTCCCGACGAAGCGGGTCTTCACGTGGAAATGCGGCGCGATCCGCTGCGCGAAGAGCAGCAGGTCGAGCTCCATCTGGATGGCCCCGCCGGGGTCGCCGTCTTTCAGGAAATAGGTGGGGAAGGTGATACTGGAAACGGCGTACCAGGAAGTATCGACCACGGTGACGTTGGCGAGGTCGGCGGTGCCGTCCTGCACCATGCGCAGCCGGGCGCCGAAGGGGAACAGGGAACGCTCCTCGCGCACCACGAAGAGGAACAGCTGGTCGACGGCGGCCGCCGCCTGTTCCACGAGGTAGCGGTGACCGAGCGTGAAGGGGTTGCAGTTGGCGACGATGGCGCCGTTGGTGCCGGGCCGGATGAGGCGGGTGAAGCGGGCGAGGTAGCGCTTGAGCCCGTCGCCGTACTCGAGAAGCGCGGTCTTACCCGAAGCGGCCAGGAGGTTGAAATTGAGCGTCTCGAAGTTGGGCGCCAGGGCGGGCGAGGTGAAGACGAAGAAGGAGTCGACCCCCTCCTGGTAGCCGCGTCCGACCAGCTCGGTGACCACCTCGTCCAGGAGGGTCCCTCCCTGGTGCGACGGCGCCACCGCCAGCATCTTCAGGGTGCGCCCCTGTCTGGCGCCGACGGCGACCAGGCGCCCGGCTTCGAAGATGCCTACCAGGTCGTCATAGGGCGTCTCGAACTGCAGGCCGGTAGCTTCGAGCAGCGCCCGTGCCTGTGTGAGATCGTCGGTGGAGAGCAGTGAAGTAACCATTGGCAAAGACTAGCACCAAACAGTTGTAAACGTAACCGCGTATACCAAATTTTCCTCCCTGTTTGGTCTTGCCGACTGTCTGCCGGGCAGGTTGGAGATCGAACTCCCTGACTGCGCAGGACGACGGCTCTACCATATAGAAAAAGCTATGATTTGTTCATAGGCTTGTGCTATCTTGTCAAATTGTCCATTGGCACAAGCTGCCGAAGCATCCATCTGAAAAACAGAGTATTTATGACCACTATCTCAATCGTGATACCTGCCCACAACGAGGCGGACAACATCGGAAATCTGGTACAGGAAATCGTCGCTACCGGGCTCGACTGTGAAATCGTCGTCGTCGACGACGGCAGCACCGACGACACCCATGCCAGGCTGCTCGCCCTGAAGAACTCCGTCCCCTCCCTCAAGGTCGTCCAGCACGACCGCGCCTACGGGCAGAGTGCCGCAGTGGCCACCGGCATCAGGCAGGCCGGCGGCACCATCATCGCCACCATGGACGGCGACGGCCAGAACAACCCTGCCGACGTCCCGAAGATGGTCGACGCGATCCTGAAAAGCGACAACCCGAACCTGAAGATGGTGGCGGGGTTCCGCAAGAAAAGGGACGACCACGTCTGGCGCATCATCTGCTCCAAGATCGCCAACGCGTATCGCCGCTTCTTCCTGCGCGACGAGACCCCCGACACCGGCTGCGGCCTCAAGGTTTTCTACCGCTCCGCCTTCCTGGAGCTCCCCTTCTTCGACCATATGCACCGTTTCCTCCCCGCCCTGATCAAGATGAAAGGGGGCGACATCATTTCCGTCGAGGTGCATCACCGCCCCCGTACCGCCGGGGTCTCCAAGTACGGCACCCTGAACCGCCTCTGGGTCGGCATCGTCGACATCTTCGGGGTGTGCTGGCTGCGCACGCGCGCGAAAAACGTAAAAATCACGAGGTGCGACTAGATGGTTTTAACCGAAAAGGCCTGGGTCGCCATCGGTCTGGCCGGGCAGTTCTTCTTCACCATGCGCTTCGTCGTGCAGTGGATCGCCACCGAGAGAAAAAGAAAGAGCGTCATTCCCGAGTCGTTCTGGTACTTCAGCATCTTCGGATCGCTGATCCTGCTGGTCTACTCCCTGTACCGCAAGGACCCGGTCTTCATCCTGGGGCAGGCCTTCGGCACCACGGTCTACCTCAGGAACCTCTTTTTCATCCACAAGGAAAAGAAAGATGCCGCAAACGATCCGGCAGCTGACTAGAGAGCTGGGCCTCCCCTTCGCGATCCTGACCATCCCGGGGATCGTGCTCTCCCTGCTGCTCCCCTACTTCCCGGTGGACGAAACGCGCTACCTCGGCGTGGCGTGGGAGATGTGGAACAACCACTCCTTCATCGTGCCGCTGCAAAACGGGCTCCCCTACTCGCACAAGCCGCCGATGCTCTTCTGGCTCGTGAACCTGGACTGGCTGCTGCTGGGGATCAACGAAGGGACGATGCGTTTCATCCCGCTCATCTTCAGCCTGTGCAACCTCACCCTGGTGTACCGGATCGCCATCAAGCTGTGGAACGACGAACAGGTGGCGCGCTACGCCGCGCTGATCCTCGCCTCGATGCTCCCCTACCTGCTCTGGTCCTCGGTAATCATGTTCGACGTGATCCTGGCCTTCTGGGTGCTCCTCGCCGTGCTGGCGGTGATCTCCGCGGCCCGGGAACACCGCCTCGCATGGTACCTGCAGTTGGGCATCGCCATCGGCGGCGGCATCCTCACCAAGGGGCCGGTGGTGCTGGTCTACGTCCTGCCGGTGGCCCTTTTGGGCTTTCTCTGGGTCCCGAGGGAGCGCTTTTCCGGGAAGTGGTTCGCCTGGCTCGGGCTCTCGATCCTGATCGGCGTCGGGGTGCTGCTCTTCTGGCTGGTGCCTGCTGCGCTCACCGGGGGGGAGACCTACCGGCGCGCGATCCTGTGGGGACAGACGGTGCATCGGATGGCCAACTCCTTCGCGCACAAGCGGCCCATCTGGTGGTACCTCCCCTGGATCCCGACCCTTTTGATGCCGTGGCCCCTGTTTCCGCCGGCCTGGCGGGCATGGAAGCGACTCTCCGGCGACTCCGGATTCAGGATGCTCCTGGTCTGGGGCGCGGGAAGTCTCGTGATCTTCTCCTTGTTGAGCGGCAAACAGGTCCACTACCTGATCCCGGTGCTGCCGACCTTCAGCCTGCTCATGGCCCGCAGCGTAGCGGAGGAGCAGGGGGAAGCGGCCCGCTTCAGATACCCGATCGCCGGCCTGTACCTCTTCCTCGGCGCGGGACTGATCACCGCGTCGCTCATCAAGCACGGCAGGCTCTTGAAGCATTTCGATCTTGTGGAGATCAGGATCGCGGCAGCCGGACTGGTCGTGCTGGGGACGGTGCTCCTTTTGCTGCGCCCGCGCACCATGCCGGCCCTGGTCAGGCAGATCGCCGTCGCCTCCCTGGCCTGCTGCATCCTGGTCATCGTCGGCGGGAACACCATGTTCCAGCGCTACGATCTGCACCCGATCGCTGCGGCGGTCAGGCAGAAACAGGCCGAGGGGTACCAGGTGCTGCACGCCGGGAAGTACCACGGGCAGTTCCATTTCCTGGGGAGACTGAGTCAGCCACTGGTGGAGCTCCCCAGCAGGGACCAGATCCGTGCCTACGCGGCGACTCACGACAAGATCGCGCTCATCACCTACGAAAAGGACACCCAGCGCATCGACCCGAAGGACTACTACTTCCTGCAGCCCTTCCGGAGCAGGCAGGCGGTTATGTGGACCAGGGACGGCATTGCCGTCTACCTGGGCGAAGCGACCGACAAGAAAGAGTCCACCGAGGCGACCGACGCCGAATAGCTCCGGGGGGGGACTGGTGGCCGCAAATACCGCCGATAAAAAAAGGGCCCTCCGGCTGAACCGGGGGGCCCTTTCGCTTCGATGCCGATGCGGCATCCTGTTACTTGTACCCTGCCTCTCTCCAGGCGTTTACCCCTCCCTGCAGCGCCGACACCTTGGTGAATCCCTTCTCTGCAAATTCAGCTGCCCGACCGGCAGACGTATGTTCCTGCGGTCAGTTGCAGTAGAAGATGATCTCCTGGTCCTTGCTCACCTCGGGGAGCCTGGAGTGGAACTCTCCGAGAGTCCACGCCTTCTCGAGGCGGATGCCGCCGCACATCTCCTCGCTGTCGTAAGCGCAGACGAAGAGCGCCTCGCCTGCCTGCACCTTCCGGTGCGCCTCCTGAATCTGGATCCTTCTTGCCTCGGCCATGTCTTCCTCCTTCCATCCCGGTCAGGGATGATCCGAACCGCTGTGGCTCGCCGAGTCATTAACCCGTACTAACTCAGCGGTGAAAATGGTAGCAGAGAAACCATCAAAGCCAACCGTCGCTATCCCAGGTGGCGGTAACAGAAATTCCCCAGGTAGCTGAGCGCCGTGTCGGGCGCCTTGTTGCAAACAAACTGCAGCACCTTCTTGGCAATGGATTCGTCCCCCATGGGGCAGTGGTGCACCGCGCTATTGGGGTAGAGGAAATGGGGGAGGTCGGAGACCTGCGCGCCCCAATGGGATTTGAACTCCATCAGGGTCTTGTTGTGCTCCGAGGTCTGGCCGAAATCTAGCACCCCGTAGCCCGCCAGGCACGCCTCCCGGATCGCGTTCCAGAACAGGAAATGGACCGGGCTGCAATCGTTGTGCAGGGGGTTGACGGCGGAATACTCGATGGAGACGCGACTTTTGTATTTGAACAGAAGCAGGGCAGCCACGGTTTCCTTTTCCTTGCGGCACAGCAGCAGCTCCACCAGCCCCTGCGGGGCGAAGGTCTGCCAGAGCGTCTTCACCAGGAGGTAGGGGTGGGGCGGCAGCCCCTTGCGCCTCCTGGTGTCGCGGTGCAGCAGGTAGAACTCCCTGAGGTCCGCCTCGCGCTTGCCCCGGACCAGGTGCAGGCCGGAACGCTCCGCCCGGGCGATGCGCTGCCGGACGCAGCTGCGGTGAAAGCGCTGCCTGACCAGTTCGGGATCGGCGCATAGCGGCAGGAAGTGATGCTTTCGGAGGCAGTCGGCGTGAAACCGGTCCCGGTCCAGAAGATGCGAGGCGGCCGCGGTCCGGATCTCGACGCGGGAGATGTCCAGCCGCTCCGCCAGGCGCAGAACCGCATCGCTTAGCAGCTCCATGTCGACCGCTTCGGTTACCAGCGGGTCGCACAGGGTGGCGAAGGGGATGCTGACCAGCCGCCGTCCCATGAGCCAGCTCTCAACGGCATACACCGGGAGCGCGGCCCTAATCGCTCCGGCGTCATCCTTGAGGGCCAGGTAATAACCGGTCATGTGGGGGAAATTCTTGTCCAGCACCCGCTTCCATCCCGACAGGTGCGTGATCCAGCCGAAGGGGTGCTGGTGCACGAAACAATCCCAGCGGTGGTTACGCAGCGGATCGATGACGCTGATGCTGTCGCCGAGGGCACCCTCGACCAGTTCCCTGCTGAGGTTGGCAGCCATGACGATTCCCCCACGCTCCCCTGCCGAATTATTAACAAAACATCACTTTATCGGCCCCGGTGACGTAGTCAAGCTCCCGGCACTGCGCCGGTTCTACCGAAACCCCCCCGGCGGATATTGAGTAACGCTGCGGCGCTGTTAAGATAAGCTTCGTCGTTAATCCCGGCACAAGGAGCTGATCATGAACAGAGACAATCTGGCACGGCTGGCGGATCTCCCCCTCAACTTCCGGGAAGACCAGCGAGGCAACCTCGACCCGCAGGTCAGGGAACTGAACCTGAAGCTCGGGCTGCAGTCGGCACTGGAGCTGTTGCGCGACCCCAAAGCGGCGTTACTGATGGGGGGGGCGCTGGCCCTGCTCTACAAGCGCAAGTATGCGCTCGCCTCGCTGCTGGTGGGGGGGATGGTGCTGCAGCGGGCGCTGTCGCATGCCGGCGAAGAAGGGGAGGCCGCACGCAAAAGAAGGGAGACGGAGTTCGAGCGACGTGCACTCAAGGCGCAGCGGGGCGACTACGGCAAGCTCGAGGTTATCGCGTTCAAGTAACAGCAAAAATGATTGCAGTTTATCCCGCTCCTGCCGATGAATATGACCGGAGCGGTTCATTTTTCACAGTTGCAGCTGGAGTAACCAATGACATTGGTAGAATGGGACAATTCGCTGATCCTGGGCATGCCGCAAATCGATGAACATCACCACAAGCTGGTAGATATCCTCAATCGGTGCTACCGGGCGCTCATGCTGCACGACCACAGCCACGAGCTGGCGGGAGTGGTCGCGGAGCTGCTGGAGTACACCCAGTACCATTTCCAGACCGAAGAGCAGCTGATGGCGGCGCTCCACTACAGCGCAGCGCCGTCGCATGCCGCCGCCCATCGGAAGTTCATCAACTCCATTCACAACTTCAAGGACCGCTCCGACGCGGGCGAATCCTTCGTAGCCATCGACGTGCTCGTCTTTCTCAAGGATTGGCTGGTGGGCCACATCCAGAACACCGACCGCGCCTTCATCAACTTCATCAGCGACCGCAACGATTCCTAGACGAAAAAAGGCACCCGGTCCTGTACCGGCGACCGGGTGCCTTCTCCCCTTCTTTTGCCCCTATCTGCTACCCCCCGCTGTAGATCCCGGTAAGCGACGTCTCCGCGAGGATGTGATCCTGCATGGCAACGTCCAGCTGCCCCTTGCTGGCCGTCCCCGCCAGATCCAGCGTGGTGTCCAGCGCATAGAGCCGGAAGATGTAGCGGTGGCTGCCGGAGGGTGGACAGGGGCCGCCATACTGGTTATGCCCCCAGCTGTTCTTCCCGATCACCACCTCGCGCGGCTCGGCCTGTTCCACCAGCGTCGTCACCCTGGGGCCGATGTTCCAGAGTATCCAGTGCACCCACAGCCCGTTCGGGGCGTCAGGGTCCTCCATGACCAACGCCAGCGACTTCGTCCCGCTCGGGACGTTCTCGAACCTCAGCTCCGGATTCATGTTGTCGCCGTCGCAGGTGTACCTGGCCGGAATGCGCCCGTTGTCCTGAAAGGCCGGGCTGGTCAACCGCATCTGTTCCATGAGTCACCCCCTTTGCTGTGCCGGTGCTGGTGCGCCGGCACGCCTCGTCATCGCTCCGTCCTCTGCGCCACCCCGGAAACCTTGACCTCGATCACCAGGTCATCCACCTGTGCGAACAATTCCGTTGCCGCCCCCACCGGCCTCATCAGTTCCACATACCACTGCCCCTCGTTCACCTGCGTCCCCGCCGGGCTCGCATTCAGGTGGGTCGACATGCCGCAGAACTCGGAGCGCCGCACCGAACGCCGATTCTCAACCCGCCCCAGCAGGATCGGCGTGAGCGCCCGCTGGTCCACCTGCACCCGCTGCCCCGACCGGAGGTAGTAGGCTGCCTCAGGGAGCCTGACCAGCGCCGACCAGGGAACCCCGCCCGCCTCTCCGAGCAGCGATGCGCTCACGCCCCGGAAGCGGCAGTTCTCGAATCCCTGGAACAGCTCGGCCGGGATCTGGAGCCGCACCGAGAAACTGTCCCGGGCATGCCTCAGTTGCCCCCACGCGTTGCGGTTTAAAAGCGAGCGGATCGAAAAGGCGCGGGTGAAGGCCTGCTCCCCCTGCTGGTACAGGGCAAGCCATTCCCGGGCGTTCCTGGTCCAGATGACGTTGCTGACCAGGGAGGCGCCCAGCGTTTCCGACCAGGAGCTGAGCGGCGAGGCGACCTCGTAGCCGAAGAAGCGGTTGAGGCCGTCCTCGGCCACCGCGACCCGGTTCAGCGCCTCCTCGTAATCGCGGCACAGACGCCTGAGCACCAGGTCGCGCTGCTCGTTGAGCGCCAGGGGTCCCCCCGCGGCGGCCAATTCCTTCCGGCGCCGGATCGACTCGCCGCGCAGTTCAATCATGCTCCCCACCGCAGGTTCTTCCGCTGCGACGGTGGCCTCCTCCCCCTGCTCCGCTTCCGGTGCGCCCTCGGCCGCGGCTCGCTCTTCGGCACCCTCCGCGTGCTCCTGGGGCCGCTTCTCTTCCGCGGCGGCCTCCTCTTCCGGCGGCGGCTCGGGCGCCGGCTCCTCCCTTGCCACCCGGCGCCGGTCCAGCTCCAGTTCCTGCTCCAGGATCTCCAGGTCGTGGCTCAGCTCCTGCCAGGCACGGTCCAGCGCGGCGTATTCCCGAAATTCGGTAAGGGCGCGCTCCAGCAGCAGTTCCGCCTGCTCCAGCAGAACCTCCACCTGGCGCGGATCGAAACGGGCCGCGAGCAGGTCAGGGTCGGGCCGGTAGGCGACCACGTTACACGCCAGCTTGCTCATCTGCTGCCTCCTGTTCCCGCGAAAGTTGACCAAACGGGGCGGCCGAAGCCGCCCCTCTCATACCGTTACAGGAACGTGGTCCGGGTCCCCTCGGAAAGGCGGGCGATCAGGTCCTGGCAGATCTTCTCGCAGTTCTGGCAGCTGGAGCGGCAGATGCGGCAGTGCTGGTGCATCTCGGAATGGACCTCGCACTCCTGCATGCAGAGCCGGCAGGCGACGGCACAGCTTTCGAGCTGGGTCCTGAGCAGTTGGGGGACGGGGTCGGTCTGGCGGGAAAGGATGCGGGCGGTGGTCTGGCAGATATCGGCGCAGTTCAGGTTGAGGCCGATGCACTTGGTGAGCTTTTGTACCGACTCCTCGCCAAGGCAGGCATCGGCGCAGCTGGTGCAGACGTCGGCGCACTCCACCAGCGCGTTGATGCACTCGGTGATGACGGTGACGTCCATGGTGAGTTTTCTGGGGTGAGCGGCGAACATTTCCGTTGTTTTCATGCAGTTCTCCTTTCATTGGGTTGGAATGGCGCACAACAATTAGCACATTCTAACCATCTGTCCGAAGAATTCAACGCGAACGGGGAAGTTCTAGCGCGGCTGCTCAGTGAGCCTCGTTGCGGCGGCCGCGGACCACTCCCTGATTACCTGTGCCTCCTGCTCGGGGATACCGAGGCTCAGCAGGAACGAGTGGTGCGCCTGGGGTGCGCGCCGCTCGAATTCGGCATGCCAGGTTTCCATCGCCTCGTCGTCCATCCCCGCCGCGCGCAGCATGGCCACCCAGGTCTCCTTGTCGACGCTCTCGGGCAACTCCCCCCCCGACTGCACCGAGAGCATCCGGGCCAAAAGGTGCTGCTGGGCCTTGAGCGCACGGATCTCTGCGCCGATCGCGGCGAGCCGTCTCCTGATCACCGACGGTTCCCCCTCGCCCGATGCAAGCAGGGCACGGGTTTCTTCGATGGACAGACCCGCCTTGCGGAACGAGACGATCGCGGCAAGACGCTCGCAGTCCCCCTCGGAGTAGAGGCGGTAGCCGGCGTCGCTGCGCCCGGAGGGGGAAAGCAGGCCCTCCTGGTCGTAGTAGAGCAGAGTGCTGCGGGACAGGCCGAACTTTTTGGCCAACTGGCTGATGCGGTACATGATGCCTCCTGCGAAGGAAGCGGCCCCGGGCGTACCCGGGGCCGCGGGGTCAGGCGTGATGCTTGCGGATGGCGGCGATGCGCTCGGGGGAAAGTCCCAGGAACTCCAGGAACTCCTGGTGCCCTTCCGGGTTCTCCCGCTCGAACAGGCGGTGCCACTGCTCCATGGCCGCGTCATCCAGCCCGATGGCCCGGAACCGGGCCGTCCACTCCTCTACCGTTACCTTGCTCATAGTCGTCTCCTTGTGCTGTTAGTGGGTCATGGCCATGACAGCAGGAATACTAAACCGTGAAGCTGTAGACGGGTCAATAGAAAAAGCAAAGACGTTCAACGTTCAACGTTCAACGTTCAAGGTTCTACGTTCTCAAGGTTCTACGTTCAACGTTCAACGTTCTACGTTCTACGTTCTACGTTCTACGTTTGCCTCCTGCGTTCTGCGTTCTGCGTTCTCGGTTCTGCGTTCTCGGTTCTGCGTTGTGCGTTGTGCGTTCGAGGGCGAGAGATGGGAGGCCGATGCTTGGGCCCTGCCCGGTTTTTCCTCGGCACGCGTTGAATTCACGACGCACGCCCATATAATGAGAGCTGGCGTCACGCCGCTCACATCTTTGCCGGGAGGTTTCCATGGAAAGACGGCAGTTCATCAAGATACTGGGCATGTCATCCCTTTTCCTGCATGGCTGGCTGCGCAATCTGTTCGCGGCGCAAGGGCCGGTGGTGGCGGTGGGCCAAGGGACCGACCATGCCGGCATCACCCGCAAGACACTCGCCGCCCTGGGCGGGATGCAACGCTTCGTGAAGCCGGGACAGACCGTGGTGGTGAAACCCAACATCGGCTGGGACCGTACCCCCGAGTACGCGGCGACCACCAACCCCCTGGTGGTGAAAGCCGTGGTGGAGGAGTGTCTGAAGGCGGGCGCGAAAAGGGTGAAGGTTTTCGACCGCACCTGCAACGACCCGCGCCGCTGCTACGCCTCCAGCGGCATCGAGTCGGCCCTGAAGGGCATGAAAAACGTGGAGGTGAAGCACCTCGAGGAGGAGCGCTTCCAGAAGGTGGCGCTGAACGGCAAGGTCCTCAAGGAGTGGGAACTCTACGGCGAGGCGCTCTCGGCCGACGTCTACATCAACCTCCCGGTCGCCAAGCACCACGGCCTGAGCCGCCTCACCCTGGGTATGAAAAACGTGATGGGGATCATGGGGGGCAACCGCGGCTCCATCCACAAGAACATCGACCAGGCCCTCGCCGACATCAATGCCTCCTTCCGCCCCCACCTCACCCTGATCGACGCGACCAGGATCCTCACCGCCCACGGCCCGCAAGGCGGCAACCTGGCCGACGTCAAGGTGTTGAACCAGGTGATCGCCTCCACCGACATCGTCGCCGCCGACGCCTACGCCACCACCCTCTTCGGCCTGAAGCCCGCCGACATCGCCGTGACCCGGACCGCCTACCAGCGCGGACTGGGCGAGATGAACCTCGACAAGATGAGGATCGTCCGGGTGTGAAAAAGGTCACCTCCGCCCGCATCTCGCAGCTTTTGTTCCTCGCCCTGTTCCTGGTCCTGTTCCTGATGACCGAATACCGGGGAAGCGACCGCATCGTGGCAGCGGTCAACGGCTTCTTCCGCGCCGACCCGCTCACCGCCTCCAGCACCATGCTGGCGGTGAAGGCGTACCTGCCGCTGCTCCTGCCCGGCCTGATCATGCTCGTTGCCGCCTTATTCCTGGGCAGATTCTTCTGCGGCTGGATCTGCCCGCTGGGGACCATCCTCGACCTCGTCACCGGCAGGATCCGAAAGGTCGGCGCCCTGCGAGCCCTCGCCGGCCGCGCCAAGTACTGGCTGCTCCTACCGCTGCTCGCCGCATCGCTACTGGGGGTGAACCTGGCCGGCCTGCTCGACCCGATCGCACTGCTGCTACGCGCCCTCACCTTCTTCTTCCATCCCCTCTTCGGGGATACGGTCCGCGGCGGCTGGCGCTCACTCTACGGCCTCGTCTGGGAACGGCGCGACCTGCTCGACCCGGGCTACCGCCTGATCCGGGATTATCTGCTCCCCTTCCGGGAAACGCTCTACCCGCTCGCTTTCCTCTCCGCGCTTCTCTTCATGCTGATCCTGTTCCTGGAGCGTTACGAAACGCGTGCCTGGTGCCGCCGCCTCTGTCCCTTGGGGACACTGCTCGGTCTGGTCTCCCGCCTGGGTCCCCTGCGCCGCACCCCGGCGAAGCTCTGCGCCGACTGCCGGGCCTGCCGCGAGCACTGCCCCACCTCCTTCGACCAGGATCTCCTGCAAACGGAGGAGTGCATCCTCTGCATGGAATGCGCGCTGCACTGCCCGTCCCGCCGGGTCCGCTTCCGGTTCGCCGGGCCGCGTGCGCAGGCCGGGCCGGTCATGGAGCGGCGCGTGTTCCTCGGAGGGCTGCTGGGCGGGGTGGTGCTGGCCCGGGGCTTTCGCTTCCGGGAGCCGGCCGCACAGGCAAAGCTTTTGCGCCCGCCCGGGGTGCGCGACGAGGAGGAGTTCCTGAAGAAGTGCGTGCGCTGTGGCGAGTGCATGAAGGTCTGCCTGAGAAGTGCGCTCTATCCCGCCCTCTTCCAGGCCGGTGCCGAAGGGCTCTACACCCCGTTAGTGGTGCCGCGCCTTGGCTACTGCGAGTACAACTGCACCCTTTGCGGCCAGGTCTGCCCCACCGGCGCCATTCCCGATCTCGCCACACAAGAGAAGCAGCGCCAGGTGATCGGCAAGGCCGTCTTCGACAAGAACCACTGCCTCCCCTTCGCCAAGAGGATCGACTGCATCGTCTGCGAGGAGCATTGTCCCATCCCGGGTAAGGCGATCCGGTCCGAGCGGGTCGAGCTGACCGGGTTCGACGGCGCCAAGAGAACCGTGCAGCAACCCTACGTGGTGGATGAGCTCTGCAACGGCTGCGGCATCTGCGAAAACGTCTGTCCGTTGGAAGGAAAGGCCGCCATCGAGGTGTTCCGCGTGAAGGACCGGACGCCGCTCAAGCCCTCCTCCCCGGCAGCGCCCCCTCCCCAGGATCCCTATACCGATCCCTACGCCGGCAATTCATAGCCCCCGTCCCCGGTTCCTGCTCTCACACGCGCTTTACCCTCTACCCTCTACCCTCTACCCTCCCGCGCCCTTCCCATCCTTCCCGGCACCACACCTTAGCGGCCCCCTAACCCCTCCCCTTGCGGGAGGGGTTAGGGGGTGGGGGAATGGGGCTGCCCCCTCCCGTCAAGGGAGGGGGAGTGCTGGATGCGACAGCTGGTCTGGGAGTTGCAACCTGGACTTACGCCCCGCCGGTATCGGCAGGTGGGCGCCCTCGAAACCAGCGACCAAAGGAGACACGGATATGGCGAGAGCCAGGATGGGAGACACCATCACGATAAGCTACATAGGGACCCTCGACGACGGCACCATATTCCACAGCACCGAGGCGGAAGGCCCGCTCACGGCCACTTTGGGGGCGGGAGAACTCTTCCCTGCGCTGGAGGCCGCCATCGTCGGGATGAGGCCGACGGAGACGCGGAACATCTTTCTCTGCGCCGAGGAGGCGTACGGTCCACGGCTCAAGGAGAACGTGATCCGCGTCGCCCGCGGCAGCTTCCCTGCCGAAAAAGAGATCAAGCCGGGCCAAAAACTGGGCATCGAGTTCGCCGGCGGCGCCGCGCGGGTGATGCTGGTAACGGGAGTGACCGAGGAGGCGGTGACGCTGGACGGCAACCACCCCCTGGCCGGCTGCAACCTGACCTTCGCCCTGCGGCTGGACCAGATCCGGTAGACCACCCCAAGGAGACATTCCCATGCAGAAACAGGACAAACCGGACCGCTACGTCTCCTTCGCGGGGATCGAGGGGGACAAGAACTCGCAGGAGCTCGTCGCGCTGCTGCGCCGGCACATCGACGCCCCGGAGAAGACCAATCCGTTCTGGGAAAACTTCAAGGAGAAGCTCGCGCGTGTCGGGCAGCCCGGCACCAACGGCGGGCGCTGCCTGGACGAATTGTTCCTGGTCCATTCCTACATCAACAACATTCGGGAGCTTTTCGAAGAATACGGTGACGAGGCGGCACTGGAGCTGCTGGAACGGATAGAGCGGGAGAGCTGTTGAGGCACAGAACCCACGAAGCAGTCATGAGCCGAGATACCATGAGCAACGAAAAAGCGGGGCATGACATTCATGCCCCGCTCTTGTTTTTTGCAGCGGCCGTCAATTTCAACGAACTAACGGATATCGATGCTGCCGCCGACCTGCGTGTTGTTATTCTCATCGGTCTCCGCGACCACGCCACCCCGGTCCGCGATGGCCCCGATCACGTAGCTGCCTACCGACAGCGTGGCGGGGACGGTGGCGTTGAAGCTCACCGTTTGGGAGCCGCCTACGGCAAGGCTCACTACCGAGACATCGGCGACCTTGGTGTCGGCGCTACTGATGGCGCCATCGCTGGAGAGGTAGAAGCTCAAGGTGGAGGCCCCCGCCACCGCCTGCCCCTGGTTCTTCACCGTCGCGGTCAGCATCACCTTTTTCCCCCTGGTGCCGCTGGTGGGGCCCGAAACGACGGTAACCACCAAGTCGGGACGGGCCGCTTCGATGACGATGGTCGACGCGGCCATGGCTGCAGTCTGGTTGCCGTCGCGGCATTCCACGGTGAAGTTGCTGCTACCGGCAACCGACGGGGTCCCAGCGATCTGACCGGTTGCCTGGTTGAGGCTGAGACCGGCGGGGAGGCTTCCGGAGACAACGGACCAGGCATACGATCCGGTTCCTCCGCTGGCGCTAAGCGACTGGCTGTAGGAAGCACCCGCGTACCCGCCGGCAAGCGAGGTGGTGCCGATCTGCACCGGCTGGTACACGGTGATGGTGAAAGAGCCGGTGACACTTGCCCCGTCGCTATCGGCAACCCTGACGGTAAAGGCATAGCTGCCGGCCGTGCCGGGGACCCCGGCGATGACCCCGGTGGAACCGTTCAGCGTCAACCCGGCCGGGAGATTGCCGCTCGCGATGGACCATGTGTAGCCCGGTACGCCGCCGCTTGCCGACAAGCTCCTGTTGTAGGCGGTGCCGCTGGTCCCGAAGGGGAGTGCGACGGTATCGACGGCAAGGGCGGTGTAGGCGACCGTGAAGGTGACCGAGGACCTGCCGGTGTTACCGGCAGCGTCGGTCGCTTCCACTGTTACCGTGTGATTTCCGTTCGGCAGCGGCTCAAGGCTGCTTCCGGACGTTTTGTTGACCACAACGCCATCGACCTTCACCACGATGCTGCCGTCCCCGACCGTGTAAAGCAGCAGCGGGGTCCCGTCCGGGGTGGTTCCCGACGCCGGTGAGGTGATGGTGACCGTCGGAGCGGTGGCGTCAACTGTGAAGCTGACCTCCGCGACCGAAGAGTTGGCAGCGGTGTCGGTCACCACTACCTTGACCGTATGGGGGCCATCGGCCAGCGGCCCCAACGTGTCGCCCGAGGTCTTGGCGACCACCACGCCGTCGACCCACACTACAGCTGCCCCCTCGCTGATGCTGTAGGTCAAGATGGGCGTGCGGTTGTTGCCCAGGCCGGCGGCAGGTGAAGCGATGGTCACCACCGGAGCGGTGGCATCGACACTGAAGTTCGCTTGGGCGAACCCCACGTTGCCGGCGGCATCGGTCGCTTCAACGCGCACCGTGTGAGGACCATCGGCAAAGGGTCCCAATGTGTCGCCGGAAGCCTTGGCGGCCACGACCCCGTCAACGAAGACCACGGCATCGCCTTCGCTGACACTGTAGGTCAGCACGGGTGTACGGTTGTTGCCCAGGCCGGCGGCAGGTGAAGCGATCGTCACCACCGGAGCGATGCTGTCAACGGTGAAACTCACTTGGGCGAAGCCGACATTACCTGCAGCGTCGCTTGCTTCAACGCGCACGGTGTGAGCTCCTTCTGAGAGAGGACCGAGGGTATCACCGGAAGCCCTGGCAACCTCGACGCCGTCGAGCCGCACCACCGGCACTCCTTCGCTCACCGTATAGTTGAGAATCGGGGTGCTCTTGCCGGTGACACCGGCCACCGGCGAGGCGATAGTTACCACCGGTGCCACCGTATCAACCACGACCGTCAGCGACGTAGTGGCAACATGTCCCGCTCCATCCTCCTCCCTGATATCGAAGGTCGTACTCCCCTCACGTACACCGGTGATAGGCAGGCGCCACGTGGAATCAGTCGGGTTGGTGAGCATGCCGAAGCTGCCACCGTTGCTGGAAATGACACTGAAATAATTGGCGCGGCTGTCACGTGTGCCGGTAAGGACGAAACTGTTGCTGTTCATAAGGCTTGGCAGCGGGTCTACGCTAAGCACCAGGTGGACGGTGTCGACGGTGAAGCTCACCTCTGCGAAACCGACGTTGCCCGCGCCATCGGTGGCCTCGACCCTGACGGTGTGGATTCCGTCGGCCAGTTGGGGCAGGGCGCTCCCCGACGGCACGCTCACCACGACTCCATCGAGCTTGACCACGGGAGCCCCTTCGCTCGCGCTGTAGGCAAGCAGCGGCTGGCTGTTGTCGGTCGTGCCCGATGCCGGAGAGGTGATGGTGACCACGGGAGCAACCCGGTCCACCACGAAGGTCGCTTCCGCGTACCCGGTGCCGGCAGTGTTGCTGGCCTCGACCCGTACCGTGTGAGGGCCGTCGCCCAAGGGGGGAAGGATGTATCCCGACCGGGTGCCGATCTCTATCCCATCCAGCTTCACCACTTCACTACCTTCACTCACGCTGTAGGAGAGAACCGGTTCCTCCTTGTAGCTTCCCCCGGGGACGGGTGAAGTCAGGGTAACGGTTGGGACGGCCTTGGCAGGGAAGACGATATCGTCGATCCAGGCGGTATCGGCCCCCACGGAGACCGAGCCATCCTTGGTATAGCGCCATCTGAAGGTGTGGATTCCCGGCGCAACCGCGACCTGGAACTGGGTCCACCCCACATCTCCGGACCAGTTCCCCTGTTCCACGTCGTCCACGTAAAAGTGAAGAACATCCCAGTAGTATTCGGAGCTGACCGCGAACCAGAAGCTCATAGTGCCGCCGGGGCTGTCGACCGTGGTCTCCAGGGAGGAGCTTTGGCCATCGAAGATGGTGCCGGCCTTGGCGGCGAACTGGCCGCCGTGCTGGTTGCCCGTGGTGACGGTCCAAGGGGCGTTGCCGCTCGAGACCCAGGGCAGGGCAGAGAGGTCGCCGCTCTCAAACGTCTCGCCCGTCGGCGCCGGTCCCGGAGCGCCCGGTCCGGTCACGCTGATGTCATCCAGGTACCATCCCCTGTAGGCGTTGGCCACGCCATCGACGCTGTTGAACTCGAACTTCAGCTTGACCTGCATCCCGGCATACTGCTCGAGATTCGTCACCACCTCGTGCCAGGAGGAGGTGGCATCGGTCAACTGAACCAGGAGCATCCATGTGGCACCGCCATCGGTGCTGAGGAAGACCTTACGGGTGTCATAATTGGTGTTTGCCTCGGTCTGCTCCCAACTCCAGAATTTGAGGGTTGCGCTGGCGCCGACGGTGAAGGCCCTGGAAACCAGGGCCCCGGAGGTGAGTCCCACGTCGTAGTTCCCCGTCGACTCCTGGCCATACCACCAGCTGGTGTAGCCGCTGTGGCTGTTACCGTTGGATGACGAACCGAGGCTGGCCAGGTTCCACAGGCCGCTGGCGGATTCCCACTTGCCGAGACCGCTTTCCATGTCGTCGATGAAGCTGGTGGCCACGCTCCCCCCCCTTACGATGAAGGAGCTCTCGGCAAAACCGATGTTCCCCGCCGCGTCTACTTCCTGCACGTGGACGGTGTGGGAGCCATCGGGCAGATACTTCAGCGACATGCCGGAGGGAGCCTCGGTCTGGATGCCGTCGATCCATACGGTCACTGTGCCGCCTTCGTTGGCGCTGTAGGCAAGGACCGGGGTGTTGCCGACCACCGACCCGGGTAGCGGCGCCGTGATGGTCACCACTGGAGCCGTGGCGTCGATGAAGAAGCTCACCTCAGCTGCTGCCATGCCCGCGGCACTGCTCGACTCGACCCGAACGGTGTGGCTGCCGTCGGCGAGCGAGGGAAGTGGCATGCCGTTTTGCAGCGGCGTCACGATCCCGTCCAGGTATATGGTCGCCGCCGATGCAGTGGTGTTGAAGGAGAGCAGGGGTGACTCCTTGTAGACCGCGCCCTGTACCGGCGACGTCATCGTCACTACCGGAACCGCCCCTGCGGTCGGGAAGACGATATCGTCTATCCATGCAGCGTCGCGCCCGACCGAAACCGAGGTGTCCTTCAAGTAGGTCCACCTGAAGGTGTGCGGCCCCGCGCTCACGGGGATGCTGGCCTGGGTCCAGCCGTAAGAGCCGGACCACCTCCCCCGCTCCACCCCGTCGACCTGGACGGTAAGGAAGTCGAAATTGCTTTCGGACTCGACTGCGAACCAGAAGCTCATGTCTCCCGCAGCGCAATCGACGCTGGTTTCCAGGACCGAAGTCTGGCCGTCCACGATCGCGCCGGAGCGCGCGGAATAGGCCCCGGTGTGGCTCGAGTCTGAAACGACCCTCCAGGGCTGCCCCCCCACCGGGATCCACGGCGGTGACTGCAGCAGTCCCGATTCGAACCCTTCGTAGCCCGCCGCGACAGGAGGCGCAGCGGCGCCGCTCACGGTGATGTCATCGAGGTACCAGCCGCGGAAGTCGTTAGACGCCCCGTCGACACTCTTGAACTCGAAGATGAGCCTCGCACTCTTCCCGGCGAACTGGGCGAGGTCTACCCCGACCTGGTGCCAGGCTGAACTGTCGTCCAGGGACTGGTACACCTGGACCCAGGCCCCTCCCTCCGCCGAGACGTAGACCTTGCGGGTGTCGTACATGTCGCCGTTGCTTTCCACCTGCTCCCAGCTCCAAAAGCGCAAGGTGCCACTGGCGGGAACCGTGAACGGGGTGGAAACGATCCAGCCGCTGTTTGCGCCCACGTCGTAGTTTCCGGTCGGTTCCTGTCCATACCACATGCTGTTGCCGCCGCTGTGACTGTTGGGGTAGAGCGAGCCGGGAGTGGCCAGATGCCACAGGCCGTTCACCGACTCCCACTTCAGCGTGCCCCCCTCAAAATCGTCCGCGAAGGCCACGGTTCCATCGACGGTGAAGGAACTCTCCGCGAAAGCCATGCTCACGCCGTAAGGATCCCGGACCTGGACCCTTACCTGGTGCGGCCCAACAGCCAGTGGCCCCAGGTGATCCCCGGAGACCTTGGGCATGACAGTCCCGTCGACGTAGACCGTGACCGAACCGACCGGCCCGGAAAGGCTGTAGACGAGCAGCGGATCGTTGCCGTAGACCCCTCCGGCCACAGGCTCCTGTATGGTCACGCCTGGGTTGCCGCCAACGAGATAAATGGAATCGCTGTACACGCCGGACCAGGTGCTGAAATCGTCGACGAAGCGGACGTAGACGGTTTTGGCACCTTCGCCCGGGAGCAGCGTCCAGGGCATGGTGGCTTGGAAGGGGATCGTGGAGGTCCAGGTGGCGGCGTCGTTGGAGAGCTGGACACCGCCGCAGACCCCGGTAACCCCCATACACGTGAGGGTGAGGGTCACGTTGTAGCTTGAGGTACTGTTCGCACCGCTGTCGATGAGCACCGCCGTATCCGGGGCACCGGGGTAGACCAGGCGAATTCTTCCGTTTCCGGAATCGGAGATGAGCACCGTTCCGTCAGGATCGATCCAGACGGCAGTCGGGAAATTCAGCGCAGCCGCCGTCGCCGGGCCGTAATCACCGCTGAAGCCGGGGGCTCCGTTGCCGGCCAGGGTGCTGATCTCTCCTTGGCTGTCCACCTTGCGCACGCGGTTGCCACCGGAGATGTAAAGGCTGCCGTTAAAGGCACGCACGCCAAGGGGGTTTTCCAGACCGGCGGCGACTGCGGGCAAGCCGTCACCGCTGTACCCTTTTTCTCCGGTTCCGGCCACGGTGCTGATGATGCCGGAGGGGTCGACTTTCCTGATGCGCGCGTTGTATGAATCGGCGATGTAGAGGTTTCCGTCGGCGTCGATGCTTACGCTCCCGGGCTGGCCTATAGCGGCGGCGGCCGCCGAGATGTTGTCGCCGTTGTAGTCAGGAAAGCCGTTGCCGGCCACCGTGGTGATTATCCCGGCGGTGTCGATTTTACGCACCCTGTTGCCGCTGAACTCGGCCACGTATAGGTTGCCCAGCGCGTCCAGCGCCACCCCCACCGGCTGGTTCACGCTCGCGAGGTTAGCGGGCAGGCCGTCGCCATTGGAGGCTGCCGCGCCGTTGCCTGCGACGGTCGTGATGATGCCGGCGCTATCTATTTTCCTGATGCGGTTGTTGCCGCTGTCGGCGATGTAGAGGTTGCCCGACGCATCGAGCGCAAGGCCTATCGGGTTGGAAAGAGTCGTGGCTCCCGCCGGGATGCCATCCTGGCCATAACCCGCGACGCCGGTGCCGGCAACGGTCCAGACCATGCCGTTGCCGTCGATCCTGCGGATACGGTGGTTGCCGGAATCGGCGATGTACCTGTTGCCGGCCTGATCCGCGACCACGGAGCCGACCCAGTAGAAGGCCGCATTCGCGGCCGGTCCGCCGTCGCCGGTCCAGCTATTGGTGCCGTTGCCCGCGAAGGTCGAGATGTTGCCCAGGAAGTCCACGCTACGGATACGGTAGTTGCCGGTGTCGGCGATGATCAAGTTCCCGCTGCCGTCGCAGGCGACCCCACCTGGTTGCAGCAGCGCCGCCGCCGTCGCCGGTCCGCCGTCGCCCGAGAAGCCCCAGTCGCCGTTTCCGGCCACGGTGCTGACTGTGCCCACCGTGTCGATTCTGCGGATGCGGTTGTTGTTGGAGTCGACGATCAGGAGTCGTCCCTGCTGGTCGAAGGCGACCCCCCTGGGGTACTGCAACTGGGTCATGGCCGGGTTCAGGCCGTCACCGTTGAAGCCTGGTTCTCCTGTACCCATCACGGTGGTGATGATCCCGTTGGTGCCGACCATGCGGATCTTGTGGTTACTCTCATCGGCTATGAAGACGTTCCCAGCCTGGTCCACTGCGATGCCGCTCGGGAAGGTAAGAGACGCCGCGGTGGCCGGGCCGCCATCCCCGGTGCTTCCCCACCATCCGACTCCGGCGATGGTGGTCATCATGCCGCCCGCCACTTTCCGGACCCGGTAGTTGCTGCGATCCGCGACGATCAGCGCTCCGGAGGGATCGACGACGATGTCCACAGGCGTGTTCAAAGCGGAGGCGAGCGCGGGGCCGTCGCCGCTGAAGGAGGCCATGCCGGTCCCGGCGACGGTTGTAATGATGCCGGAAGGGTCCACCTTGCGGATCAGGTTGTTGTTGGTATCGGCTATGAACAGGTTGCCGTTGCCGTCCAGCGCGACCCCCATGGGATAGTTGAGCCGCGCTTGCGTGGCGGGACCGTCGTCACCCGAGTTGCCGGGGGTCCCTGTTCCTGCCACCGTGGTGATCACACCCGATGGTGCGACCTTCCGCACCCGGTGATGGTCCTGGTCCGCGATATAGACGTTTCCGGCATTATCGGCGACAATCTTGTTCGCCCCGACCACCGCCGACACGGCCAGGCCGCCGTCACCGACCCCGCCACCAGCTATGGTGATGATGTCGCCTTGAGCGGCCAGGACCGTCCCGGTCAGCAGGTTCAACAGTAGTGCGCACACGGCCAGCAACTGGATCACAGGGGCACGGTACGGTTTTCGCGTCAGGCACTGCTTCATGTAGGAAATCCTCCTCTTGGTGAGAAAGTTGGTTTTTCAGAAACGACAAAAGCCCATCCACGGGATAGGCTCGCTTTGTCTACCCGACTTCGGCAGCCCCTCATTCCAGTAAAGGCTTCCTCCCGTTACTGCACGCCTTTCCCTGGACAGGTAGCTTTGCGCCACCGGGTTACCCCGGTTTTGCCTTTTCGATCAGAATGTTAATTATTATTGTCGAACTTATATCTCGTAATAACCAGTGATCATTGTCATGACGTCACAAATTCGTCACGAATCATGACAACAGATAATTAAAATTCTCACGTATACGCCTTTGGGCAGCAAAGCCTACCTGCTTTGCCACCCATTGTCAAACCTAATTCAAATTCTTGGATATATAGGGCGTCAGGAAAAACGAAAGCCCGCCAAAGGTGGCGGGCCCGGAAGAAAACAGCCCGGAGCGGCTGGAGGGTCATTACGGAGATACAGTGCCTGGCGCGACAGCCCGTGGGTGGGCTACCGTGCCAGGTCGGCGGTTTAGAATGCCTCGAACTGCTGGTCGAGATCGCTGAGACTGATGTCGACACCGCCGGGCTGGCCGGCGTGGGTCAACTTGTTCCCCTTGCCCCCCTTGGTTTTCACCGGGGTTTCCTTCCTGGCGGCCTTCACCTCATGCACCGGCTCCTGCCAGCGCGGTTTCTGCACGCTCCGGTCCTGGCCGATGTTGAAGTAGCCGATGGTGACCTGGAGCTGTTCGGACTGCGAGGAAAGCTCTTCGGCTGTGGCGGACATCTGCTCGCTGGCCGAGGCGTTTTGCTGGATCACCTGGTCCAGCTGCTGGATCGCCTTGTTGATCTGTGCGGCACCGCTGTCCTGCTCCTTACAGGCGGCGGAGATCTCCTGCACCAGTTCCGCCGTGCGCTGGATGTCCGGTAGCATCCGGTCCAGCATCTGCCCGGCGGTCTCCGCCACCTCCACGCTGGTGGAAGAGAGTTCCGATATCTCGGCAGCTGCGCGCTGTGAGCGCTCGGCCAGCTTCCTCACCTCGCTCGCTACCACCGCGAAGCCTTTGCCGTGCTCCCCGGCGCGGGCAGCCTCGATGGCCGCATTGAGCGCGAGGAGGTTCGTCTGGCGGGCGATCTCCTCGATGATGGAGATCTTACCGGCGATATCCTTCATCGCCTGCACCGTCTGCGCCACCGCCTTGCCGCCTTCCTGGGCGTCCTGCGCCGACTTGACTGCGATCTTCTCGGTCTGCAGCGCGTTGTCCGCGTTCTGCCTGATGTTGGACGACATCTCCTCCATGGAGCTGGAAGCCTGCTCGGCTGCGGCGGCCTGTTCGCTCGCCCCCTGCGAGAGCTGCTGCGAGCCCGACGACATCTGCTGGCTGCCGCCCGCCACGTTGTTCGCTGCCTCCTTGACGTCGGTCACCACGGCGGAGAGCTTGGCCACCATGCTGGAGAGGGAACGCATCAGCTCGTCGTTGCCGGAACGTTCGGTGAGCTGGACGGTCAGGTTGCCGCCGGCGACCTCCTTGGCGGCAGCGGTGATGTTGGCGATCGCTTCGATCAGCTGGTTCAGGTTGTTCTTGATCTGGTTGAAGTCACCGCGGTACTCCTCCCTGATGGGAGCGGGCATGTCTCCCTTGGCGATCCGCTCGACGTACTCGGCCGCGACCTTGAGGGGACCGATGACCGCGTCGAGGGTCTGGTTGACCCCAACCACGATGCGCCGGAAGTCCCCCTGGTGCTTGTCCGCAGCGGCGCGGGTGTCCAGTCGTCCTTCCACCGCCGCCTGCGACAGTGCGTTGGCGTCCTCGACCAGTGCCCTGATCCGCTCGGTCATCCCCTTGAGCGCGGTCAGGAGCTGCCCCGACTCGTCCGCCGACTCCGTTTCCAGGTTTGCGGTCAGGTCACCCGCCGCGATCTTGTTGGCCGCCTCGACCGCCTTGCCCAAAGGCTTGGTGATGGCGTTGGCGAGCAGCTTGGCGAACAGGAAGGCGAGGAAGGCACAGGCGATGCCGCCGGCTACCAGGATCAGCTTGGTCCGCGACTCCAGGGTGTCTGCAGTCTTCATCCGCTCCGCAAGCAGCGACAGTTCCTCCTTCTGCATGTCGGCAAGCACCACGCGCATGGCGTCCATGAACTGCTTTCCCTTCGCCTGCTGCACCGTTCTCACCACCCCTTCCATGGCCGCGGCACTCCCTGAGGCCTGCCGTCTCTGGGCGATCAGCGGGTCCACGTCCACCTTCAACCAGTCTTCCTTGGACTGGAGCAGCTTGTTCAGACGCTCCTGCTGCTTGGGGTTGTCGGAGGTCAGCCGCTTCGCCTCCTCCCATGCCTTGGTGAAGTCCGCCTTCCCGGTGTTGAGCGGTTCGAGGAACCTGTCCTCGCCGGTAAGGGCGAAGCCGCGCTCCCCCGTCTCGATGTTGACCAGGGCGGCCAGTATATTGCCCACCTCACCCGTCACCTGGTAGGTGTGCACGTTCATCCTGTTGGCCGCACTGAGTGAGCTGAGATTGATGTAGGCCACGGCAACCAACGCCGTAACCAGAACGATGATGACGGCAAACACCGAGTACAGCTTCTTTCCGATCTTCAAGTCCCTGAAAAAATCCATTACTCCTCCCATTCCTGTTACCGTTCGCTTGTTTGACAACCGATGTCTCCGGATATCGGTGCAGGCGGTGGGAGATTTAGCAGTTACTTATTCGAAAGCTCCCGGAGGGAGCGCATCATGCCGTGCTTGCACGCGATTTCGTATACTTAGATTCATATTATTTTTTACTGAGACGGTGGGGTATCGCCGGCCCCGGCGGAACGATCGGCCGGAACCGCAGAAAGTTCAGGATGGGGCGTGAACAGCTGCAGGATGTGAGGGGTGAACAGCGGTTGGTTCGCGGCAGGCGCCCCTTGCGGCAAAAGCCGCCGGGGCGCCCGAGGAGGTAGGCTACAGTTTGAAATGACCGACCAGGCGCTGCAACTTCTCGGCGCTGCCGTTGAGCTCGTGGGCGGCGACGGCGGACTCGTGGGCACCGGAGGCGGTCTGGCGCACGGTTTCGGTGATCTGCTGCATGCTGCGGGAAATCTCCCCGGTGGTGGCGGTCTGCTCCTCGGCTGCCGTCGCCACCTGGTTCACCTGCATGGCCACGCCCTGCACCTGTTCCAGGATCTCCCGCAGCGCCTCTCCGGAACGTGCGGCCTCCGCCGTCCCGGTGGTCACCTGCCCCACCCCCTGTTCCATGACCGCCACGGCGGCCCTGGTCTCCTTCTGGATCGCCTTGATCATCTCGTCGATTTCATGGGTGGCGCGGGTGGTCCGCTCCGCCAGGGCCCGCACCTCGTCGGCGACCACCGCGAACCCCCTTCCCTGTTCACCCGCACGCGCCGCCTCGATGGCGGCATTCAGGGCAAGGAGGTTGGTCTGGTCGGCGATGTCCTCGATGGTAACGATGATCGCCCCGATCTGGTCCGAGCGTTCCCCGAGCTTTTCCACCGTCCTCGATGACTCCTGCACTTTCGCGGCGATCTGTCCCATCACCGAAACGGTGGTCTCCACCACCTGGGCCCCATCCTGGGCCGAGCGACTGGCCACGGTGGCACCTTCCGAGGCCCGCTGGCAACTCTGGGCGATGTCGCCCGAGGTGGCGGACATCTCCTCCCCGGCGGTGGCTACCGTGGCGGATTGCTGCGCCACCTCTTCAGCCGCAGCGGCGATCTTTTCCGAGCCGGAACTCAACCGCTCCGACGAAGCCACCACCACGTCCGCCGTTGCCGCGATCTGCCGCACCATGTCCTGCAGGTTCAGCACGAAGCCGTTGAACTCCCTGGCCGTCTCGGCCAGTTCGTCCCTGGTCGCAATCTCCGCCTGCCGGGTAAGATCCCCCGCGCTCACGGCGGTCAAGAGGTTACGCATGGCGTTCACGGACGTCATGATCCCCTTCAGCAGCATGATCCCCAGCCCGGTCTGCAACAGGACACCTATCAGGCCGATCACACCACCCTCTATCAGGGCCTTGCGGCGCTCCGCGTCGAAGTCCCGGTCCGCCTGCCGCATCTCCCGGACCAGCGAATCTGTGACCTTGTCCATCTGGGACTCTATCTTTTCCACCTGCGCTTCGATCTGCCGATCCAGCGCACGGAGTTCCTGATCAGAGCTGTCGCCTCCCCGCAACAGCGGCACCATCTTCTGTTCGAAGGTCCCGATCACCCCGGCCACGGAGCCTTTCACCTCGGCGAAAAGTCTCTTTTCCTCGGCAGTATCTGCGCTGGCAGCGCTCTCCTCGATCGTCTTGAGCACTTCCGCCTTTTTGGCCTCCCACACCTTCAGGGTGCGCTCCAGGTCCCTGTTGATCTCCGCATCGCCGACGACCCGGTACAGCGCGAGCCCACCCATGGAGGCCTCTTTGGCCAGCACCGCGGCATCCGAGCGCTGGGCGCCCTCATCCTGCATCCTGCCGAGGGTGGCGATGGTACGGAATTCAACGGCAGCGATCACGGCTATGGTTATCAACATGACCGCCATGTTCATGATGATCTTGGCCCGAATGGTTGTCATTTTTGCCTCCTGTTTCCCTGCCGTCATCGGCGTTAGCTCTATGTATCGACCGACTACGCCTTTCCATGTATGAGGGGAATCGTAACGGTGACTGCGCTTTTTCCCACAGCAGCGGCCGCTGTCACAGCCGCATCGGCATCTGCACTCGATTTGCCGGAACCCCATCGGTGCCACCCATTTTTCTTAAAGTTTTCCGCGCGATGACCGATTAGACTCCACTAAGGCTGATCCAGTCTTCCCGTGGTAAAAAACACGAAATACTGCTACACTACACAAGTTGCCCAGACATTGGTTGCCCTTAACTCATGTTATGACAGAGCGATCTGTTCGATCAGGGAGATAGGAGATGGCGGAAGGTTTGCAGCTTCGAAAGTTTCTTGCTCCGGAATTCATCTTCGGCGTCGGCGCCAGGGAGTTGGCCGGACGCTACGCCAAAAACCTCGGCGGCCGCAAGGTACTGGTCGTCTCCGACCCGGGGGTGGTTAAAGCCGGCTGGACCAAGGACGTCACCGACAGTCTGGACGCCGCCGGCGTTCCTTGGGTCCTCTTTACCGCGCTCACACCCAACCCCAAGGCGGACGAGGTCATGGCGGGAGTGGCGCTGTACCAGGCGGAACACTGCGACGCCCTGGTCGCGGTCGGCGGCGGCAGCCCGATCGACTGCGCCAAGGGGATCGGCATCGTCACCTCCAACCACAAGCACATCCTCGAATTCGAGGGGGTCGACATGGTGAAGTCCCCCATGCCTCCCCTCATCTGCATCCCGACCACCGGGGGCACCTCCGCCGACGTCTCCCAGTTCGCCATCATCAGCAACCCGCGCGAGAGGGTGAAGATCGCCATCATCAGCAAATCGGTGGTGCCGGACATCGCGCTCATCGACCCGGTCACGCTGATCACCATGGATCCCTACCTCACCGCCTGCACCGGACTGGACGCGATGACCCACGCCATCGAGGCCTTCGTCTCCACCGCGAGTTCCTCGATGACCGACCTGCACGCGCTGGAGGCGCTCAAGCTCCTGTCCGCGAACATCATCCCCAGCATCCGCAACCTCGACAACGAGGAGTTCAGGAGCCAGGTGATGATGGGGAGCCTGCAGGCCGGCCTCGCCTTTTCCAACGCGATCCTCGGCGCCAACCACGCCATGGCGCACAGCCTCGGCGGCGCGCTCGACCTCGCCCACGGCGAATGCAACGCGATCCTTTTGGACCACGTCATCGACTTCAACTTCGACTCGGCTCCGGAGCGTTTCGAAAAGATCGCCGAGGCCTTCGGTCTGGACCTGCGCGGCCTCCCCCTCCCCCAGAAGAAGAAGCGCCTTTTGGAGTACGTCCGCAAGCTCAAGGCGGAGGCAGGGGTGGGGCGCACCCTGGCGGAGGTCGGCGTCGGCCGGGACGACCTGAAGCTCTACAGCGAGCACGCCCTTAAGGACCCCTGCATGGCCACCAACCCGCGTCGCGCCTCCAAGAGGGACATCGAGGTCGTCTATGAAGAATCCCTCTGATCCGCGTCTCCCCGAATCCGAGGAGGCGCAGGACTCCCCCGAGGACTCTTCCCAGGAGGCGCTGGAAGCGCTGCAGCGCAAACTCGCCGGGCTCGGCGAGACCTCCATGCGCAAGACCTACTACCCTGAGCTGCAGGAGCGCCTGGAGGAGCTGGAACGCCTCAAGGCCTTCCTCGACCACAGTAACGACGCCATCTTCCTGGTGGAAGTAATGACCGGGCGGATCGTCGACCTCAACGAATCCGCGTGCCGGCAGCTCGGCTGGAGCCGCAGCGAGCTCCTGGAAAAATCCCTGTTCGACCTCTCCGACCTGCACGACACCCCCGCCGCCGTTTCCCTGATCCGCTCCGAACAGGACGCCGAGGGGCGCGACGTGATCGTCACCGAACTGTACTGCCATGACGGCGGGAGCTTTTGGGCCGAGTTGATGCTGAACCGGATGCACTTCAGGGAGCGCGCCTACGTCTTGGCGGTGGCGCGTGACATCACCCAGCGGCGTGCCGTCGAGGAGGCCCTGCGTCAAAGCGAAGAGTTCCTGAAGAACATCGTCGACCACATCCCGGCCATGGTCTTTGCCAAGGATGCTCAGCAGTTGCGCTTCATCACCATCAACAAGTACGGCGAGGAGCTGCTCGGCTTTTCCCGGAACGAAATCCTGGGCAAGAAAAACGAGGATCTTTTCCCCCCCGCACAGGCGCAGTTTTTCAGCAGCAAGGACCACGAGACCCTGGAGCAAGGGGAGCTGGTGGAGATCCCGGAGGAGGTCATCACCACCGCCGCCGGCGACCGTATCCTGCGCACGAAGAAGATCCCGCTGGTGGACGAGCATGGGAAATCACGCTACCTCCTGGGGATCGCCGAGGACATCACCGAGCGCAGGCAGCTCGAGGAAAAGCTCCTGCAGTCCCAGAAGATGGAGGCGATCGGGCAGCTGGCGGGCGGGGTGGCTCACGACTTCAACAACATCCTCATGGTGATCATGGGGTATGGCAGCATGCTGCGCAACGACGCGGCCCTGGCCGCGCCGCACCGGGAGCAGGTCGACCGGATCATGGATGCCGCCGACAAGGCGGCGCAGCTCACCTCCGGGCTGCTGACCTTCAGCCGCAAGCAGGTGATCAAGACCCAGACCGTCGACCTCAACGACGTGATCCGGCACGTGGAGAAGTTCCTGTCCCGCATCATCGGCGAGGACGTGCAGCTAAGAGCCCTGCAGGCCGGGCATCCCCTTCCGGTCGACATCGACGCCAACCAGATCGAGCAGGTGCTGGTCAACCTCGCCACCAACGCCCGTGACGCCATGCCGCGCGGCGGGCTCCTCACCGTGGAAACGTCGCTGCAGCGGATCGACGCCGCCTCCGTCCAGGCCAACGGCATCGGCGAGCCCGGCCCCTACGCCGTGATCTCCATCTCCGACACCGGCGTGGGCATGGACGACCAGACCAGGAAGAGGATCTTCGAGCCGTTTTTCACCACCAAGGAGGTGGGCAAGGGGACCGGCCTGGGCATGTCCATCGTGTACGGCATCATCAAGCAGCACGCGGGCTTCGTCAACGTCTACAGCGAGCCGGGCATCGGCACGACCTTCCGGATCTACCTGCCGCTGAGCGCTACCAGCCCCCTGGCCGAAGAGATGTTACGGGACCTGGAACAGCCGAGGGGGGGCCACGAGACCATCCTGGTGGTCGAGGACGAAGCGGACCTGCGCACCCTGCTGGAGCAGATTCTGGCCGGCGCCGGATACCGCGTCATCCTGGCCGCCGACGGCGCCGCCGCCATCGAGCAGTACGCCCGCCGCACCGGCCCCATCTCGCTGATACTCATGGACATGATCATGCCCGGCATGAGCGGCAAAGAGGCCTGTCAGGCGATCAGGGCCATCGACCCGGCCGCCCGGGTGCTCTACACCAGCGGCTACACCATGGACATCATCAAGAGCCGTGACCTCATCGAAGAGGGGACGGAGCTGCTCATGAAACCGGTGCGTCCGTTGGAGCTGCTGAAAAAGGTGCGGGAGATGCTGGAGCGGTAGGGATGGTGCTCAGGCAGGAATGACGCTCAGGTGCGGCAGCGCATGAGGAAGAGCCGGTCGGCGTAATCGCCGGCCTTGACCAGTTCGGCGCGGGAGAGATCGGCCGCCGGGACGGGTTTGCGGAAGCGGCGCAGGAAGCGACGCTCGGCGCCGTCCAGGGCGGCATTTTCGTGGCCGAGCCGCCCGGGAAGATGCAACGGCGCCAGGCGCCAGGGAGCGAGCGCCGCGGCCAGGCAGGGATTGAGCCGGTACACCCCGTCCTGTTCACGGCAGGGGCCCTTCACGTCCCGCCCCAGGTAGAAGACGAAGTTCCCCGGTGCGCGCTTGTCCCGCTCCAGCTCCCGTATCCTGGCGACCTCCCGCTCCGGCTCCGGCAGCGCCCCCCGGTGGGCGAAACGCAGCAGTTCGAGGCCGCTGGCGGCGACCAGATCCAGGATCTCCGCGATGCGGTAGCTCTTCACCTGGGGGTGGAGCAGCGCGTCGGCGAGTCCGGAGCGGCTCGACACCTCGTCGGAACTCTCGAAGAACCCCCTCAGCCTGGAATCCTTCCCGCTTCTGGCCACCATCCTCCGCACCTGTTCCGGATCCCGCACCTTCAAAAATCTCAGCGCACGGCGGATGGAATCCTCCTCCAGCCGGGTGTAGCGGCTGTAGAGCATGACCCTCACGATCCCCCCGTGCGCAAGTCGCGCCGCCAGCGCCCGCAGCCCGGCCAGCGGCTCCGCCAGGTGATGCAGCACGCCGTAGGCATCTATCATGCCGTAGGGGCCGGGTGCCAAGTTGGGATCGCAGAGGTCACCGGGCAGGAACTCGACCCCCGTTAGGCCGTGCAGCAGGCAGTGCAGCCGCGCCCGCTTCAGGCTGTTGCGGGAGAGATCCAGCGCGGTGACGGGGGTGTCGGGGTTGGCGAGCGCAAAGGGATAGGGGGCGAAGCTGCCGCAGCCGGCGATCAGGATGCGCCGCGCGGCTGGGGGCGGAAGCTCCCCGTTGAACAGTGCCCAGAGGGCGTCCAGGTTGTTGGCGTAGGTGTCGCGGCGCCGCACCGAGGCGAAGAGGGGGTAATCCGGGTAGGGGTAAAGTTCGTAGTGTTGGCGGACGCTTTCGGGCATGAGGGAGACTCTAGCGTGCCCCGGCCGGGTTGGCAAGGCTTCCAATGAGAAACTAGGACATGAAAAAAGGGGCCGTCGATATCCCGGCCCCTTCCCATTTCCTTTTGAAACCCGGCTGCGCCGCTGGTCGCGGCACCGCCGAAGCGGTCAATTGTCAATTATCCATTGTCAATTGTCCATTGTTTCCCGCTACATCACAAACTTCAGCATCGCCTGCGGCGCGAACTCGTTCACGCCCTTGACGCCGAACTTGTTGTGCCAGTAGATCACCTCGGTGCCGACGTAGACGCTGTTCGGGGCATCCCAGAACTTGCCCAGGTCCAGCAGCAGGCGGGGCTGCGCGTCGATGTTGAACGCGAGGTTCCCTTCGCTGCCGGCGATATCGGTGAAGCCTTCGAAGATCATGTTGGCCTTACCCACGGTGAAGGGGAGCTGCCAGCAGGGGGTCACCTGGTAGGTGCTGCCGGCCTGCTTCGGGTCGTTGCGCACGTAGACGTTGAGGTCGGCGAAGTTGAACTTGGGAAGGTTGAGGCTCAGGCCGACGCCGTACAGGTAGTTGCGGAAGCCCTGCCCCATCTCGAGGGTGCCGGCGACCAGGACGTCCTTCACGAACGGCGCGGAGAAGTCGCGCCCGGTGATCTTGCCGAGGGAGAGCCTCGGAGAGAGCTCGCCGTAGATGCCGGTGTTCTCCTTCTCGGCGTTGGTCACGTCGAAGAAGAGGAAGTTGTCGCCGTACTTCCAGGCGTTGGCGTGCTCGATGGTGATGGTGGACTGGGTCCCCTTGGTGCCGGTGAAGGGGTTCTTGAACTGCCCGCCCCACAGGGTCTGGATGTTGGTCTCGTTCCAGAGGGTCATGCCGGCATGCGCCTCCTGGGCGGCGAAAGGCGCCAGCAGCAGGGCGGCGAGGGCCAGGGCTTTGAAGCCGGTGGACAGGGCGCTACGGATCGATCTCTTCTTCAAGGTGCTCTCCTTTGTGGTACATGCTGACTACCTGGCGGTAGCTGAAAAACGCACTACAGGGGGAATCGTCAACGGCGCGGCAACGGGCGCAACGCTGCCGTGACGGGCAGCGGGGGCCGTACCATTTAGTCGACATGGGCACTCTTTCGGGGAAAGTCGCAGGCTGGGGGTGGTTGCTCTGCTAAAGGGGGATACAGCGCAGGAGACGAACCGCTGCGCCCTTGCGGGCGCGACTCACCTTGTCAAACGTTTCCGCTTCAAAAGCGGCGTAAAACTAGCACGTTTTTCGGCGCAGTTCACCTTTTTTTGATCTAATTAAACAGCGTACAAAATTGGTCAGACCATCTCTCGCCATCTGATCAGCGTTTCCATGAGCTTGTTGGAAGCCTGCTGGAACTCGCCGTCGTAGTCCATCATCTTCCTGGCCTCGTCCGTGTTCCCCTCGACCGCCAGCCCGGCCACCTTGCACGCTATCTGGTGGAACTCGCCGTGGAGCTGCTTGACCTGCTTATAGAAGTAGGAGGAACGGTGGCGGGACGAAACGGCACTGTCATAGAACCATTTGCCGAACTGACAATCGGTCTCGGTGCAGGGGCCTTTGTGGTCTTCCAGCTGCCCCTTGCAGATCAGGTCGTTCAGCTTGAACTTGTACATGGCATGTTCAGTGATCGCGTTATTGATTTCTTGCTTTTCCATTTTCTTGTCCTTTTCAGGAATCGTGTTGACTATAGTCCTTAGGTGTTTCTGAAATGATCCTGAGCACCTACAAATTAGCAACAACTGTTCCAAGATCCCGTTTCAGCGCGGCGAGAGGGGCAACCACAGAACCTGCAGCACTTTTACTACTGTAATCATTAGCAAAAGAGGACCGTATGCGGCGACGGCACCTGCGCAAGATTAACCCGGGCCAAGAGTTTAGAGCCGCCCGCCGGAGGTATTGGGGTAATTGACGCACCACCTGGGTCGCCACTCCCCACTCCCCGGCACATTGATCTTGCAAAGAACCGTGTGCTATGGCAACGTTGGCGCCTTGGAGGAGATGCCCCCCATGAAACGAAAACAAGCGATGCTTTTCGGTGCCGGCGACGTCAACGCCTTCTTCGGACTCATGCTGGACAACCTGTCCGGCCTGGTCATCATGGCCGGCATCCTCACCGGCGTCTTCGGGATGCCGCGCGACCTGGTCCTGTCCCGGATGCTTCCCGGCAGCGCCGTCGGCGTTCTTTTCGGCGACCTGCTCTACTCGTGGCTCGCCTGGCGCCTGGCCCGCCGTACCGGGCGCAGCGACGTCACCGCGATGCCGCTCGGGCTCGACACCCCGTCGACCTTCGGCATGGCCTTCGGCGTGCTCGGCCCCTGTTTCCTGGCCACCAGGGACGCTCACCTGACCTGGCAGGTCGGCATGGCGACCATCGTGCTCATGGGGGTATTCAAGATCGCGGTTTCCTTCTGCGGCCCCGCCCTGAGAAGGAACATCCCCCGCGCGGGACTTCTGGGCAGCATCGCCGCCGTCGCGCTGTTGTTGATCGCCTACCTTCCCTTCCTGAAGCTCTTCTCATCGCCGGTGGTCGGCTTTCTGTCGCTTGGCATCGTCTTCATCTCGCTGCTGGCCCGCTTCCGGCTCCCGCTTGGCATGCCCGGCGCCCTGGCTGGCATCCTGAGCGGGACCGTCGCCTACTACCTCATGGGAAGCCTGGGTCTGCTTCCGGGCGGGGCGCACCCTCTGCTCCAGGCAGCACAGCCCGCCTTCTACCTCCCCCTCCCCACACTCGAGTTCCTCCCCGGAATACCGAGGGCGCTCTCCTACCTGCCGCTCGCCATCCCCTTCGCGCTGGCCACGGTGGTGGGCGGGGTCGACGTCACCGAGAGCGCCGCGGTGGCGGGCGACGACTACGACACCCGGGAGATCCTCCTGGTGGAGGGATTCGCCACCCTGGCTGCCGGCCTGTGCGGCGGCGTCATGCAGTCCTGCCCGTACATCGGCCATCCCGCCTACAAGGACATGGGGGGACGCGCCGGCTACACCATCGCCACCGCGCTCTTCATCGGCTTCGCAGCCGTCTCCGGCTACCTCTCCTTTTTCGTGGGGCTGCTCCCGGAAGCTGCCGTGGCGCCGATCCTGATCTTCATCGGCATCGAAATCACCGCGCAGGCCTTCGAAGCAACACCCAAGCGGCACTACCGCGCGGTGGCGATCTCCTTCATCCCGGTGATCGCCTGCCTCACCACCATCGAGTTCGGGCAGATGCTGGCCGGACTGGGCAAGAGCTCCGCCGACCTCGCCGGTGACCTTCGCGCCACCTGGCAGGCCACCGTGATCCTCGGTAACGGCTTCATCGTCACTTCCCTTCTGTGGGGCGCCGCCTTCGCCAACGTGCTGGACCACCGCCCCGGCAAGGCCGCCGTCTACCTCCTTTTCTGCTCCGCGCTGTCGCTGTGCGGCATCATCCACTCCCCGCTCCCCTCGGGCGCCATGTTCTCCCCCCTCGCCCCGCCGCAGCCCATCGTCTGGCACCTGGCCGCCGGCTACGCCGTCATGGCCCTCTCCTTCTGGCTTCTCTCGCTGCTCTGCTCCACCTCTGCCGCGGAGGAATGACCCGCCGGGTTTGATTCCGCCGGCAGCATCGATGACTTGGGGACTGGCTCCGCAGGTGCCTGTCCCCTTTCCCTTTCCCTTTCCCTTTCCCTTTCTCTTTGCCTTTCCCTTTCTCTTTTCCTTTTTTCGTCCGCGTATACGCTCATGGCAAAAGGATCACCGTGTGTTAGCATTGGTTGTCGCCCGTTTCTCGGGAGTGGCTACTGTCATAAACAACAGCCCGAGCTGTTGCAGGAGAGAATTGATGCTTACCATGCAGGAAATAAAGAATCACTATTACTTTTCAGATACAGACGCCGAAATGCTCAAGGAGCTTTTTCCCCTGGCGCAAAGCAGCAGCGAGGCGATGGTCGAGGAGTTTTACACCTACCTTCTGAAGATTCCGGAGACCGCCGTCTTCCTGCGCGACCCCAAGGACCTGGCGCGGCTCAAGAGAACCCACACCGAGTGGTTCCTCTCCCTCTTCTGCGGGCGCTACGACAACGAGTACATGCTCACCCTGCAGTCCATCGGGCAGGCGCACGTCCGCATCAAGGTGAGCGCCCACTACGTCAACGCCGCCATGAACGTGGTGCGCCGCTTCCTGATCGAGATGCTGCAGGCGAACTTCCCGGACATCTCCGTGCGCCGCAAGTACCGGATCGCGGTGGAGAAGATCCTCGACATCAACCTGGACATCATGAGCACCTCCTACCAGGAGGAGGAACTGCGCAAGGTGTTCGTCTCGCACAAGATCGAGTCCAAGCTGATCCACGCCGCCGAGCGTTTCACCTACGGTCTCAACCTGATCCTGGTCATCGCCCTGACCGGCGTCTCCCTCTCGGTGGTCACCCTGTTTTTCTGGGACCTGGTCCACATCTTCCGGGGTGACTTCGAGAAGGGGATCCTCTCCGCGCTCGGCTCCCTCTTGATACTGTGGATGATGATCGAACTGATGGACAACGAGATCAAGACGCTGAAGGGGGGCAAATTCAACATCCTCATCTTCATCGGGGTGATCATCGTGGCCCTGATCCGGGAGATCCTCATCTCCACCCTGCGCCACGACGCCCTGGAGACCCAGGCCTTCCTGGCCGGTACCCTGCTCATCCTGGGGATCGTCTACTACCTGGTAGCCAAGAGCCAGCAAAACGGCGCCCACTGAGGAACGCCCCGCCTTCTGGAAAGGGGCAGCCTCCGTGTGCAGAACGGGACGGGTGGACGAGCTTATCTTCAGGTAGCAACAGCAGCTAAGAATGGAAAAAGGGCGTCCCGTGAACGGGGCGCCCTTTTTCTATCAAGGTCCCGCACTTTACGAAAAGGGGGCCAGGGGGGATTTAATAAAATCGAAGGCATGCCGATACGGGTACAGCAGAGCAGGATCAACTGGAGTCTTAGATGCACATCTACCGTCTCATCGAGTTACGCGAAATCTTCCCCCCGGCGCTCACCCCGCTGTTCTACGGCCGTTACCTCGCCGAGGTGCGCCAGGACGGCACGGTCCTGTGCGACAACCACCAGTTCGCCATCGACAGCGACACCCCGCCCAGCCCCGGCACCAAGGTCATGATCTGGTGCAGCAGGGACTACTACTGCTGCCCGACGGAAGAGTTCAAGACCACGTAGCCCGGCTTCGCCCCCCGCAGGGCGCGATCCCGCCGGGTTCGCACCTGGTCAGGGCTGCCCCTTGCCCCGTCCCGCCCCCAGCACCGCGACAAAGCCGAGCGTGCCGCACAGCGCCATGGTACCGGTCATGGGGAGCGCCGTCCCGTTGTGGAAGGCTCCCACCAGCGCCCCACCCGAAGCTCCCAAAAGATACTGGATGGTCCCCAGCAGCGCCGAGGCGCTCCCCGCCGCCTTGTCGAAGGGGGCCAGCGCCAGCGCGGTGATGTTGGGATAGAGGAGCCCGGTCATGCAGAGGCAGACGAAGATGAAGAGCATCTGCAGCGGAAAGCCCCCGAAGCCGGTCGCCGTGACGGCGATGAGCAGGATTCCCGCCGTACCGGCCACCATGAAGGCGCTGCGGGCGATTGCCCCCGGCGAGAAGCGGCGCAACAGGCGCCGGTTCATCTGCGAGGCACCGATCAGGCCGCAGGCGTTGACGCCGAAGAAGACGCCGAAGAACTGGGGCGAAAGCCCGTGCAGTTCGATGAAGACGAAGGGGGCCCCCGAGATGTAGGAGAAGTTGACCCCGGCCACGCACCCCAAGGCCACGGCGTAGCGCAGGTAGTGACGATTCTTCATAAGGTGCCAGTACACCTTGGCCATGTCCGAAGCGCTGCGCCGGATGCGCCGCTCCACCGGGAGCGACTCGGGCAGCGCGACCGCCGCCGCCAGGAGCGAGGCGAGGCCGAAGACGCCGAGAAAGACGAAGATCCCCCTCCAGCCGCATAACAATAGCAGCTGCCCCCCCGCTACCGGCGCGAGAATCGGCGCAAGCCCCATGACCAGCATGAGCAGGGAAAACATCCGGGCCGCTTCCGCGGTGTCGTAAAGGTCGCGCACCACCGCGCGGGAAATCACCATGCCCGCGCCCCCGCCCAGCGCCATCACCACCCGCCACATCAACAAGCCGCTGCCGGTGTGCACCATGGCACAGCCGATGGTCGAGGCGACGTAGAGCGACAGTCCCACGAGCAGCGGCCGGCGCCGCCCCCAGCGGTCCGCCAACGGCCCGTAGAAGAGCTGTCCCGCCGCCGACCCGAACAAAAAGGCCGACACCGAGAGCTGCACCGTGCTGAGCGGCACCTTGAGATCCCGCGCCATCTGCGGGAAAGCGGGGAGATACATGTCGATGGACATGGCGCTGAACGCGGTCAAGGCGCCCAGGATGAGGACGAAGACGGCCAGCTGGCGCCGGGTCATCTCGGTCGGGTGGATCGTTGCTGCGGTCTTGGCGAAAACCATGGGTGAAACCTCGCTTGCCAGAAAAGTTGCTCAGTACAACTATCGCGGCAAAAAAAGCTACTGCAGGTTGCTGCAGGCGCGGCGCAGGACATCGCGGCAGATCTCCAGCTCCGCCGCATCGATCCCCTTTTGTGCCTCTTCCAGGATGCCGCGGGCCAAAGCGGTGGCCTGGTCCATCAGCTCCTTGCCGCGG
Source organism: Geomonas oryzisoli (assembly GCF_018986915.1). Lineage (NCBI taxonomy): Bacteria > Pseudomonadati > Thermodesulfobacteriota > Desulfuromonadia > Geobacterales > Geobacteraceae > Geomonas > Geomonas oryzisoli. Next base: position 4,295,896 of record NZ_CP076723.1, read on the forward strand.
TCGGTCAGGTACAGGAGCCGTTCCCGGGCATCGCTGGGGCTTGGGAGCCTCGCGATCAGCCCGCGCTCCTCGAGTCCTGCCGCCAGGCGTGCCATGGTGGTCTTGTCCTTCGCGGTCTTCTCCGCCAGCGCCCCCTGGGCCAGGCCGTTGCAGTCCCAAAGCTGCACCAGCAGCGAGTACTGCTCCGAGGTGATCGGCATCTCGTTTTGCTGCAGCACCGCGTTGAAGCGCCGGATGACGATCCGGGAGAAACGGGAGGCCAAGTGCCCCAGCGACTTGTCCAATTTGTAGTCGGTCAGCTCGTTCATATAGTTGCACCATACAACCTTCTATCTTGCCCTGTCAACCTATCTGCAGCCGGCAACAAAAAGGCCGGCCGCGATTGCTGTCGCGGCCGGCCCGTGCTGCTTCAAGCTATGGCAGGCGCCATCAGTAGTTGGTGAACAAAAGCAGGTTCGGCGACTTCTTGCCGGGGTTCCCCACCACCCCCGCGGTCGCCCCACCCTTAAGAGCGGTTGCGACATCTGCCGGCGCGGCGGTCGGGTATTTCTGCAGGTACTGCGCGGCGACGCCGGTCACGTTGGGGGTGGCCATCGAGGTCCCGCTCAGGGTGGCGGTCGCCGAGTCGCTGCTGTACCACGAGGAGGTGACGTTGGAGCCGGGGGCGAAGAGGTCGAGGCAGGCGCCGTAGTTGGAGTAGGAGGCACGGGCGTCGCTGGAGGTGGTGGCGCCGACGGTGAGGGCCGCGGGCACGCGGGCGGGCGAATAGCGGCAGGCGTCCTGCTTGCTGTTGCCGGCCGCTATCGCGTAGGTCACCCCGCTGGTGATCGAGTTGCTGACGGCACTGTCCAGGGAGGGGGAAGCGCCCCCCCCAAGGCTCATGTTCGCTACCGCCGGCAGCGCCTTGTGTCCGGTGACCCAGTCCACGCCGGAGACGACGCCGGAGACGGTACCGGAACCGGAGCAATCGAGCACCCGCACGCCGACCAGCGTCACGTTCTTGGCCACGCCGTACTGTGCGCCGCCGATGGTGCCCGAGACGTGGGTGCCGTGTCCGTTGCAGTCCTTGCCGTCGCCGCCCAGGGCGTCGTACCCTATCGACGCGCGGCCGCCGAACTCGTTGTGGGTGATGCGGATGCCGGTGTCTATGACGTAGGCGGTCACGCCGACGCCGCTGTTGACGTAGTTGAAGAAGCCGTCCAGGGGAAGGTTGTGCTGATCGATGCGGTCGAGGTTCCAGGTCGAAACCGGCTGGGCGGTCTCGATGCCGATGGAAACCGTCTGGTCCTGTTCGATGTACTCGACGTTGGGGTTGTGGCGCAGCCCCTGCAGGGCCTGGTCGGGGAGCGTCGCCGCGAATCCCTGCAGCGCGTCGGTGTAGAGGTAGTGCACCTTACCTCCCAGCCGGCCTGCCGCCTGCACCGCGGTACTCACCTCGTGTCCGGGGCTGCCGGGCCGGAAGACGACGATGTAGCGTCCGGGGATGGCCCGCTCCGCACCGACGCCGTAAACCGGGGCGGGATCTCCGGGAGCCGCCGCCGCCACCTGCGCCAGGGAAAGGATGCCAAGGAGAGCTATGCCAAACGATGTCCTAGTCATGCGGTACCTCCTGCCAAACAGTCGTTGCTGCTGCGCCCGCCGGGGCGGCACCAGATCAGCTAACTATAGAACCCCGTATCCCTTTTCTCAATAGGCCTTTTCCACCGGGGGCGCGGCATTCCCCCCTCAGGCGTCCAGCATCTCGCGCACCTTTCTCAAAAGCTGTACCGGCTGCACCGGCTTGGTGATCAGCTGGATCCCCTGTTCCAGAATGCCGCGCCGCTCCATGAAGTCTGAGGTATACCCGCTGGAATACAGGATCCTGGTGCCCGGTTTGAGCTGCACGATCTCCCCCCCCGCCTCCATGCCGTTCTTCCTGGGCATGATCAGGTCCATCACCACGAGGGCGATGTTGTCGCGATGCACAGCGAAGAGCTCCACCGCCTGCTGGCCGTCCGCTGCCTCTATGACCCGGTAGCCGAACCTGGTGAGGACGGTGACCAGCAACTTGCGCACCTCCACGTCGTCCTCGGCCAGCAGCAGGGTTTCCGTACCGCCTCGCGGCGGCGGGAGCTCCGCCTGCCCGGTCGGCTCGGTGGTCCCTTCCTTTGCCAGCGGCAGGTAGATCCGGAAGGTCGTGCCCCGGCCCGGCTCGCTGTAGACGTTGATGAAACCGCCGTGCTGCTTGACGATGCCGTAGACGATGGCCATCCCAAGGCCGGTCCCCTTGCCCACCTCCTTGGTGGTGAAGAAGGGCTCGAAGATCCTGTTGCGCGTCGCCTCGTCCATGCCGCTGCCGGTATCGGTCATGATGACGCAGGCGTAGCTGCCCGGCTCCCGGTGTCCGAACTGCGTTTCGGTCGGTTCCTCCACCTCCACCACCTCCGCCTCGACGGTGAGCTCGCCGCCGCTGGACATGGCGTCCCGGGCGTTGGTGGCCAGGTTGATCAGCACCTGCTCGATGTGCCCGCTGTCGGCGATCACCGGCAGTTCCGTCTTCGGGCAGTGCACCACCTTTAGCGTGATGTCCTCCCCGATGATGCGCACCAGGAACTTCTGCACGTGCTGCACGATGTCGCACAGGTTGACCCGCCTGGGCTCCATGACCTGCTTGCGGCTGAAGGCCAACAGCCCCTTGGTGAGCTGGGCCGCCCGCTCAGCCGAAACCAGGATCTGCTCCACCTCTCCTTTTTGCTGGTCGTCGAGCTTCGGGTCGGCGGCAAGGAGCGAACAGTATCCCATGATCACCTGCAGCACGTTATTGAAATCGTGCGCCACGCCGCCTGCCAGCAGCCCCACCGCCTCCATCTTCTGCGCCTGCCGAAGCTGCTCTTCCAGGCGGTGCTCTGCCGTGATGTCGCGCACGGTTGCGATCACGCCAATGATCTCCCCCTGTGCGTCGCGCAGGGGGGCGCGGGTGTCCGTCACCCAGCCGGAGCGCCCGGTCTTTTCAACGCTGAAGCGCATGTCGACCGGCCGCGACTCCTCCCCCTTTAGTGCCTTGGCCAGCAGCTCCACGATGCCGCTCTCCACCAGGGCCGGGATGAACTCCTGGGGATGCCGCCCCAGGATCTCTTGAGCCAGGATCCCGGTAAACTGCTCCATGTAGGGGTTCCAGACCTGGCAGCGCAGTTCCTGGTCGTAGACGATGATCCCCTCCTGGGCGCCCGCTATCACCTGTTCGTTGTACTGGCTCGCCTCGAGCAGCGCCTCGTCCGCCTTGAGCTTGGAGAAGGAGATGGCGATGTAGTCGATCAGGTCCTCGTACAACGCGACCTTTTCTGCGGACATGAGCCCCGCCGTCCGGTCGCTGAACTGAAACAGGCCGATGATCTTGCCATTGGCGCGAAAAGGGAGCAGGGCAAACGACTGGAACGCTTCCGCGTGGCAGCGGCCTCCCGGTCTCCCCGGCGGCACAGCTATCCCGCTCGATGTCCAGTAGCTGCCGTGCGGCGTGCTCCCGTCGCTGGCCCCCAAAAGCCCGCTGATGACGTCGCCGCACAGGCAGCGCAGCGCCCGGCGCCCCTGGTCGTCGCGGTACCATAGCGCGTCTTCTGCCCCGAGAAAGTCCTCCGGCAGCCCCACGGTCTGGTAGTAGGGATAGTCGTCGCCCGCGCACAGACGGATGCCGACGGCCTGGCACCCGGTCAGCTCGCGGAAAAACAGCGCCGTACGCGACATGAGCTCGTTCAGGTTCCGGGCCTCGTTGCAGATGCGCAACAGCTCGACCGTCGCGTTGCGGCGCGTCTCCTCGCGCTTTCGTGCGGTAATGTTGCTGCACAGGGCGACGAAGTAGCCCGATTCGACGCTGTAGAGCGAAACTGCATACCACTGCTCCAGCGGGGCGATGAAGCTCTCCAGGTGCTCCGACTGCCCCGCCCGGGCCACTCTGGCACAGGCATTGAGCAACTCGGCGCAGGAGGTGCGCACCCCGGGGATCACCTGGGAGGCCCGTATCCCCGCCAGCTGTTCCAGGCCGGTCAGAGCAAGCATCGCGCTGTTCACGTTCAGGAAGACGAAATCCTCGGGGAGGCCCGCCGCATCCCAGACCATACGGCAGGACGCGAACCCCTCCAGCATGTTCTGAAACAGGTGCTGGTAATCGTGCCTGCTCTTTTGCAGGGCCCGCTCCGCTTGTTTCTGCACCGTCACGTCGCTTAGAAGGACCAGCAAGCAGGCTACGCCGTTGAGCTCCAGCACGTCAGCCGCATAGAGAACATCGATCACCTCCCCCGATTTGCGCCTGAGTTGCAGTTCCTGGTGGGAGCTCTGTCCCTGCCGCAGCGACGCGAGAATCCGGTCCCGCGCCTCCGTGTTCAGGTAGATGCCGAGATCCATCGTGGACCGGCCGATCACCTCCTCCCGCTGGAACCCGAAAAGCCGTAGCCAGGCGGGATTCACATCTATGAGCCGCCCGTCGTCGACGGGGCCGATGCCAATCGCCACCGGGGCGTGATCGAAGATGGCTCTGAACCGGCTTTCGCTGTCCCTGAGCGCCGCCTCCGCCTGCTTGAGCCGCGTAATATCGACCAGCGTCGAGAGAACGACCTGCTCCCCTGCGACGGGAAGGAGCTGCGAGGAGAGCTGGGCAACGAATATTTTGCCGTCTTTGCGGTAAAACTCCTGCTCCCACCCCCTGACCGTTCCGGTCTCGCGCAGTTGCGCCAAAAAGCGCTGTACCGCTTTCGGGTCGGGCCACATGTGACGCCCCGGCTTGCCCACCACCTCTGCCCAGTCATAGCCGGTCAGGGTCTCCCAGGTCTCGTTCACCTCCAGGATCGCGCCGTCCTCAAAGCGGGACATGACGATGGCCGCCGGGTTCCCGGAAAAGGCGCGGGAAAATTTCTCTTCCGACCTGAGCAGGGCCTCTTCCGCCCTGCGGCGGCCGGAAACGTCCTGGAGCATCGCCAGTATCGAATCACCCTGCGCCCCCCGTCCGTGCAGGAGGTTGAGGGTTGCCTGACAATACACCGACGCGCCGTCCCCCCTCAGCAGGCTCAGTTCCGCCTGTACCGCGGTGAGCCCGTTTACAGAGAGGCTTCCGAGGGCGTCGCGGCAGGCGGCCCGGTCATCCGGGTGGGTCACCCCCACCAGATCCATCTCAAGCAGGTCGGCCTCCCGATAACCTGTCATGCGGCAAAAAGAGGTGTTCACCTTGAGGAACCGGCCGGTATCCGGGTCCAGTTGAGCCTTACCGACGCTCGACTCCATGAACATGATGCGGAACAGTTCCTCTTTTTCCTGCAGCCGTTCCTCTGCCAGTGTCCGCTCCATTTCCAGGAGCTTGGCCTGCGCCTCGTGCAGTTGCACCCCGGAACTGTGCGCCTCCCTGCGTGCATCGGTTTCGCGGCCGCGTGCCTGCCGCAGGCGCTGCTCGGAGAATGCGAACAAGATCCCGACGACCACGAAGATCAGTACGGACAGCAGTTGGCTACTCTCGAGCCGGAACGAGGAATGCGGCGGGATGAAAAGGTAGACGGCGAGGAGTGCCGAGATCACGGTAGCCGCGACACCTGCACGCCTGCCTGCCAGCCGGGAGCTCAGAAAAACGGTTGGATAGAAGAGAAAATAGGCGAAAGGCTGCAGAAAATTCCAGAGAAGCCACTGTACCGCGCAGGCCAAAAATGGGAGCAGAAGCGCCAGTACGACCTTCAGGTTCTTTGTCCTGGCTTCGCCCACACTTCCCTCCTTCAGTACACGGTCACTACCAACTCATAGCCCGGATGGGACTGACACTACGCGGAAGTATAACTGTAGCAGCACCTACACAATGGGAGTTATCGTAACAGTCGAAGCATTCAGGAGCATTCGCGGAAGAAACTAGTCTACCTTGGCGGGTTTCTTTTGCAACCGTCACGCCAGGCGCCGTATCAAATGATGCTGTGTCAGCGGACCCAAAATCTGTCACGTTCCTGCCGGATGAAACCCTCCCGCTCGAGCTGCTCGAGGTTGCGCGCCAGCAGTTTACCCACAAGGGGGATCTGTTCCTCCAGCCGCCCCAGCGGGATCCCCGGCTCGGCCAGGATCGCCCTCAGGATCAAACTGCGCTGTTCCCGGTTGGAGCCTCTAAAGGGCGATTGGCGTACGTGATGCGCACTCTTGCGGCTTGGATTGACCCCGCTGCGCTTGAGCATGGCCCCGTAATCCATCAGTGCATAGTACCAGTCACGAGGGTTATCCCGGTCCAGGGTGAGCTCCACCAGGGGGAGGATGTCCGCGTCGCGCACCGCCTCGGCATCGGCAAAAAAATGGTGGATGAAAACGGAACGGATGTTGGTTTCGATGAAGGGAGTGGCCGTATCGAAGGCGAAGGTGGCGACGGCGCGGGCGGTGTACGGGCCGATGCCCGGCAGCGACTCGAGTTGCGCCACCTCGTGCGGGAGTGTCCCCGCGAAGTGTTCGCAGACGGCACGGGCGCACGACTGAAGCGAAACCGCGCGCCTGTTGTACCCAAGCCCCTGCCACAGCTCCAGCACCCGGGACAGTTCCGCCTCGGCCAGTTCCCGCCAGTTAGGAAACACGGCCAGGAACTGGAGGTACTTTTCGCGCACCCGCTCCACCTGGGTCTGCTGCAGCATGATCTCGGAGACGAGGATGGCGTAGGGGTCGCGGGTCTCGCGCCAGGGAAGGCGCCGCCCGTGGGCACGGTAGTAATCCAGGATGATGTGCCGGAAACCAGCTACTGCCGGCATCGTTACTGTTTCATGCATCTGCCGCCTCCACGGAGCCGTCGGCATCGCGCCGCCCGGCCCGGCAGCGATTGTAGCCGCTTTGCTCCCGGCAACCAATGGAAATCGCGCTGCCGGCTTTGTCAGCCCACAGTACATTGAAGGATTATAATCATTGTCACAAAGTGACTGCGAAGTACTATTTAATATGCATGGTCACTCATAAAAAGTTGGAAAAGGAGGCGCTATGAAAAGGCTGGGGGCGGTAGTACTGGTACTGGCTGGTCTGTGCGGCTGTCTTCCTACCCACGACCTCGCAAAAACTCTGCGTTACGCAGACAACACACCGGTCGGAGTCGAAAACATCAAGTTCCTCGATCTGAATCAGATGAAACGAGGAGAGGCCTGTACCTTCAACATCTTCTATGTCATCCCCCTCTTCGGCGACGGCTCGATACTGACTGCAGCCAGAAAGGGTGGCATAAACAACGTCGAACTCATCGGCCAAACCGGCACCTGGTATTTCCCCTTCAGCACCGACTGTACCGTGGTCTACGGTGACAAGAGTGCCATCATTCAAAGACAGAAGGAACCCGCCAAGTAACGTACGAGGCAGTTCCACAGAGGGGGAGCCCCCGCTCCCCCCCGAGCCCCGCAGCCCACTCCTACCACTCCTACCACTCCTACCACTCCTACCACTCCTACCACTCACTCCATCTATCACTCCATCTATCACTCCAGCATCCACTCCAGCATCCACTCCCATCACTCCCATCACTCCCATCACTCCCATCACTCCCATCACTCCCATCACTCCCAGTATTCCCAGCCCACCCATCAGTTCTCTCCCCCCCAGTAACGTCCCCACCGCAGCGTCATCCGAGCCCCCCCTGACCCCCCTTTGCGAAGGGGGGTCAGGGGGGATTTGCTTTTGCCTGTGCGCCTCAGCCGCCGCCTCGCCTCAGCCACCAACCCCATTTACCCTTTGACATCCCCCGAGCCGTACCTTACCCTGTCGCGTCATGGAAACCAGATTTTCACCTGCCCTCTCCGGCGCCCTCGCCATGGTCGTCTGCGGCTTTTTGTGGAGCCTCGCCGGACTGTTCATCAAGATCCTGGACTGGAATCCTTTTCTCATCGCCGGACTGAGGAGCCTGATCGCCTTCCTGTTCCTGTTCGCCCTGGTGGGCACCGTGCGTCTCAAGTGGTCCGGCGCGCTTCTCGGCGCCGCCCTCGCCAACGCGGCCACCATGCTCCTCTTCGTCGCCGCCAATAAGACCACCACCGCTGCCAACGCGATCCTGCTCCAGTACCTGGCCCCCGTGTTCACCGCCGTTTTCAGCGTGATCTTTCTGAAGGAGCACCTGTACCGCGAACAGGTGCTCGCCCTTTTCATGACCCTGGTCGGCATGGTGGTGCTGTTTCTGGACCGTCTCTCTCCGGGGCAGCTCGTCGGCAACCTTATGGCCCTCACCTCGGCCTTCACCTTCTCGCTCATGTTCATCTTCACCCGGATGCAAAAGGAGGGAGACCCGCTGCAGTCGTTCATGGCTTCCCACGCCGTGGCCGCGCTGGTCGCCCTCTCCATCGCCCTCTTCCTCCCCATGCCCGTCTTCACCGCCAAGTCCGTCGGCAGCATCCTCATCCTCGGCGTGGTGCAGATCGGCCTGGCCGCCTTCTTCTTTTCCTACGGCATAAAACGCATCTCGGCGATCACCGCCAACCTCCTCGCCGTCATCGAGCCGGTCTTCAACCCGGTGTGGGTCTTCCTGGTCCTCGGTGAAGCGCCTACCGCCAACACCCTGGCAGGGGGAGCGCTGATTCTGGGCTCCGTCACCCTCGCCAGCCTGATCAGCGCCCGCCGCGTGCCGAAATACTCCTGAGCCGCCCCCTACCTAAGAAAAATCCTATTGCAGTGACTGCGGCAAGGGTATATATTCCCGCACACGTTGTGTGACTTTAATGTGCGGTCGATCATAGGCACGACCCGCGTCGACTGCAGACTGCCAAACTAGATAGGAGGAGAGTGATGCCTGATTGCGAGCTTCTGTCCGGATGTATCTTCTTCAATGACCAGATGGCCAACATGCCTTCCACCAGCAACGTCTTCAAGATGATGTACTGCACCGACAACTTCGAGGCGTGTGCGCGCTACACCGTGCGCAAGGCAGCCGGCAAGGAAGCCGTGCCCGAGGACCTGTTCCCAAACCAGATCGAGCGGGCCAGAGAGATCCTCGACAAACGTTGACATGTGACTGGCAGAGTTGTATAGAATCGTCGTACCGGTAGCGGTACCAGCGCTAAGCAAAAAGGCCACGGAATTCCGGGGCCTTTTTTAGTGCCGCGGGGCACTATCACCGATGGGGAAAGGGGAACATGGTTTCAGCGGAACACGACGTCTTGAAAAGGCGAGCGGCCAGGGTTTCGGTGGCATCGAATGCGACGCTGGTCGTTGCCAAGCTGACCGTCGGCATGATCACCGGCTCGGTGTCGGTGCTGTCCGAGGCGGTGCACTCCGGCGTCGATCTCGTGGCCGCCGGCATCGCCTGGTATTCGGTGCGCGAGTCCGGCAAGCCCGCGGACGAAGACCACCACTACGGGCACGGCAAGATCGAGAACGTCGCCGGCACCATCGAGGCCGTCCTTATCTTCGGCGCCGCCTTCTACATCATATGGGAGGCCGTGCAAAAGCTTCGCACCGGTGTGGTGGAAATCGAGGGGCTCGGGCTGGGTGCGGCGGTCATGGCCGTCTCGGCGCTCGCCAACTACCTGGTCTCCCGGCACCTGTTGAACGTCGCCGCCGCTACCGACTCGGTCGCGCTGGAAGCCGACGCCCTGCACCTGCGCACCGACGTCTACACCTCCGCCGGTGTCCTGGGCGGTCTCGTTGCCATAAAGATCACCGGGATCCCGATACTCGACCCGATCGTCGCCATCGTGGTCGCGCTCATGATCATCAAGGCCGCCTGGGACCTGACGAGGAGCGCCTTTTTCCACATACTGGACGTGAAACTGCCGGAAGAGGAAGAGGCGGTGATCCACGACGTGCTGGAGCAGTACCGCGATCACCTGATCGAGTACCACAAGCTGCGCACCCGCAAGTCCGGGCACATCCGCTACGTCGACATGCACCTCGTGGTCCCGCGCCAGATGACCGTGGAAGCCGCCCATACACTAAGCCACGAGATCACCGCCGAGATCGAGCGTCGTCTCCCCTACAGCCACATCCTGGTGCACCTCGAACCCTGCCCCGGCGGCTGCGACCGCTGCACCGTCGACTGCCACAAGCTTCCTGCAAAACAGTAATCTTTCCTGACCTATTGATACATTGTAGATACCTTGCTACACTCGCTCTTAGTGGGAGTCAGAAGAAAGGAGAGCTACATGGTAGCGAAAGCGCAAAAGTGGGGCAACAGCCTGGCAGTGCGTTTGCCGAAGTCAATAGCGGCAGAGTGTGGTATCGAAGCGGATTCCCCGGTAGAAATCACCAGGCAGGAGGGATACATAGTCATCAAGCCGATCGTTAACAAGGGTCTTTCGCTGGACGCCCTCCTTGATGGAATCAACGAGGAAAATCTGCATTCGGAGGTAAGTAGCGGAAAACCTGTCGGCAGGGAATTGCTATGACAGCGATGGGTTACGTTCCCGACAGAGGAGAGGTGGTATGGCTTGATTTCGATCCTCAGGCGGGGCACGAGCATGCCGGCCGGCGCCCAGCGTTCGTGCTGTCGCCGCGCAACTATAATAAGAAAACCAGCCTCATGCTCTGCTGCCCGATCACCTCACAGGTAAAGGGCTACCCGTTCGAGGTGGCAGTTGCTGGGGTTACCACTGTCCGGGGCGTCATATTGGCCGACCAGGTGAAATCATTGGACTGGCAAGTACGGCGAGCAGAGAAAGGCGGCAGGGCAAGTAGGGAAGTGCTCGAAGAAGTCATCCTAAAGGTTCGTGCCATTCTCGAAGGATAAGGCAGTCCCCTCCCCTCAGCTGGCACCCACCCCGCTGGTGAAGATCTTCAGGTATTGCTGCACCAGTTCCTCGTCGCGCTCCGGCGAGTGGCTGATCAGGTTCTCGGTGGCCAGGCTGCTCAAGAAGAAGTAATTCACCATCCCCGCCAGCGCCAGCGCCGCGTTGGTCGGGTCCACATCCTCCCGGAACTTCTGCTGCCGTTTCCCCTCCTCGATGGCCTGCGCCATGATTACGATCACCTCGTCGATGACCGGCATGACCAGCGTGCTGAAAAACGCCGTCGGGTTGGTCAGCTCGCTGGTGTAGAACCGGAGCAGGTACGGGTTGTCCCGGTGCCTGCGGAAGGTCCAGCGCAGATAACTCTCCACCATCTCGACGGGATCGCTCACCCGTTGCCTGATGGCATGGATCTCGGCGAAACAGGCGAACTGCTGCTGCAGCACCGCCGAATAGAGCCCTTCCTTGCTCCCGAAGTGGTAGGAGATCATCGAGATGCTGGTCCCCGCCGCCTGCGACAACTCCCTGATGCTGACCCCGTGCAGCCCCCGCTCGGAGAAGAGCTGCGTGGCCACCTCCAATAGCTTCCTGTTGCAATCCGTCTTTTCCATCGACCAAACCCCACCCGCGTGATGCCGACCGGGCAAGACATTAGCAAAATTCCTCGCGAAATACCAATTCTATTGCAAATAAAACGACGTACTGTTATGTTGTATTCGAACGATCGTTCGAATTACGACATCGTCGCGCGTAGCTTCGATACCCGCTTTTCCGCCATGACAGCGGAATGAAATCATTTCAGGAGGATCCAGATTAATGTCCGAACTGCACAACAGGATCAGAAAGTCCAGCCTTCACTCCCGGATCACCACCGTCGACCAGGTCATTCCGCTGTTCAAAAACGGCATGAACCTCGGTTGGTCAGGCTTCAC